>NC_009952.1:620000-936958 GCF_000018145.1 Dinoroseobacter shibae DFL 12 = DSM 16493
GAAGTGGTTATCAGGCTATATAGCCAGGTACTTTAGGACTGAATACATAGGTCTTAAAGAGCAAACCCGGGGAACTGAAACATCTAAGTACCCGGAGGAAAGGACATCAACAGATACTCCCCTAGTAGCGGCGAGCGAACGGGGACCAGCCGAGCCATGCGAGTGACAAGAACTGTTTGGAAAGACAGGCCATAGTGGGTGACAGCCCCGTATTGGAAGCTCAATTGGACGTATTAAGTAGGGCGGGACACGTGAAATCCTGTCTGAACATCGGGGGACCACCCTCGAAGGCTAAGTACTCCTTGCTGACCGATAGTGAACCAGTACCGTGAGGGAAAGGTGAAAAGCACCCCGACGAGGGGAGTGAAACAGTTTCTGAAACCGGACGCCTACAAGCAGTCGGAGCCACATCAGTGGTGACGGCGTACCTTTTGTATAATGGGTCATCGACTTGGTCTCACGAGCAAGCTTAAGCCGTTAGGTGTAGGCGCAGCGAAAGCGAGTCTTAATAGGGCGCATGAGTTCGTGGGATCAGACCCGAAACCGAGTGATCTAGGCATGATCAGGATGAAGGTTGGGTAACACCAACTGGAGGTCCGAACCCACACCTGTTGAAAAAGGTCGGGATGAATTGTGCCTAGGGGTGAAAGGCCAATCAAACTCGGAGATAGCTGGTTCTCTGCGAAATCTATTTAGGTAGAGCGTCATCCGAATACCCCGGGGGGTAGAGCACTGGATGGGTAATGGGGCCCCACAGGCTTACTGATCCTAACCAAACTCCGAATACCCGGGAGTACTAGATGGCAGACACACTGCGGATGCTAACGTCCGTAGTGGAGAGGGAAACAACCCTGACCTACAGCTAAGGCCCCCAATTCATGGCTAAGTGGGAAAGCAGGTGGGACGACCAAAACAACCAGGAGGTTGGCTTAGAAGCAGCCATCCTTTAAAGATAGCGTAACAGCTCACTGGTCTAAACAAGTTGTCCTGCGGCGAAGATGTAACGGGGCTCAAGCCATGAGCCGAAGCTTAGGATGCACGTAGTGCATGGTAGCAGAGCGTGGTGTGACATAACCCATTCCTCTTGAGGATCTTCGGATCCTGCGGAGGACCGGGTTTGACTGTGAAGCCGGCGCGTGAGCGATCCGGTGGAGTGATCACCAGTGAGAATGATGACATGAGTAGCGACAAACAGGGTGAGAGACCCTGTCGCCGAAAGTCCAAGGGTTCCTGCTTAAAGTTAATCTGAGCAGGGTAAGCCGACCCCTAAGGCGAGGCCGAAAGGCGTAGTCGATGGGAACCAGGTTAATATTCCTGGGCCAGGAGGATGTGACGGATCGAGACTGTTGTTCACCCTTATCGGATTGGGTGGGCCGCTGATCGGTTCCTGGAAATAGCCCTCCATGAGATCGTACCCTAAACCGACACAGGTGGACTGGTAGAGAATACCAAGGCGCTTGAGAGAACGATGTTGAAGGAACTCGGCAAAATACCTCCGTAAGTTCGCGAGAAGGAGGCCCCGTTCGTAGGCAACTATGGGCGGGGGGCACAAACCAGGGGGTGGCGACTGTTTACTAAAAACACAGGGCTCTGCGAAGTCGCAAGACGACGTATAGGGTCTGACGCCTGCCCGGTGCCGGAAGGTTAAAAGGAGGTGTGCAAGCACCGAATTGAAGCCCCGGTAAACGGCGGCCGTAACTATAACGGTCCTAAGGTAGCGAAATTCCTTGTCGGGTAAGTTCCGACCTGCACGAATGGCGTAACGACTTCCCCGCTGTCTCCAACATCGACTCAGCGAAATTGAATTGCCTGTCAAGATGCAGGCTTCCCGCGGTTAGACGGAAAGACCCCGTGCACCTTTACTACAGCTTCACACTGGCATCAGGCCATGCATGTGCAGGATAGGTGGTAGGCTTTGAAGCAGGAACGCCAGTTCCTGTGGAGCCTCCCTTGAGATACCACCCTTGCATCGCTTGATGTCTAACCGCGGTCCGTTATCCGGATCCGGGACCCTGTGTGGCGGGTAGTTTGACTGGGGCGGTCGCCTCCTAAAGCGTAACGGAGGCGCGCGAAGGTTGGCTCAGAGCGGTCGGAAATCGCTCGTTGAGTGCAATGGCAGAAGCCAGCCTGACTGCGAGACTGACAAGTCGAGCAGAGTCGAAAGACGGCCATAGTGATCCGGTGGTCCCGAGTGGAAGGGCCATCGCTCAACGGATAAAAGGTACGCCGGGGATAACAGGCTGATGGTGCCCAAGAGTCCATATCGACGGCACCGTTTGGCACCTCGATGTCGGCTCATCTCATCCTGGGGCTGGAGCAGGTCCCAAGGGTACGGCTGTTCGCCGTTTAAAGAGGTACGTGAGCTGGGTTTAGAACGTCGTGAGACAGTTCGGTCCCTATCTGCCGTGGGTGTAGGATACTTGAGAGGAGTTGCCCCTAGTACGAGAGGACCGGGGTGAACGATCCACTGGTGGACCAGTTGTCGTGCCAACGGCAGTGCTGGGTAGCTATGATCGGACAGGATAACCGCTGAAGGCATCTAAGCGGGAAGCCCCCCTCAAAACAAGGTATCCCTGAGGACCGTGGTAGACCACCACGTCGATAGGCCGGAGGTGTAAGCGCAGCAATGCGCTCAGCTGACCGGTACTAATGGTCCGATAGGCTTGATTTGATCCAGTAGACGGCAAATGCCCCTACACACAAATCAAAGCATACACGAACTTGGCTTGGACGCCGATGTGAAGACCCACCTGAATATCAGGTGGTAAGCGCTGCACCTGGATAACCCGCGGTGTTGGAACGCGTTGTCGGCTCCGCCGAAACGCTGCCTCCAACCAGGAAAAACCCAAGTGCAACGCACTTGGTTTTTTCCTCGGTTTGGTGGTCATAGCGCGAGCAAAACACCCGATCCCATCCCGAACTCGGTCGTTAAGTGCCGTAGCGCCGATGGTACTGCGTCTCAAGACGTGGGAGAGTAGGTCACCGCCAAACCTAGAAAAAAACCAATAACTCTCTATAGGATCCAATAATAACTCTCTATAGGATCCAATCACGCCCCATCGAGATCATGTGACTTTCGCCCCACCGGCGATATCTGTCATCCATGCGTGGCGTCGGTTTCATCTTTCTTCTGCTTGCAGCGATGCTGCCCAGGCCGGTTGTGGCGTCCGAGCCCATGAGCCTGATCGTGTCCCGCAATGCGGCAACGACATCCCTCTATATCATGGCGCCTGCGGCACCGGTCCTCGACGCGGTTGCCGCACTCGGGCGCGATCTGCGGACGGATCTGTCCGAGCCGATCACGTTTGCCCGGGGTCACGAGATTGCGGCGCAAGCGATGATCCATCTCGCCGCCCAGACGCAGGTTCTGTCGAAGGATGGCGCGCATCCCACCTCCGCCTTGCCGACCCTGCTGCACGCTGGCGTGGATCGTCTGCCGTTCGACACGCCGCTGCAGGCGTCGATTTCGACAACCGTGTGCAGCACACCGACCGCCCCGATCGCGCCCTTGTCGGAGTTGTACCTCTATACCGGCCTTCGTGCCGACGTCGGTCTGGACGCTGCGGACCTCGTGCTGGAGTTGCCGGGCGATGGCTTCGCGCATGTCCCGGTTGCGGTGCGTCTCTATGAACGGGGGCGCTTCGTCGATGCGTTCGAGACCACCGTGTCCGCAGACGGCGTGCTGCGTTTGAGCCCGGATGCGGCCGGCCGCGCTATCCCGGTCTGGCCTGTGATCCTGGGTAGCCTGGCGTTCGGCCTTGTTGCCGTAACCGGGCTGCAGGCTGTTAGAAGAACGCGCCGACATGCTGCCCTTCGACGCCCGTGATGGACCCGCATCTACCGATGCAGGTGTTCAGAGCAGACTTCTCTGCGCCATGAGGCTGATGCGACGCTCATCGACGTCGCACCCAACGCCCTGAAAAGGCTTGCCCAACGCAGGGCTTTTTCCGTGCCTTGCGATCATCTCTCGAATTACCGCTGGCAAGCTATGCATTTTTGTGCATTATTTCCCAAGTGGCGGGGGAGATACCTGATTTGTCTGGTTTCTGGAGCGTTTTGGCAGATGCGATCGGTCTGGTCCTGGTGTGGGATCCGGACCTGGTCGAGATCATCGGCCTCTCTTTGCGCGTCACCCTGACTGCCGTCGCGGTGGCCTGTGTGATCGGCCTCCCCCTCGGGGCGGCGGCTGGCGCTTTCCGCTTCCCCGGCCGTACGGTCCTTGTGGTCCTCTTGAACGCAGCGATGGGGCTGCCCCCTGTGGTGGTGGGGCTGCTGGTGTACCTGATGCTGTCTGCGGCCGGGCCCCTGGGCACACTTGGCCTGCTTTATACGCCCACCGCGATGATCATCGCCCAGGCGGTGTTGGTCACGCCTATCGTGGCCGCGCTGACCTGCCAAGTGGTGGCGGATCTCGACGCGGAATACTCCGAACAATTCGCCTCGCTTCAGGTCGGACCGGTCGACCGGATTGGCGCCTATCTCTGGGATGCGCGCTATACCCTTTTGACGGTGGCGCTTGCGGGGTTCGGGCGGGCCGTGGCGGAGGTTGGCGCGGTGATGATCGTCGGCGGCAATATCGACCATGCCACCCGGGTGATGACCACCACGATCGCGCTGGAGACGTCCAAGGGCAATCTCGAACTGGCCCTGGCCCTGGGCATCATCCTGCTCTGCATGGCGGTGATCGTGAACGCGCTGGTAATGTCGATCCGCGCCTCGGCGGTGAGGGCGGCCTATGCGTGACTTCCACACCCATCCGGAGCTGGAGCTTGGCGACAAGCTTCTCGAAGCCCGCGACATCGTGCTGATGCGCGGCGGCAAGCGGCTGCTCGACGGTGTCGACCTGTCCCTGCCTGCCGGTCGGCGCACGGTGATCATGGGGGCCAATGGCGCGGGCAAGAGCCTGCTGCTGCGGGTCCTGCACGGGCTCATTGCGCCCGATGCGGGCCAGGTCCTCTGGCACGGCGCCCCCCTGTCGGCAGAGGCGCGGCAGGCGCAATCTATGGTGCTGCAGCGCCCGGTCCTGCTGCGACGCTCGGTTCTGGGCAACCTGCGCTTCGCCCTGTCGGTCCGCGGCATCCGCGGCAAGGAGCGCGCGGCCCGCGAGGCCGAGGCGCTCGACCGTGCGGGGCTGTCCGAGTTTGCCCGCCGCCCGGCGCGGGTGCTCTCGGGGGGCGAGCAGCAACGTCTCGCCGTGGCGCGGGCCCTGTCCACCGCGCCCCGGATGCTCCTGCTCGACGAGCCGACTGCCAGCCTCGATCCCGCCGCCACGCGGCAGATCGAAAGCCAGATCAACGCGGCCCATGGTGCCGGGGTCACTGTCGTGATGGTCACCCATGATCACGGCCAGGCGAGGCGGATGGCGGATGATATCCTCTTCCTGCACCGGGGCCGCGTGGCCGAGGCCGGGCCGGCGCAGCAGGTGCTCACCGCGCCGCGCAGCGCCGCGGTCGCCGCCTGGCTCGACGGCCGGTTCTACGACGGCCCCTGATATCCATTCCCGATCCCCTGAACTGGAGGAGTCCCGATGAGACTTGCCCTGATATCCTCGCTCTTCGCTGCTTGCCTCGGCGCAGCCACAACGCTCGCCGGGGTCGCACAGGCCTCGGAGCCGTCCATCCTCGTGCAGTCCACGACCTCGACCCAGAATTCCGGGCTCTTCGACCATATCCTGCCCATTTTCGAGGCCGAGACCGGCATCGATGTGCAGGTCGTGGCCGTCGGGACGGGGCAGGCCCTGCGCAATGCGGCCAACGGGGACGGCGATGTCCTGTTCGTTCATGCCAAGGCTGCCGAAGAAAAATTCGTTGCCGACGGGTTCGGCGTGTCCCGCGCCGATGTGATGTATAACGACTTCGTCATCGTCGGTCCCGCCGCGGACCCCGCCGGTGTCGGCGGGAGCAGCGATGCGGTGGCGGCCCTGGCGCAGATCGCCGAAGCCCAGGCGCCCTTCCTCAGCCGCGGCGACGACAGCGGCACCAACAAGGCCGAGCTGCGCCTCTGGTCCGAGACCGGCATCGACGCCCAGGCGGCGTCGGGCGACTGGTATCGCGAAACCGGCTCCGGCATGGGCGCGACGCTGAACACCGGCATCGCCATGAACGGCTACGTCATGACCGACCGCGCCACCTGGATCGCCTTTGGCAACAAGCAGAACCACGAGATTCTCGTGGAAGGCGACCCCAAGCTTTTCAACCAGTATGGGATCATCCTCGTAAACCCCGAGCGTCACGCCCATGTCAAAGCCGATCTCGGTCAGCAATTCGTCGACTGGATCCTGTCGGAAGAAGGGCAAGCCGCGATCGCGTCCTTCAAGGTCGACGGGCAGCAGCTCTTCTTCCCGAACGCGGGCGGTTGATCCGGCTCACGGTCCGTTCCAGCGGACCGTGCCAAGCTCGGACACGTCGTAGCCCCCCAGCGCCCGCGCCTTTTCCAAGGCCGCGGGCGTTGACGCGAATTGCAGCAGGCGCTGGAACGGATCCGAGAAATAGAACGCCCGGTCGACCAGCAAGTCGAAGCGTTCCTCCACGATCGGCACGAAGCCCAGCTTGAACTGCCGTGCCATGGCCGCAAGTCCCAGCGCCGCGTCCGCCTCGCCGGAGGCGACCGCCTCCGCCGCCTCGTGCTCGGTTCGGGCCACATCCGTCCCCGTGACCAGGTCGGACAGTGCCATCCCCGCATCGTCCAGCAACCGCTCCAGCAATACCGCCGCCCCGGCGCCCAGCTGGCGCAGCACGACACGCTGGCCTCGCAGGGCGGCCACATCTTTGACATCGGCGGCAAGGGCAGGGGACAGCAGCAGCCCCCGTTGGCGTATCGCCCATCCGATCAGCACGCAGTCGCGCACCCCCTGCGCCCGCACGCTGCCCACGTTCCAGCCGTCGTCTTCGGGGATGTGCAGCCCGCAGAACGCGGCCTCTCGCGCCGCGAAGCGCGCGAGCCCTTCGGCACTGCCATTCTGCAACACCGCCAGCCCGCAGTCGGAGGCCCCGACCGCCCAGGCGAGCCACGGATCATGCGACCCGGTCAGCACCGGAGGCAGGGCGGTCGCCTGCCGGTCTCCTTCGATCCAGTCGAGAAGTTCCTCGCGCGGGAACAGCAGTTTCCCTGTGATCCGGCGATGGGGGATCTCGTCCGCGCCGGCCAGGTCATAGACCTTCCGCTCCCGCACCCGCAGCAAATCCGCCACCTCCTTGGTGGTCAGAAATCTCGGGGCGTCAGGGGCGTTGAGGTCCATGGCTCCGCGCGGTTGTCCATTCCTGCCCGGACGATGGGGACAAATCCCGCACCGCGCAAGGCCCTTATGCGGCCGATTGCGGCAGGGTGCGGCGCGCTGCCTGCATCCAGCGGTCCAGCGTTACGATCTCTTCGGCGCTCATCCGCAGGCCCAGCTTGCTGCGCCGCCAGACCACGTCCTCGGCCTGCCGCGCATATTCGCGCGTCATAAGCCAGCGCACCTCCCGCGCGGTCAGGGTCGCGCCGAACCCCTCGCCCAGATCGGCTTCGGTCTTCGCGTCGCCCAGCACCTCCCACGCGTCGCGCCCATAGGCGCGGATCAGCCGCGTCGCCCACCGTGCGCTCAGGAACGGATAGGCCGCGCGCAGCTGCGCGATCAGCTCCTCGACCCCGTCCACCGGGAAATTGCCCCCGGGCAGTGCCACGCCGGCGGTCCACGGCCCCGCGCCGACGGGCAGCTGCGCGCCGATCTGCGCCAACGCGCTTTCCGCCAGCCGCCGATAGGTGGTGATCTTGCCGCCGAACACGTTCAGCACCGGCGCCCCGGCCGCGGCATCGGTCTTGAGCGTGTAATCCCGCGTCGCCGCCGTCACGCTGCTCGCGCCGTCATCATAAAGCGGCCGCACCCCGGAATAGGTCCAGACCACGTCCTCGGCCGTGATGTCCTGCTTGAAATACTGGTTCGCGAAGGCCAGCAGGTAGTCGCGCTCCTCCGGCGTGCATTCGGGCTTCTGCGAGGGGTCCGGATGCTCCGCATCGGTGGTGCCGATCAGGGTGAAATCCGTCTCGTAGGGGATCGCGAAGATGATCCGCCCATCGGTCCCCTGGAAGAAGTAGCACTTGTCGTGGTCATAGAGCTTGGGCACCACGATGTGACTGCCCCGCACCAGCCGCACCGTGTCCGGCACGTTCAGCCGCAGGGTCCCGGTCAGCAGTTCGGCGACCCAGGGCCCGCCTGCGTTCACCAGCATCTTCGCCCGGAAACTGCGCCGCGTGCCGGTGTCGGCCTCTTGGGTCTCGATCCGCCAGTGATCGGCATGCCGCTCGGTCGCGACGACCTTGGTGCGCATGTGAATCTCCGCCCCGCGCGCCTCCGCATCGCGCGCGTTCAGGACCACCAGACGCGAATCCTCCACCCAGCAGTCGGAATACTCGAACGCCTTCTCGAACCGCGGCTCCAACGGTGCGCCTTCGGGCGTGCCCTGCAGCGACAGGGTCTCGGTCCCCGGCAGGATCTTCCGTCCGCCCAGGTTGTCATAGAGGAACAGCCCCAGCCGGATCAGCCAGGCGGGCCGCCGCCCCTTCATCCAGGGCATGAAAATGCCCAGCAGTTTCGAGGTCGGGGTCTGCCCTTCGAAGCGCATGTCCGGGTGATAGGGCAGCACGAACCGCTTGGGCCAGCTGATATGGGGCATCGCGCGCAGCAGCACCTCCCGCTCGATCAGGGCCTCGCGCACCAGCCGGAATTCGAAATACTCCAGGTATCGCAGCCCGCCATGGAAGAGCTTGGTGGACCCCGACGAAGTGCCCGAGGCCAGATCGTTCATCTCGGCCAGCGCCACCGAGAGCCCGCGCCCGGCGGCATCGCGCGCGATCCCGCAACCATTGATGCCCCCCCCGATGATGAAGAGGTCGTGCAATTTCGCGTCTGTTTCCGGCATGGTCATGGGAGCACTCGCATCTGCGTTTGTGCGCGGTTTAGGGCAAAGCGAACAAAAAAGAAAATCACTTTGGTGAAACAATCGGCCAAGCGCGCGGTTTCGAGCGTATCCGCGCGCAGACATCCACGCTTGCAGTTTGCACGAAAACCCGAACACTGGCCGTCAAAGCCCAGCGGAGTGCCCATGACCCAGACCCTGCGTCACCCGGAAATCCTCGAGATCGCCCGCCGCGACGGCAAGGTGACCGTGGACCGGCTGGCGGCCCATTTCGGCGTTACCCTGCAAACCATCCGCCGCGATCTGAGCGATCTGGCCGAAGCCGGGCGGCTGGAGCGTGTCCATGGCGGCGCCGTGCTGCCCTCGGGCACGTCCAACGTCGCCTATGAGGAACGCCGCGCGCTCAACACCGGGGCGAAGCGGGCGATGGCCCGGGCCTGTGCTGCGCAGATCCCCAACGGCATTTCCCTGTTTCTGAACATCGGCACCAGCACCGAGGCCGTGGCGCAGGAACTTCTGCATCATACCGACCTGTTGGTGATCACCAACAACATGAACGTGGCGCGCATTCTCACGGCCAACCCCGATTGCGAGGTGATCCTCACCGGCGGGCAGTTGCGGCGCAGCGATGGCGGGCTGATCGGGGCGTTGGCGGTCGAGAGCATCCGCGCGTTCAAATTCGACCTGGCAGTGATCGGGTGCTCGGCGCTGGATACGGAGGGCGATCTGCTGGACTTCGATATCCAGGAGGTCGGGGTCAGCCGCGCGATCCTGGCCCAGTCCCGGCGCACCTTCGTCGTGGCCGATCACTCCAAGTTCAGCCGCAAGGCCCCGGCCCGCATCGCCTCGCTCAGCGCGGTCGAGACCCTCTTTACCGATCAGCCGGTGTCGCCCCCGGTGGCCGAGGCCTGCGCGGGCTGGTCCACCCGGATCGTGGTCACGGGTGCAGGGCCGCGCTGACCGCGCGCGCAATGACCAGCTCTTCATTGGTGGGAATGACCAGGATCGGCACCGGCCCGGTCGCGACCCGCGTGGCGTTCCGCGCATTGGCCTCGGCGTCCAGCGACAGGCCGAGATAGTCCATCCCCTCGATCACGCGCGCCCGTATGACGGCCGCGTTCTCTCCGATGCCGCCGCAGAACACCAGGGCGTCGATCCCGCCCAGCACAGCCGTCATTGCCCCTAGTTCCCGCCGGATACGGAACACGTAGTAATCGATGGCCTCCGCCGCCCTCGGGTCGTCGCTCGCCTGCAGGGTGCGCATGTCATGGCTGAAGCCCGACAGTCCCTGCAGCCCACTTTCCTCGTAGAGGATCGAGGTGATCTCCTCCCGGCTCATGCCCTGCTCCATCATGTAGAGCAGCACGCCGGGGTCGAGCTGTCCGCAGCGCGTGCCCATGGGCAACCCGTCCAGCGCCGAGAAGCCCATGGTGGACCCGACACTGCGCCCGTCGCGCACCGCGCACATCGACGCGCCGTTTCCGAGATGCGCGATCACCACCCGCCCGGCGGCCAGTTCCGGACAGTCCGCGCGCAGCTTGTCGGTGATGTAGTCGTAGGAGAGCCCGTGAAACCCGTAGCGCCGCACGCCCGCCTCGTAGAAGCGGCGGGGCAGGGCGAAGGTGTCGTTCACCCAGGGATGTCCCGCATGGAACGCCGTGTCGAAACAGCCGATCTGCACCGCGTCGGGGAATGCCTGCCGCGCGGCGGCCACCATGGCCAGGTTGTGGGGCTGATGCAGCGGCGCCAGCGGCACGAACGCCTCCAGCGCCTCGATCACATCGGGCGTCAACTCCACCGGTGCCGTGAAGGCGCCGCCGCCATGGACGATCCTGTGGCCGACCCCGACCACCTGCCGTCCGGACAGGATCGGGCGCAGGGCGGCGAGGATCGCGTGCAGGGCTGCGGCATGGTCCGTCGGCCCGAGATCCCGTTTCGTCGCCGGGTTGGTGTTCACGATCAGCCGCGCCGCTGGCCCGAGCCCATCGACTTCACCCGCCACGATCAGAAGCGGCGCATTGGCCGCCTCGTAGACCGCGAACTTTACCGAGGAGCTGCCCGCGTTCAGTGTCAGCAGGACACTCAAGCGGTGGCTCCGACAAGGAGCGCCGCGATCGCACACGAGGCGAGCCGCGCCTTGTCGTTATCGGCGCGACTGTTCAGGATGACAGGGCATTGTGCCCCCATCACGATCCCGCCTGCATCCGCATGGGCGAGATATGTCAGCTGCTTGGCCAGCATGTTGCCCGCTTCCATGTTGGGTACGATCAGGATATCGGCCTGTCCCGCCACCTTCGATATGATGCCCTTTGTGCGCGCCGCGGCCAGGTCCACCGCGTTGTCCATGGCCAGCGGTCCGTCCACCAGCCCGCCGGTGATCTGCCCGCGCTCGGCCATCTTCGACAGGATCGCGGCGTCGAGCGTGGAGGGGATCGCCGGGTTGACCGTCTCCACCGCCGACAGGATCCCGACCTTCGGCATCGTGACCCCGATGGCCAGCGCCAGGTCGATGGCGTTCTGGGTGATATCCGCCTTGGTCTTGAGATCGGGCGCGATGTTGATCGCCGCATCCGAGATGAACAGCGGATGATCGAGCCCGGGCACATCCATCACGAAAACATGGCTCAGCCGCCGGGTGCCGCGCAGGCCCCCGTCCTTCTTCAGGATCGCCGAGAGCAGGACATCCGTATGCAAATGCCCCTTCATGATCGCCTTGGCGCGTCCCTCATGGACCAGCCGCACCGCGCAGGCCGCTGCGGCCTTGTGATGGGGCTCGGCGATGATCTCGTAAGGGGCCAGGTCGATGCCCTTCTCCGCCGCCGCCGCCGCGATCCTGTCCGGGTCCCCGATCAGCAGCGGCGTGATCAGCGTGTGCTCGGCCCCGAGGATCGTGCCCGCCAGCGCGTCGGGCTCTTCGGGGGCCACCACCGCCGTAGGAAAGGGGGGCAGGGGTTCAGCCCGAAGGATCATCCGCTCGAAATGCACATGGCGCTGCACCAGCAAGCCCGGCACATTGGCTGCGTCAAGCATGATGCGGGTCTCCGGCGCGATCACCTCCGCCTCCCCGTCCAGAAGGCGTCGCCCCCCCTGGGTCTCGACGATGGTTTCCAGCCGCACCACCCGGTCCGCCTTTTTCTCCAGCAACTTGACCCGCGCCACCACCGTCTCGCCGGCCAGCACCGGCGCACGGAAGAAAAGCGACTGCGCGCGGTACCGCATGCCGGGACCCGGCAATTTGTTGCCCAGCACCGACGAGATCAGGGAGGCCACCCACATCGCCGGCGCAACCGCTTCGGGCACGCCATCGCCATCGCCGTCCTGGTCCGGCACGGTCAGCGGGTTGAAATTGCCCGAGGCGTTGGCAAAGACGATCAGGTCCTCTTCCCGGCAGAGCCGGGAGGTCTCTGCCGTCGCGCCGATCTCCAGGTCGTCGAATACACTGCTCATGGGTCTGCCTTCTGCCAGTCTCGGTTCCGCGGGGAGGGTGCGGGGGCACATGTCATGTGATGGCGCCCATGGTGTTCAACCTTTCCAAACCTGCAACCCACTGCGCCGCGACCATTGCGCGCTGCCCCGGGACGGTTGCTAAAACGGTTCGTTTTCTGAAAACCGTGCGACTCGCCACAGGTGACAGCTGTCGACTTTCCCGAAGGCATGGCCGCGCGCGTTGATTTGGCGCCGGAGCAATGCTAGCGCGAACTCATGAAGCAAATCATGTGCATCAACTGGGGCACCAAGTACGGCGCGCCTTACATCAACCGGCTTTACGACATGGTCGCGCGCCATACCACGCCGCCCTTCCGGTTCGTGTGTTTCACCGACACGCGCCAGGGCGTGCGCCCGGAAGTGGAGTGTTTCGACCTGCCCGAGATGCCCGGCTTCATGCCCGAGCGCACCATCGGGCAGTGGCCGAAATCCCGGCTCTGGGCACCGACGCTCGGCGATCTCGAAGGGCCGGTGCTGTTTCTGGACCTGGATGCGTCGATCGTCGGCTCGCTCGATGATTTCTTCGACTACGGCTCGCCCGAGGACGTGATCCTTGCCCGCAACCAGGCCAAGCCGCTGCACAAGCTCGGCCAGACCTCGGTCTACAGGATGCCCGTGGGGGCGCTCGCCTCCCTGCAGCCGATTTTCGCCGCAGACCCCCAGGGGATCGCCGACAAATACCGGTTCGAGCAGCATTTCGTCACCAAGAACGCGCCAAACGGTGTCAAGTTCTGGCCGCGGGCCTGGGTGTCCCACTTCCGGATCGACTGCATCCCGCGGTTTCCGTTCAACTATTTTCGCGCCCCGCGCCCACCCGAGGATTCCCGGGTGGTGATCTTCGCAGGCGCGCTCAACCCGCCGGACGCGGTGCGGGGACGGTATCACCGCACCTTGCCCCATCTGGCGCCCTGGCCTCACATCAAGCGCGCGCTGACCCAGAAGAAGAAGCTCAAGGCGATCCGGCAGTACCTGCTGCCTGCGCCGTGGGTGGAGGACGTGCCCCTGCCCGAGACGCCCAAGGAGTAGGCTCAGCGGCTCTCGCGCAGCATCCGCAAGGTGCGGTGGTGTTTGCGCGACAACGCGGTGGCGATCATCCGGTGCCAGGCCGCGGCAAGTTCCGGGTCGTCCCTGGTGCGCTGGTCAAGCTCGGACCGATTGAACCGGTACACGGTCGCGGCTGTTTCGGCGATCACATCCGCGGCCCGGGGCAGGCCTGCATAGCTTGCAATCTCGCCGATCAGGGCTCCGGGGCGCAGGGATTGGATCCGGCGCATCCGCCCGTCCGGGGTGGGGGCCAGCACCGCCAGCTGCCCGCGCTCCACCAGGATCACGTCCGTGTCCCGGTCGCCGCAGGCCATCAAACGCTGCCCCGCCGCGACCTCCTCGCGGGTCATCATCGACAAAACACGCTGCGCAAGTGCGGCATCCCCGAGCGTGGCGTCGAGGAAGGCGCGCGCGCCCGCGCCTGTCTCGGCCGCCTCCAGTCGCGTCAGCAGCCGGTCCTCGGCGGCCTCCAACGCGGCGTCCGTCGCACTCGCGAACCGCATGGCCGGGTCCGGGCCGAGCAGCGCTTCCAGACGGACGAGTGCTGCGGCCACCGCGGGGCTGGCTTCGGTGATGACGATCTGCACCTGGCTGTTGCGCGCGAGGAAATCGAGCTTCTGCAAGGCGGCAAGCGCCGCGCTGTCGAGCGCGCTCACCCGCGCAAAATCAAGCAGGATCGTGTCGGGCCTGTTGGGCCGGTTCAGGGCCGCGCGGACATGCTCCAGCAACTGCTCCACCGATCCGAAGAACAAGAAACCGCGCAGGGTCAGGGTCAGAACCCGGTGCGCCTCCCGGTCGAGCACCGCGCTTTGCGCCGGGCCCCGGTCCACCGAACTGCGCCGTACGTTCAGATCCGCGAGCCGCGTGACCACGGGCAGTCGTGCGTAGCTGATCGCGAAGATCAGCGAGGCGGCAACGATACCGAAGCCGATCGCTGGCAGGATGCCGAAGACCACCGTCACCAGCACGATCCCGGCGGAGATCGCCCAATCCGCGAGGGGTTGTTGGCGGTATTGCTGCAACAGCCAGCGCGACAGGATCGTGTAGCCGATATAGACCAGCAGCCCGGTCGCCACGAAGGTGGGCGTGAAGGCGACGATCGCCGGTGCGTAGACCAGGCTTGCTGCAAGAAACCCCAGAAGAACGATCCGTGCCACCGGACCGCGCGCGCCCAGGGCCTGCATCGAGACCGTGTTCACAGAGGAGACATAGCTGATACTGCCGCCCATCGCGCCAAGACCCACATTCGTCAGGCCGGTGACCGACAGGGCGCGGCGCGTCTCGATATCCGTGCGCAGGGCCAGCTCGATCCCCGTCAGGTTCAGCATGGCGCCGAGAATGCCGATCAGCGCCGCGGCGGCGATCAGCGCGACGTGGCCCGACACGAAGCTCCAGGAAATCGCGTCGAACAAGCCCGGGTGCCAGCCGATCAGCGCCTCCTGCGTGCTGCGCGGCGGCAGGTAGCCGAGGGTGCGGGCGTCTTCGGGGCCGAGCCCCTGGGCGCTCAGCACCCCGTAGAAGGCCAGAAAGGCCAGCAGGACCGCAAGGAAAGGGCCGAGATCCGCGCGCCACCGGGCCAGCAGACCGATCGCCCCCGTCAGTCCGAGCGTCAGCGCGAGGGCGGGCAGGGCCTCGACGGGCAGGCGGGCGAGACCTTGCAGGCCAGGCGCCGGTGCATCCACGATCCGCGACAGGCCCGCGAGGATCAGGATCATGCCCGCGCTCGCCAGGAACCCGGCAGAGACCGGATGCGGCATCAGCCGCACCACCCGCCCCACATCCAGCGCCGACAGGATCAGCATCCCGACCCCGGTGACAACCGCCGAGAGGCCCAACAGCGCCAGCATGGTCGCCACCCGGCTCTCCGGGCTCAGGGCCGCCGCGGTTGGGTCCGCCAAAAGGTAAGCCGCAGGCAGCAATGCCGCGACCGGCACGTTCTGCAACGCCCCCACTGCGGTCGGCGGCATCCCCGGAATCGCCGTCAGCGCGCAGGTCGCCACGATGCAACTGGCCAGCAGGAGCGCCGTACTCAGCCCCAGTCCCACCGCCAGCGCGCCCGCAAAGACCAGCCCCGAGAGCGCCACCGCCTGTCCCAGCAGGTTGAACCCCACCAGAAGCCCCGCCACGACAGAGGGAACGACTGGCGCGGCGCCCGACTTCGGGCGGCCGCTCACCCCCACTGACACGGGGCGGGTCCGCGCTGCCGGGCGCGGGAGGGCAGTGGGCAGGCCGGGAAATTGCGCATGGGGGTTGGGCGGAGCCTCCGAAACCGTGTCAGTGTCGGCGCATCCCGGACGAGGGCGGCCTGCCCCGCAGGCGTGCCACGGGGCGGCCAATGCGTCAACAGACCGGACCGGATGGTCCAGCCCGCGATGCTGGCGCGGTCAGGCGGCAGGGCGGTTCAGAAGGCCGCGCAGGGCGGTGATGTCCTCGGACAGCAGCCCATGCCCCGCCCCCGGCGCGGTCACCGTGTCGACGGTCGCCTCGAGGCGTCTAAACACCTCCGCCGATCTTTGTGCCCGGGCGTGCGGGATATGCGGGTCCTGTTCATAGACACTCAGGTAGACGGGCAGCCCGCGCAGGTCGGTGTCATAGTCGAACCGCTTGTCGCCATGCCCATAAAGTGCGGGCGTCGGCGCGCCGTCCGTGTCCCCGGTGCCCACCAGCGCGCCTGAAAACCCAAACGCCCCGGCCAGCCCCGTGCCCTGCCGCGCCGCATATTCCAGCGCAAGGCACGCGCCCTGGCTGAACCCGGCCACGGCGATCCGTGCGCGGGGCAGGCCCTCGGCCTCCAGTGCCGCGAAGGCATCCGCAACGGCATCCAGTCCGGCCTCCAAAGGCGCGGCCATCTCGGCATGGGGCGCCAGGAACGAGGTTGGCCACCAGGACCGGGCCGGATGCTCCGGCCCGATCAGCGCAAGATCGGGAAGGCCCAGGGCCTCCCCAACCTGCAGGATGTCGGCGGCGGACCCGCCCCGTCCATGGACAAGGACGAGGCCCGCCGGGGCGCGGGACGCAGGCGCCCCGCCCCGCACCAGCCGCGCGGTCATGCGGCGGTCCTGAGCGGCGGCAGCACCCGCTCGATCCGGTCGCGAAGCGGCTCGTGCTGCGGCGGCAGCATAAGCTTCCGGCCCAGGGCCTCCATCGGCTCGTCCGTGGCGAAGCCCGGCGGGTCGGTGGCGATCTCGAACAGGACACCGCCCGGCTCCCGGAAGTAGATCGCGTCGAAATACTGCCGGTCGATCACCGGGGTCAAGCCATGCCCCAGGCCCAGAAGTTTCTCACGCCAGCCCATGTGGGTGTCGTGATCCTGCGCCCGGAAGGCCACGTGATGGATCGTGCCCGCCCCGGACCGCCCGATGGACGGGGTGTCGGTGCGGATCAGGTCGACCACCGCGCCGCGAGCATCGCCGGGGGCGACCAGTCGCAGCCGTTCGATCCCCTCGCCGGTCTCGGTGCCGCCATCGGTATAGCCGAACACCTCGGTCAGCAGTTTGGCGGTGGGCTCCGGGTCGGCCTCCCACAGGGTGACCGAGTGGAACCCGTCCAGCGGCGCCTGCGCCACCCGGTCGGTCTCGATCAATTCTACCGGCGCGCCGTCCGGGTCGCGCAGGGTGATCACGCGCTGGCCGAACCGCTCAACGGGGCCGTTGAAGTCGATGGCATCCTCGGCAAGGCGTGCCATCCAGCCGTCGAACCGGCCTGCGGGAACGGCGTAGGCATAGGCGCTCGCCATGCCCGGCCCGGCGCGCCCGGGGCCCGCATCCACGAAGGGGAAGAAGGTCAGGATCGTGCCCGGCTCTGCGGTCTCGTTGCCGTAATAGAGGTGATAGGTGTCCGGCGCGTCGAAATTCACGGTCTTCTTGACCAGCCGCTGTCCCAGCGTGCCGGTGAAGAAATCCAGGTTGTCCTGCGGCGGTCCGGAGATCGCGGTGACATGGTGCAGGCCGGGAATGGTGTTGTGTTTCATGGATGCCTCCGTCAGGTGCGGCGGCGTCAGTGCCGCGGCTTGACCCGCAACATAAGCCCCCGAGGCATTCGCACAATTCCACGGTCTCGCGCCGTTTCTGTGCATTTTCGCAGGGCGGGCCGCGCGCGCATGGCCTTTCGCCCGCCGCGCTCCGGGCCTAGAGTGCCGCTCTCGCCAACCCGGAGCCCCTGATGTCCCAGCCTGTCGCAGATATCGTCACCATCACCGACCTGGTGAAAGCCTATCCCGGCGGCTTTACCGCATTGAACGGTGTCACCCTGTCGATCCGGGAGGGGGAGATCCTCGCCCTGCTGGGGCCGAACGGGGCGGGCAAGACCACGCTGATCTCCACCATCTGCGGGCTCACCATGCCCACGGGCGGCACGGTCACCGTGGGCGGGCATGACGTGGTCGCCGACTATCGCGCCACGCGCCGGATGATCGGGCTGGTCCCGCAGGAGCTGTCGCTGGAGCCGTTCGAGACGGTGGAGGCGACGGTCGCCTTTTCCCGCGGGTTGTTCGGCAGGCCCCGCGACCCCGCCCGGATCGAAAAGATCCTCCGCGACCTGAGCCTGTGGGACAAGCGCGCCTCGAAGATCGTCGCATTGTCGGGCGGGATGAAACGGCGGGTGCTGATCGCCAAGGCGCTGGCCCATGACCCGAAGGTGCTGTTTCTCGACGAACCCACCGCCGGGGTCGATGTGGAGCTGCGCCGGGACATGTGGCGCGTGGTCGAAGCGCTGAAGGCGGCGGGTGTCACCATCATCCTGACCACCCACTATATCGAAGAGGCCGAGGCGATCGCCGACCGCATCGCGGTGATCAACAAGGGCGAGATCCTGCTGGTCGAGGAAACCGCGGGCCTGATGGCACGCATGGGCAAGAAGGAGGCGGTGATCGACCTCGCCGCGCCGCTGGAGGCGCTGCCCGCGGCCCTGACCGGTCCTGACCTGACCCTCGCTGCGGGCGGGCATCAGATCGTCTACACTTACGACACCCAGGCCGAGCGCACGGGCATCCGCCGCGTGCTCAACGAGCTGGACGCCGCGGGCATCGTGATGCGCGACCTGTCCACCCGGCAAAGCTCCCTGGAGGACGTGTTCGTCTCGCTCGTCCACGACGACGCGCCCCGGGAGGCCGCCCAATGAACTTCGCCGCGATCCAGACGATCTTCCGCTACGAGATGCACCGGTTCTTCCGCACCATGCTGCAAAGCCTGATCTCGCCGATCCTGTCCACCTCGCTCTATTTCGTGGTGTTCGGGGCGGCCATCGGCGCGCGGATGGAGGAAGTCGACGGCACCTCCTACGGGGCCTTTATCGTGCCGGGGCTGATCATGCTGTCGGTGCTGACGCAATCGGTGTCCAATGCCAGCTTCGGGATCTATTTCCCCAAGTTCATCGGCACGATCTACGAAATCCTCAGCGCCCCGATCTCGGCGCTGGAGATCGTGATCGGCTATGTGGGTGCGGCGGCGTTCAAGGCGCTGCTGATCGGGCTGATCATCCTCGGCACGGCGTTCCTGTTCGTGCCGCTGGAGATCCAGCACCCGATCTGGATGTTGTGTTTCCTGGTGCTGACCTGCATCGCCTTCAGCCTGCTGGGCTTCATCATCGGCGTTCTCGCGCAGAATTTCGAGCAATTGCAACTGGTTCCGCTGCTGATCATCACGCCGCTGGTGTTCCTCGGGGGCAGCTTCTACTCGATCTCGATGCTGCCGCCGATCTGGCAGACCGTGACCCTGTTCAACCCGGTGGTCTACCTGATCTCGGGCTTTCGGTGGTCGTTCTTCGGCACCGCCGACGTGCCCGTGGTCTGGAGCCTGCTTGCCATTCTCGCCTTCACGCTGGCCTGTTTCGGCGCGATCTGGTGGATCTTCCGCTCCGGCTACCGCATCCGGGGCTGAGCGGCGCGGCCCCGCGCCGGGCGGGCAGGGTGGCAACAGTATTTGCGCCCTGCGCGCGCCGCGCCTTGCCGCTGGGCAGGTCGCGGCTTACATCGCCCACCATGAAACGCTGGCTCCCCTTCGTGAAATCGGACCCGACCGTCGCCGTGGTGCGCCTGCAAGGCGCGATCGCGGCCACAGGCCGTGGCATGTTGAATGATCAGTCCGTGGGGCCGCTGCTGGAACGCGCGTTCACCAAGGGCAAACCGGACGCGGTGGCGCTGGTGATCAACTCCCCCGGCGGCTCGCCCGCCCAAAGCTCGCTGATCGGCGCGCGCATCCGGCGGCTGGCTGAGGAAAAAGAGGTGCCTGTCTACGCCTTCGTCGAAGATGTGGCGGCCTCGGGCGGCTACTGGATCGCGGCCGCGGCGGACGAGATCTGGCTCGACGCGACCTCCATCGTCGGCTCGATCGGGGTGATCTCGGCCTCTTTCGGCTTCCACGAGTTGATGGAACGGCAGGGGATCGAACGGCGCGTCTATACCGCGGGCAAGGACAAGTCCCTGCTGGACCCGTTCCGCCCGGAACGCCCCGAGGATGTCGAGCGGCTCAAGGGTCTGCAGGCCCAGCTGCACGAGACCTTCAAGGGCCATATCACCGCCCGGCGCGGCGCGAAGCTGCCCGAGGATCGCGACCTCTATACCGGCGAGGTCTGGATCGGCCAGCAGGGCATCGATGTGGGTCTCGCCGACGGGATCGGCCACGTGGCCCCGGTGATGAAAGAGAAATTCGGCGACAAGACCCGGTTCCGGACCTATGGCCCGCGCCGCCCGCTGATCAGCCGCTTTGGCTTCTCGGTGGTGGACGACACGCTGCATGCCCTGGAGGCGCGCGGTCTCTGGGCACGCTACGGGCTGTGATCGCATGATGATCAAGGCGGTCACGATCTTCCTGGTCGGCATGGCGATCCTCGCCATGTTCGGCAAGCTGCGCCTGCCCTATATCGGGCGCGTCTCGCTGAAGAAACCTGTGAAATGCAAGTCCTGCGGCCGCTACCTGCTGTCCAGCGACCCGTGTAGCTGCGGCAAGGGATAGCGATGGACTTCCTCCTTGCGGGGCTCGGCCTCGTCATTCTTGTTCTGGCTGGCGACAGTCTGGTCAAAGGTGCGGTCAATCTCAGCCTGCGTGTCGGGATCCCGGCGCTGATCGTGTCGCTGACCATCGTCGCCTTCGGCACCTCCGCGCCGGAGCTTCTGATCTCCATCGCGGCGGTGAAGGATGGCGCACCGGGGCTGGCGCTGGGCAATGTGGTCGGCTCGAACACCGCCAATATCCTGTTGGTGCTGGGGATACCGGCCCTGCTGGCGGGGCTGCACACCGCCGATTGCGACACCAGGCGCAGCTACGTGCAGATGCTGGCGGCGACGATCCTGTTCATCGCGGTGTGTTTCCTGGGCCCGATCACCTGGATGCACGGGCTGGTGCTGCTGGCCGCGCTGGGCTGGATGCTATTCGACGCGTTCCGCGAGGCCAAGGCCCACAAGAACGCCCTCCCCGAGGTCGAAGAGGTCGAGGGCGCGGACCCCGACATGCCCTGGTGGCGGATCGTCATGTTCCTGTTTCTGGGGCTCGTCGGCCTGCCCCTGGGGGCGGACCTGCTGGTGGATGCGTCGATCAACATCGCGCGCGCGTTCGGCATCTCCGAAGAGGTGATCGGCCTGACCCTTGTGGCTTTCGGCACCTCCCTGCCGGAACTGGCCACCACCGTCATGGCCTCGATCCGGCGGCAGGCCGATGTGGCGCTGGGCAACGTGATCGGGTCGAACATGTTCAACCTGCTGGCGATCATCGGGATCACTGCGATGGTGGGGGACATCCCCGTCTCGGCCGAATTCCTGACCTTCGATCTGTGGGTGATGCTGGGGGCGTCGCTCCTGCTGATCCCGTTCGTCTATTTCCGGGTGAATTTGAAGCGAACGGCCGGTGTTGTCTTGACGGGGCTCTATGTCGCCTATGTGGTCGCGCTGCTGACGTGAGGGGCGGGACATGACACAGGCGATGGCAGGGGCGGCCCTGGTGACCGGCGCGGGCAAACGGCTCGGCGCGGCGATGGCACTCTTTCTGGCGGAGCGGGGGCACGACGTGGCCGTGCATTATGCCAGCTCCGGCGACGCCGCCGAGGACGTGGCCGCGCAGATCCGCGCCATGGGCCGCAAGGCGGTGACCGTGCAGGCCGACCTGCTGGTCGAGACCGAGACCGCCACGCTGGTGCCCCGCGCGGCCGAGGCGCTGGGCCCCCTGAGCGTACTGGTCAACAACGCCTCGATCTTCGAATATGACAGCCTGGAGAGTGCCACGCGCGACAGCTGGGACCGCCATTTCGAAAGCAATCTGCGCGCGCCCTTCGTGCTGATCCAGGCGTTTGCCGCCCAGGCCCCCGAGACCGGGCGCGACGGCAATGACGAGCCCCTGGCGCGCGCGCTGGTGGTCAACCTGATCGACCAGCGGGTGCGCAAGCTGACGCCGGAGTTCATGACCTACACCCTGGCCAAGATGGGGCTCTGGGCCTTCACGCAGACCGCGGCACAGGCCCTCGCCCCGCGCATCCGCGTCAATGCCATCGGGCCGGGGCCGACCCTGCGCGGCGGGCGGCAGTCGGTGGAACATTTCGCCAAGCAGCGCGCCGCGACGATCCTCGGGCGCGGGGCCGACCCCGCCGGCATCACCGCCGCGCTGGGCTACTTTCTGGATGCACCTGCCGTGACCGGGCAGCTTTTGTGTGTGGATGGCGGCCAGCACCTGTCCTGGGAGACGCCGGACGTGATCGGAGTGGAATAAACTTCGCCGCAAGCGGGTTTCCGCGGGCGAAAACCCGCTTGGAAGCCTTGACTTGTCCACCGGGCTCAAGCAGCCCTCCGAGAGTGTCATGATTCTTTTACTTTGATTGACATTTAGAGTGTCAGCCTGAATTGTCTCATCTTTCCAGCAGGTTAGATGGCTGCCCAAATTTTAATCAAAGTGAAGAAGTCGGCTGAAACAAAGGGAAAATCCGGGTTGCCGAAAACTTGCCCCCAGAGTTATCCACATAAGTGGTGGACAAAGCCGCACAGGCCAGTCGGAGCAGCAATGAGATGAGCGACAATGGCGAACTGTCGGACGGATTGGACCCCGAAGCGGAGGCGCTGACCGGTCATGCGCGCATCCAGGCCTATCTGAAAACCCTCGACGGCTCGCCCGGGGTGTACCGGATGCTCGATGCGCAATCCCGGGTGCTCTACGTGGGCAAGGCGCGCAACCTCAAGGCGCGGGTGTCGAACTACGCGCGCCCCTCGGGGCACTCGGCGCGGATCGCGCGGATGATCTCCGAGACCGCGTCGATGATGTTCCTGACCACGCGGACCGAGACCGAGGCGCTGCTGCTGGAGCAGAACCTCATCAAGCAGCTCAAGCCGCGCTACAACGTGCTGTTGCGCGACGACAAGAGCTTTCCGAACATCCTCGTGGCCAAGGACCACGCCTATCCGCAGATCCGCAAGCATCGCGGGCGCAAGGCCACCAAGGGCGCCTATTACGGCCCCTTCGCCAGTGCGGGGGCGGTGAACCGGACGCTCAACCAGCTGCAGAAGGCCTTCCTGCTGCGCAACTGCTCGGACGCGATGTTCGAAAGCCGCACGCGCCCCTGCCTGCTCTACCAGATCAAGCGCTGCTCGGGCCCGTGCGTCGGCTATATCTCCGAAGAGGATTACGACGCCTCCGTGCGCGATGCCGAACGGTTCCTGTCGGGCAAGTCCACCGAGGTGCAGGAACGCCTCGCCGTCCAGATGACCGAGGCTGCCGAGGCGATGGAGTTCGAGCGCGCCGCCGCCCTGCGCGACCGCATCCGCGCCATGACCCAGGTGCAGTCGGCCCAGGGCATCAACCCGCGCGGCGTGTCCGAGGCGGATGTGATCGCGCTCCACCTCGAGAACGGGCAGGCCTGCGTGCAGGTGTTCTTCATCCGAGCAAACCAGAACTGGGGCAACCGCGACTTCTATCCGCGCACCGGGGCGGGGGCCGAGGCGCCCGAAATCCTCGAAGCCTTCCTCGGGCAGTTCTACGACCAGAAGGACCCGCCCCGGCAGATCCTGCTGTCCCATCCGATCGACAACCATGACCTCATGGCCGACGCGCTGGGCGAAAAGAGGGGCCGCAAGGTCGAGATCCTCGTGCCCAAGCGCGGCGAAAAGGCCGAGTTGATCGCCGGGGCAGAGCGCAACGCCCGCGAGAGCCTCGCCCGCCGCATGGCCGAAAGCGCCACGCAGACCAAGCTGCTGCGCGGTCTGGCCGAGGCCTTCGATCTGGACGCGCCGCCAAAGCGGATCGAGGTCTACGACAACTCCCATATCCAGGGCACGGACGCGGTCGGCGCGATGATCGTGTCGGGCCCGGACGGGTTCCTGAAATCCCAGTACCGCAAGTTCAACATTCGCGGCACCGACCTGACCCCGGGCGACGATTTCGGCATGATGAAAGAGGTGTTGCAACGCCGCTTCCAGCGCCTGCTGAAAGAAGACCCCGACCGCGAGAGCGAGGCTTGGCCGGACCTGTTGCTGATCGACGGCGGGGCGGGGCAGGTCTCGGCGGTGGCGGACATCCTCGGCGATCTCGGGGTGGAGGACGTGCCCTTCATCGGCGTGGCCAAGGGCGTGGACCGCGACGCGGGCAAGGAGGAATTCCACCGCCCCGGTGCGCGCCCCACGGCTCTCCGCCACAACGACCCGGTGCTTTATTTCGTCCAGCGCCTGCGCGACGAGGCGCACCGTTTCGCCATCGGCACGCACCGGGCGAAGCGGTCGAAATCGGTCTCCCGCACGCCGCTCGACGATGTGCCGGGGGTGGGTGCCAAGCGCAAGCGCGCATTGCTGGCGCATTTCGGCTCCGCCAAGGCGGTCAGCCGCGCCAATCTGTCGGACCTCAAGGCGGTCGAGGGCGTCTCGGCGACCATGGCGCAGACCATCTACGACTTCTTTCACGACCAGAAGGGCTGACGCCCCTACCCAGTTTCGGTGATTGCACCCGCGCGTCGGCGGGCTACACTGCCTGCCAAGGGTTCGGACACCAGAACCCAGCGAAAGGGAGCGAACACCATGAAACATCTCGTTTGCGCGGCTGCGGCCGCCGCAATCTCTCTGTCCGTGGCAACCGGCGCGAAGGCCGAGGGCGCGAACTACATCCTGGCCACGGCCTCCACGGGGGGCACCTACTATCCGGTCGGCGTGGCGCTTTCGACCCTGGTGAAGGTCAAGCTGGAGCCGTCCCAGAAGATCGGCATGTCCGCCATCAGCTCGGCCGGGTCGGGTGAGAACGTGCGCCTGATCCGCGAGGGCGAGGCGCAGTTCGGCATCATGCAGGGCCTCTTCGGCTACTATGCGGCCACGGGCACCGGCCCGCTGGAGGAATCCGGCAAGCAGGAAAACCTGCGCTCGGTCACCATGCTGTGGCAGAATGTGGAGCATTTCGTCGTCGCAGCCGACGCAGCGCCCACTGGCACGATCGAGGATCTCGTCGCCCTGAAGGGCGAGGCCATGGCGCTGGGACGTCAGAACTCCGGCACCATCGGGTCGAATGCGACGATCCTGTCGAGCTTCGGGGTGGACATCGAATCCGACTATGAGCTCGTCTTCGGCGGCTACGGCCCCTCGGCGGAGGCTTTGCAGAACGGGCAGGTCAAGGGCATCGGCACCCCCGCAGGCGTGCCCGTGGGCGCGATCAGCCAGCTGATGGCCGCCGCCGGCGACAGTGTCACCCTGCTGAACTTCACGCCGGAGCAAGCCGCCCAGGCCGATGGCGGGCGGGAGCTCTGGACCCCCTACACCATCGCGGCGGGTACCTATCCGGGCCAGGCGGAGGACGTGCAGACCATCGCGCAGCCCAACTTCCTCGCGACGTCTGCCGACCTGCCGGATGAGCATGTCTACCAGATCACCAAGACGATCTATGAAAACCTGCCCTTCCTGAACGCGATCCACCCGGCGACCAAGGCCATGGCCATCGAGAGCGCGATCGCGGGTCTGCCGCTGCCGCTGCATCCGGGCGCGCAGCGCTATTACGAGGAGGTCGGGATCGAAATTCCGGACCGGCTCAAGGCCCAGTAACGGCAACGCCTGCGCCCCGAACCCCGGTCCGGGGCGCAGGTCTTTCAGGGAGGTGCCGATGCCCGACCCATCCGATGACAGCGGCGGCTTGCGCCGATTTTCCGGCCTGCCGGGCACCCTGATCGCGGTTGCCTCCTTCCTGATCGCGGTCGGCCATATCTACGTGGCCTTCGATCCCGTCCTGTCGGAGTTGCAGCGCAACGCCTTCCACTTCGCGGGCTTTGCTGCGCTCGCGGCCCTGTTCTATCCCATCGCGCGGGGGCGGCTGGCCCTCGGGGTCGACCTGGTGCTGGGCTTGGTGGTCGCGGCGGCGGCGGTGTA
The DNA here is from genome assembly GCF_000018145.1 of Dinoroseobacter shibae DFL 12 = DSM 16493. Lineage (NCBI taxonomy): Bacteria > Pseudomonadati > Pseudomonadota > Alphaproteobacteria > Rhodobacterales > Roseobacteraceae > Dinoroseobacter > Dinoroseobacter shibae. Next base: position 645,735 of record NC_009952.1, read on the forward strand.
TCTCAGCTATGCCGAGGATGGCATCTACGACCGGGGCGTGAAGTTCAACACCGCCGACTGGATCGCCGCCATCATCGTGGTTCTGGGCGCGATCGAGCTGACCCGGCGGCTGACCGGCTGGATCATCCCGGCCCTGATCGTGATCGCGCTCAGCTACGTGGTCTGGTGGGGTAAGTTCGTGGGCGGGGTGTTCAACTTCCCCGGCCTGAAACTGGAATCGGTGCTGTTCCGCTCGGTCTATGGCGATGATGCGATGTTCGGCTCCATCGCCAGCATTTCGTCGACCTACGTGTTTCTGTTCATCATTTTCGGCGCGTTCCTGCTGCGCTCCGGCGCGGGGGAGTTCGTGATCAACCTGGCGCGCGCCGTGGCCGGGCGCATGGTCGGGGGGCCGGGCATCGTGGCGGTGATTGCCAGCGGGCTGACGGGCACGATCTCGGGCTCGGCGGTGGCCAACACCGCATCGACCGGCGTGATCACCATCCCGCTGATGAAGCGCGCGGGCTTCCAGCCGAAATTCGCAGGCGGGGTCGAGGCCGCGGCCTCCACCGGCGGGCAGCTGATGCCGCCGATCATGGGGGCCGGGGCCTTCGTGATGGCGAGCTTCACCGCCATCCCCTACGAGACCATCGTGGCGGTCGCGGCCCTGCCTGCGCTGCTTTATTTCCTGTCGGTGGCCTTCTTCGTGCGGATCGAGGCGCGGCGCCAGAACCTGCCGCCCATGGCCGACGAGGGCCAGACCCTGCGCCGTGCCTTCCTGGAGGGCGGCGCGAGCTTCGTGTTGCCCATCGGACTGCTGATCGGGATGCTGGTGAGCGGGTTCACCCCCACCTATGCGGCGGTGTTCGGGATCATCGCGGTGGTGGCGTCGAGCTGGCTGACCCGCACCCGCATGGGCCCGCGCGCGGTGTTCGAGGCGCTGGTCATGGGCACAAAGGGGATGATCCTGACGGCGGTGCTCCTGTGTTCGGTTGGGTTGGTGGTCAACGTGATCGCCACGGCGGGGGTCGGCAACACCTTCAGCCTGATGATCGCCGCCTGGTCGGGCGGAAATATCCTTGTCGCGATTGTACTTATCGCCTTGGCGAGCCTGGTTCTGGGCATGGGGCTGCCGGTGACGGCGGCCTATATCGTGCTGGCGACGCTCTCGGCCCCGGCGCTGGCGGGCATGATCGCCGACCAGGTGGTGATCGCGCAGATCGCCGCCGGGACCTTGCCGCCCACGGCGCAGGCGATCTTCATGCTGGGCGCGCCCGACCAGATGGCGCTGCTCGCAGCCCCGATGTCCGAGGCCGATGCAACCGCGCTGGTCCGCGGCCTGCCCCTGGAAGTGGCCGCGCCCCTGCGCGACCTGGTGGTGCCGCCCGAGGCCGCGGTCGCGGCCCTTCTGTCGGCGCATATGATCGTCTTCTGGCTCAGCCAGGACAGCAACGTCACCCCGCCCGTGGCCCTTGCGGCCTTCACCGCGGCGGCGATTGCCAAGGCGCCGGCGATGGCGACGGGGGTGGCGAGCTGGAAGCTGGCCAAGGGTCTCTACATCGTGCCGGTGCTCTTTGCCTACACGCCGCTTCTGTCGGGCGACTGGGGTGCTATGGTGCAGGTCTTTGCCTTCGCGGTGGTCGGCATCTACGCGCTGGCGGCGGGGATTCAAGGCTGCATGGAGCGGCCCCTGGGCCTTTTTCCGCGAGTTCTGAGCGGGCTGGCGGGGCTGGCCTGCCTGTGGCCGGGTCTGATCTGGGCCAATGTCGCGGGCGTGGTCTGCTTGGCGCTGCTGCTGGCGTGGAACCTGCGCGACGGGGTGCCGGTGGCCGGGGCGCCGAGGGCCGAGACCGACGCGTGAGGCCCCCGCCCGACCCGGTCGGACATCCGTCGGGCATGTGTCGGGCAAGTGTCGGGCAAACGTCGGGCATGTGTTACCATCTGCCTAACATTTGCCTAACGGGGCCGGTCTAGAAGCGGTCCTGCCGTAGCGCCCCCATTCTGGGCATGTCCTGCGGTTCATTGTCTGGCACTCGTTTTCAGGAGGACCCCATGCCCAGATTTCGGCTCGGTAACCGTCTCGTTTTTCGCGCCCCTTTTCCAACCCTGCACCATGACCCGCGCGACCCGCCCGTGCTCACCCGCCGCCCGGCGGTGCCGTCCCTTGACCCCGACAAGATCGCGCAGCTGCGCAAGGTGGACCGGCCCTATGACCGGCATCTGACGCCGTGTTTCCACCCGCCTGCGGGGGAGCTGCCGGACCTGCGCCGCCCGCCGCGCGGGGCGTTCGAGTTTCCGCTGATGCCGCGCCCGATCCCGAGCCCGGCACCGCGCCCGGGCGCCGACCTGCCGAGCTATGCGCCCCAGTGGAATTCCGTGGCGCTGTTCTTCAACCTCGACATGCCCGCCGCCGACCGGCCCGACGACTATGCCGCCACCACGGTGGCCACGGCCAGGACCTTCCTCGACGAGGGGCCCGGGGCGCTGTCGCCGGGCATCTCCGAGAGCCTGACCCAGTATTGGGGCGCCCTGTCGAACGGGGCCTTCGCCTTCGGGCTGAACACACCGCGGGACGGTGCGGGCAAGCCGCTGATCCCCGACATCGCGCCGCCCGGCGGGGATGTGCAGGCCTGGGAGGAACTGATCAGGCGCTGCGTCAAGGCCAATGCCCAGGCCATCTGGCAGGCCGCGGGCGGTCTGATGAAGAACGGCAAGCGCTGGATCCCGTCGCTGGTGCTGGTGCAGAACTACTGGACCCATGCCAGCGCGCGGTTCGGCGGCTACGATATCGACGTCTCGGGCACGACCTATACCGTGGGCGACGTGACCCATATCCGCTTCGGGCTCGACACCTACGCGCCGCCGGAGGCACCGGGAAAGGTCGGCCGAACCTGGTGGGGCACGCTGAACCATGAATACGCCCACAATTTCCTGGAATTCTGGGACCTCTACGGCCCCTCGGGCTGCACCGGGTATTGGGACTTGCTGGGCGACAACTCCCCCCCGGGGCGGATGTCCGAGGTTTCCTCGCTCTTCAAGGAGCGCATGGGCTGGCTGTCCTTCAAGCAGGTGATCGAGGGGCCGAACGTGTCGCGGCGCACCCTGTCCCTGCGGCCCTATACGACCGATCACGAGGCGATCAAGGTCGTCCCGGATCCGGAGTTCACGCCCCATGAATATTTCCTGCTGGAGTACCGCAAATCCACCGGAGCGGAGGTCTGGCGCCCCGATGGGGGCTTGCCGGAAGAGGGGCTGCTCATCACCCATGTCAACGACCGGATCGGCGTGCCCAGTACGTGGCTGTTGCGCGATGCGCCCTTCTTCAACACCGAGTTCGCCGATGCGGGCGGGCCCAACGTGGTGGACTGGCATGGCCACAAGGAGCTGACCGGCAAGCTTTTCCCGCAAGGCGCGCAGAACAGCTTCACGCCGGCGACCGCGCCGTCGAGCAACCTTTACGGGCCGCGCAATTCCGGGCTGTCGATCACCGGCATCCGGATCGAGGCGGAGCAGCTGCGCTTCGAGTTGGAGATCAACGCGCATCACAGCATCGGCTGGACCGTCAGCTCCGAGGACCGCGCGCTGGCGGGCCGGTTCACGCCCGCCTCGGCGACCTCCGGCGAGGAGATCTTCATCCGCAACGGCAATGCCGCCGCACTTCTGAGCCATGGCGAGGGCCAGTGGAATGTCGAGAAGCGGCAGGATGGCTGGATCGGCGGCTGGAACCTCGGGACCGACAACCGCCAGACGGTCGGCGATCTGGACGGGGACGGCCGGGACGAGATCTTGATCCGCTCGCCCGAGTGGATCGGCGTGCTGAAATGGACCCGCAGCCGGTTCGAGAGTGTCACCGTCCAGCATGACTGGGTGGATGGCTGGAATCTCGGCGCGGACAATCGGGAGCTTCTGGCCGATCTCGACGGGGATGGCGCGGCGGAGGTCTATATCCGCTCGCCCGAATGGGCCGGGGTGATGAAGCTGGAAGGCGGGCGGCTGCGGCTGAAGAAGATCCATCACGACTGGATCGACGACTGGAATCTCGGGCGCGATGACCGGGAGTATGTCGGGCGGTTCTCCACCGAGGAGCGGGACGAGATCGTGATCCGCAGCGACAACTGGATCGGCCTGCTGCGCTGGGATGCGCGGGCGCAGAAACTCGTGCGTGCCGGGATCCAGCATGACTGGGTCGATGGCTGGAACCTCGGGCCCGGCGACTGGCACGCCATCGCGGATGTGGATGGTGACGGGATGGACGAGATCGTGATCCGCAGCGATGGCTGGATCGGGGTGCTGAAATGGCAGGGCGGGCGGTTCCGCGTGCTGTGGATGACGAAAGAGCATGTGAACCACCACGAGGACCGGGCGGATCGCCGGATGCCGCTGGACCCCGAGGACCGGATGTATGCGGGCCGGTTCCGGACGGACCGGGACGGGGTGCTGATCCGCAAGGACCAGAACGGGGCGGGCCATTACGGCAAGACAGGCCTCTACGTGCTGGCCTGGCAGGACGGTGAGATGAAGGTGGTCCATGCGATCCACAGCCATTTCAACGGGCGCTGGAACCTCGGGGCGGGGGACCGTTTCGTGCTGGGGGATTTCCACCGCACGGGGCGGGATATCGCGCTGGGCGACCGGGACACGGTGATCGACGGGCTGACGGATGTGTTCATCCATAACGGCTGGGGCACCGGCATGGTCGGGGTGAATCACGGGCGGCTCTATCCCGAGGGCAATCCGAACAAGACCGTCTCGCAGATCGGCCTGACCTGGGCGCAGCGCGGGCATCTGGTCAACCTGTGACCGGGGGCCGGGCGTGCCCTTTCTCAAGTCTGAAAATATCCCGGGGAGAGCGCGAGAGGGGCTGGCCCCTCTCGCGCCCGGCGACGTGCGGAGCACGGCGCAAAGCCTTGGCAGGGGCTACGGCGCCCCCGGTCTCGGGGCGCTCGGGATCAAAACGATTTGCGCGCCCGCAGGGCCGCGGTGATCGTCCCGTCGTCGAGATAGTCGAGCTCGCCGCCGATGGGCACGCCCTGGGCGAGGCTCGTCACCGCGACGCCGGTGCCTTCCAGCGCTTCGGCGATGTAATGGGCGGTGGTCTGGCCGTCCACTGTGGCGCCGAGGGCGAGGATGATCTCGGTCGCGCCCTCGCTGACCGCGCGGTCGCGCAGCTTGGGGATGCGCAGCTCTTCGGGGCCGACCGCATCGAGCGCCGAGAGCGTGCCGCCGAGCACGTGGTAGCGGCCCTTGAACACGCCCGCCCGCTCCATCGCCCAGAGGTCCGCGACATCCTCGACCACGCAGATCTCGCCGGTGGCGCGTTTTTCGGACGTGCAGATGTCGCAGATATCGCTGGTGCCGATATTGCCGCAGTTCAGGCAATCGCGGGCGGTCTGGGCCACGGCGGTCATGGCCTCGCCCAGGGGCGCCAGAAGGCGGCGGTTCTTGCCGAGCAGGAACAGCACCGCGCGCCGGGCCGAGCGCGGGCCCAGTCCGGGCAGCCGCGCCATCAGGTCGATCAGCGTTTCGATATCCTTGGGCGCGGTGCTCACGTCCTGTGTTCCCGGCTCAGAAGGGCAGCTTCATGCCCTCGGGCAGGTTCAGCCCCTCGGTGACCTTGGCCATCTCTTCGCGCCCCTTGTCGAGCGCCTTGGCCTGGGCGTCCTTGATCGCGGCGAGGATCAGGTCCTCGGCGACTTCCTTTTCCTCGGGGTTGAAGATCGACGGGTCGATGTCCAGCCCCGTGAGCTCGCCCTTGGCGGTGGCGGTGGCCTTGACCAGTCCCGCGCCGCTCTCGCCGGTCACGGTGATGGTTTTCAGGTTTTCCTGCATTTCGGCCATCTTGGCCTGCATTTCCTGGGCCTGCTTCATGACCTTGGCCATGTCGCCCAGATTTCCCAATCCCTTGAGCATGATGTTTCCTTTCGGGAGGTTAGTCGTCTTCGAACGGGTCCCATTCATCCTCGACTTCCGGAAGCGCCTCGATGGCGGCCTCCTGGGTCAGGGCCTCGCGGGTGCGGATTTCGGTGATCCTTGCCTTGGGGAAGGCGGCGAAGACGGCGGCCACGAGCGGGTGGTCCAGCGCGTTGCGCTCCATCTCCAGTTTTTCGGCGTCGCGGGTCTCGGCGATGGTGGGGGCGTCGGCCTCGGCCACCACGGAGACCGCCCAGCGGGCGCCGGTCCAGCTTTGAAGGCGGGCGGCGAGGCGGGCGGCGAGGTCGCGCGGCGCGTTCTCGGTCGGCGCGAACTCGATCCGGCCGGGGCTGTAGGCGGCCAGACGCAGGCAGCCTTCAACCTCGACCAGGAGCTTCACGTCCCGGTGGCTGCGGATCAGGGCGACCACATCGTCGAACCGCCGGAACCGCGCCAGCGCGTCGGGATCGGCCTGGGCCATGGCCAGTGCAGGACCGGCGGAGGCGCGCACACCGCCGCCGCGCGGGGCGGGGGCCGCGCCATGTCCGCGCGCGCTGACGCCCGTGCCGGGGCCGCCGGGGGCCGCGCCGCCGCCGGGCGTGGCGGGTGGGGGCGTCATGGTCTGCAGCTTGCGCACCAGATCTTCGGGGGAGGGCAGGTCGGCCACATGGGTCAGCCGGATGATCGCCATCTCGGCGGCCATCATGGCGTTGGGGCTGATCGCGACCTCCTCCAGCGCCTTGAGCAGCATCTGCCACATCCGGGTCAGTGCGCGCATGGGCAACTCCGCCGCCGCCGCCTGCCCGCGGGCACGTTCATCGGGGCTGACGGTGGGATCCTCGGCGGCATCGGGGGTGATCTTGATCACCGAGACCCAGTGCGTCACCTCGGCGAGATCGCGCAGCACCGCCATGGGATCGGCCCCGTCGGAATACTGCGCCGACAGTTCGGTCAGCGCCCCCGCCGCGTCGCCGCGCATCACCAGGTCGAACAGGTCCATCACCCGGCCCCGGTCCGCCAGGCCCAGCATGGCGCGCACCTGCTCGGCGGTGGTCTCGCCCGCGCCGTGGCTGATCGCCTGATCCAGCAGGCTCATGGCATCGCGCACCGACCCCTCGGCGGCCCGCGTGATCAGTGCCAGCGCGTCATCGGTGATCTCGGCGCGCTCCAGCCCGGCGATGCGGCGCAGATGGGCGATCATCACCTCCGGCTCGATCCGGCGCAAATCGAACCGCTGGCAGCGGCTGAGCACGGTGACGGGCACCTTGCGGATCTCGGTGGTGGCGAAGATGAATTTCACATGGGCGGGGGGCTCTTCGAGGGTCTTGAGCAGCGCGTTGAACGCGCTGGTCGAGAGCATGTGCACCTCGTCGATGATGAAGATCTTGTAGCGCGCGGAGGCCGGCGCGTAATAGACCGAGTCGAGCACATTGGCGCGGATGTCGTCGATCTTGGTCTGGCTGGCGCCGTCCATCTCGATCACGTCCACATGCTGGCCCGCCATGATCCCGCGGCAATTGTCGCATTGCCCGCAAGGGTCCGTGGTCGGCCCGCCCGCGCCATCGGCGCCGGTGCAGTTCATGCCCTTGGCGATGATCCGGGCGGTGGTGGTCTTCCCGGTGCCGCGGATGCCGGTCATCATGAAGGCCTGGGCGATCCGGTCGGCTTGAAACGCGTTGCGCAGGGTGCGGACCATGGCGTCCTGGCCGATCAGGTCCGCAAAGGTCGCCGGGCGGTATTTCCGCGCCAGCACCTGGTAACCGGTGGTGGTGGTGTCGCTCATGTCGCCCCATCTGACTCGCTCGGGCCACAGGGTAGGGCCGCGCAGGGGCAAGGTCCAGCGCCGCGGGGCGGCGGCATACCATTCAGGTCGCAACAGGCGTCGGGTGGGGGAGAGGTGAGAGGCTGGACAACGACCCAAGCGGGGCTCGTTACGGCTGCTTCCTTCCGGATCTGACCGGGTTGGCGAGGCGCTCGCCCGCGCCAACCTCTCGATCTGCGATATACGCATCCTGCCGCGCGACTGCAAGACCCGGCCTGTCCGGAGGGCGGGGCGGCGATTGCGCCTCCGGGCGTCTCGTGGCAAGCACGGGCGCGAAGGAGGACACGGCCCATGCCATTCGAAGACAGCATTACCTTTGGCAGCTCCGGGCTGGAGCGCGCGGCGCATCTGCGTATGGACCCGGAGGCCATGGCGCGGCTGGTCGCGGACCCGGCGGCGCGGGCGATCGCCTTCTGGCGGGCGAAACCGGCTGTTTCGCCGGAGGGGTTGGTGAAGCTGCCGCTGGACCATCCGGTCCTGGAGGCGGCGACCGAGGCGCCCATTTTCCTGGGCTTGGACAAGGCGGGTCCGCGGTTCGCCTATGACCTGTCGGGCTGGCAGCCGGTCGAAGAGGTGGGGGAGCTGGACAGTTTTCTCGACCGCTCCGAGCAACAGCATCCCGATCTGCCCGAGGGGCATCTGTTCAAGGAACTGCGCGGGGTGATGACCCTGCTCACCCGGCGCGAGGCGGAACTGGCGGCGGCGGCGCGGCAGCTGCTGGAATGGCACCGCACCCACGGGTTCTGTTCCATGTGCGGGGTCAAGAGCGATCAGGCCGATGCCGGTTGGCAGCGGCTTTGCCCGTCCTGCGGGCGGCGGCATTTCCCGCGCACGGACCCGGTTGTCATCATGCTGATCACCCGGGGCAACAAGGTGCTGGTGGGCCGCTCGCCCGGCTGGCCGGAGCGGATGTATTCGTTGCTGGCGGGGTTCGTGGAGCCGGGCGAGACCCTGGAGGGGGCCGTGCGGCGCGAGGTCTATGAGGAGGCCGGTGTCCGCGTCGGCCCCGTGCGCTACATCGCGTCCCAGCCGTGGCCCTATCCGGCGTCGTTGATGATGGGGTGCGCGGGCGAGGCGGTCAGCGACGCGATCACCGTCGACCCGGTGGAGATCGAGGATGCGCGCTGGATGGGCCGGGAAGAGATGATCGACGTGTTCGCGGGCACCCATCCGGAGATGCGCGAGCCCCGAAAGGGCGCCATCGCCCACAGCCTGCTGAGCGCGTGGCTCCGGGACGAGGCGCGCTAGGGCACGAAGGAGAGAGCGGTTTGCAATTCAGAGCTTCCGAGGTGGTCACGGGCCCGATCGATCTGGTGTTCGCGGGCCTGAGCGACATGGCCCATTACGAGCGCGATGCGCTGGCGCGCGGGGTGCAGGTCGAGCGGCTCGACAACCTGCCCCGCCCCGCGCCGGGGATGCAGTGGCGAGTGCCGTTCCGGGCCAAGGGGCGGGACCGGGTGGCAGAGTTCGCGCTGGTCAAGCTGGCCGCGCCCACGGGGATGCGGTTCGAGGGCCGGGTGCAGGGGTTGTTCTTCGAGAGCGATTTCGACTGCCGGGTGCTCGACCCGGACGCCACGGAGGTGACGATCACCACCAAGCTGCGCGCCAAGTCGATCAGCGCCAAGGTGATCCTGCAATCGATGAAGCTGGCGCGGGCCTCGCTGGCCAAGCAGTATCGCAAGCGCGTGCGCAAGTCCCTGCGCGAGTTGGAAGATCGCATCCACGCCCCGACCATGGGTGAACCGGACGCGTCGTGAATGTCCGGGGTGGGGCGCGCTGCCCCCCGACCTGCGGGCGCGGCCTCAGGCGGTCTCGTCGCGCCGCGGGTCGGCCGGGTAGACCCCGAGGATTTCCAGCTGCGAGGTGAAATAGCCTAGCTCGTCGAGCGCCCGCCGGACATTGGCGTCGTCCGGGTGGCCTTCGATATCGGCGTAGAACTGGGTCGCGGTGAAGGACCCGCCGACCATGTAGCTTTCCAGCTTGGTCATGTTCACGCCGTTGGTCGCGAACCCGCCCATCGCCTTGTAGAGGGCGGCGGGGATGTTACGGACCTGGAACACGAAGGAGGTGATCATCTTGCCGGACCCCCGCCGGGTGAGGTCCAGCTCCGGCGTCATGATCAGGAAGCGGGTGGTGTTGTTGTCCTGGTCCTCGATATGGCGGGCCAGCACGTCGAGCCCGTAGATCTCGCCGGCCAGTTCCGAGGCCAGCGCGGCATGGGCCGGGTTGCCCTCCTGCGCGACATGCATGGCCGAGCCCGCCGTATCGGCCCCGGTCACGGGCTGGATGTCATGGGCGCGCAGGAAGGACCGGCACTGGCCCAGCAGGACCGTGTGGCTCTGGGCGGTGCGGATATCGCCGAGCTTGGCGCCTGGCACGGCGAGCAGGTTGATATGCACGCGCACGAAGGCTTCTTCGATGATATGCAGGCCGCTTTCGGGCAGCAGCCGGTGGATATCGGCCACGCGGCCATAGGTCGAGTTCTCCACCGGGAGCATGCCCAGATCGCAACTGCCGTCATGCACGGCGGCGAACACATCCTCGAAGGTGCGGCAGGGCACGGCCTCCGCATCGGGGCGGGCGTCGTGGCAGGCCTGGTGCGAGTAGGCGCCCGGTTCTCCCTGGAACGCGATTTTCAATGTCATGGCGGGCCTCTGCTCGACGTTTGACCTCTGAACGGTCGGGCGTTTGGTCGCGGTTTCTATACCTTGCCCTCGGGGAGGGGAAGCCATAGTTACCGCCTCAAACTTGCAGCGAGTGGAAGCAACATGTTCGACACAATGACGATGACGAAGATTGTGGGTGGCTTTTGTGGAGCACTTCTCGTGTTCCTGTTGGGCACGTGGGCGTCCAGCATCCTGTACGGCACCTATGGCGGTCCGAAAGCCGGTGAAAACCAGGCCTACGTGATCGACACGGGCGAAGAAGAAGAGTCTGTGGCCGAAGCCGAAGAGGTCGTCGAACTGCCATTCGCCGAAGTTTACGCCGCCGCCGATGCGGGCGCGGGCGAGCGCCTGTGGCGTCAGTGCCAGGCCTGCCACAAGCTGGAGGCGGGCGCCAATGGCGTGGGCCCCTACCTGCACGGTATCGTCGACCGGCCCAAGCACGCGGCCGATGGCTATGCCTATTCCGACGCGCTGCTGTCCCAGGACGGTGCATGGACGCCCGAGAACATCAGCGCGTTTCTCGAGAACCCGCGCGAATATGCGCCGGGCACCAAGATGGCCTATCGCGGCATGCCCGATGTCGAGGACCGCGCGAACCTGATCGCCTATCTGGCGACCTACCAGTAAGCGGATCTGTCGGATCGCAATTCGGGGCCGCCTTCGGGCGGCCTTTTTCATGGGTGGTCCGCGCGCCCGGTCGCGTCGATTTCGCCTCCGACACGGGGCTGATTTTTTGTTTTTTGCTCGCGGCGGCATACTTCCTCGTGAAATGGAGTGATGCAGGCTTGAAAGACGGGGCGGTCGCTCTTTAGCTTGAAGCACTGGGCGCGTGGCCGCGTCGCGCGCCGGGTTACCCAAGAGGTTCAGGAGGACATTCATGCGAAAGCCACAGGTGCGAGCAGCCGACAGACCCTGGATCACCCGCCGATACGGCCCGACCCTGAGCGGTCTGGCGCTCGGCATGGCGCTTGCGCTGGCGGCGCTGCCCGCGCGGGCGGAAATGATCACCTCCCACGGCATCTCGACCTTCGGCGATCTGAAATACCCTGCCGATTTTCCGCATCTGGACTATGTGACCCCGGACGCACCCAAGGGCGGCGAGATGTCGGTCTGGGCCTTCGGATCGTTCGACTCGATGAACCCCTACACGCTCAAGGGCCGCGCGGCGGGCCTGTCCAACGTGTTCTTCGAAAGCCTGCTCACCGGCACCGCGGACGAGATCGGCGCGGCCTATTGCCTGCTGTGTGAGAGCCTGACCTATCCCGAGGACCGCTCGGAAGTGACCTTCACCTTGCGCGAGGGCATCACGTTTTCCGACGGCACGCCCCTGACCGCGCAAGACGTGGTGTTTTCCTACGAGATCCTGCTGACCAAGGGCCTGCCGTCCTTCCGGGCGCAGCTGGCCCAGAAGGTCGAGAGCGCCGAGGCCTTGGACGACCGTACGGTCCGCTTCGTGTTCAAGGAGGGCATTCCCACCCGCGATCTGATCTCGGACGTGGGCGCGCTGCCGGTGTTTTCCGAGGATTTCTACACCGCGAACGACCGGGACTTCGAAGAGACCTCGCTGGAGCCGCTGGTCGGATCGGGGCCCTACGTTCTGGGCCGGATGGATGTGGGCCAGACGGTGGTTTACGAGCGCAATCCGGCGTACTGGGGCGCGGACCTGCCGATCAATATCGGCCGCAACAATTTCGACGCCATCCGGATCGAGTATTACGCCGACTACAACGCGGCCTTCGAGGGGTTCAAGGGCGGCACCTATACCTTCCGCAACGAGGCGTCTTCGAAGATCTGGGCCACTGGGTACGATTTTCCGGCGGTGGCCGAAGGGTCGGTCATTAAGGCCGAATTGCCCAACGGATCCAAGGCCACGGGTCAGGCTTGGGTGTTCAACCTGCGCCGCCCGCAATTCCAGGATCCGCGCGTGCGCGAAGCCTTGGGCATGATGTTCAATTTCGAGTGGTCGAACGAGACGCTTTTCTACGGCATCTACGACTATGTCGACAGTTTCTGGGACAATTCCGAGCTGGAGGCGACGGGCCTGCCGACCGAGGCCGAGATCGCGATCCTGCAACCGCTGGTGGACGAGGGGCTGCTCGCGCCGGAGATCCTGACCTCCGAGCCGTTCAGCTTCCCGCGCTCCGGCGCGCGGCAGCTCGATCGCGGCAACCTGCGGGCGGCGTCGGCGCTGCTGGACGAGGCGGGCTGGGTCGTCGGCGATGACGGGTTGCGGCGCAAGAACGGACAGACCCTGAGCGTCGAATTCCTCAACGACAGCCAGACCTTCGACCGGGTGATCAATCCTTACGTCGAGAACCTCAAGCGGTTGGGCGTCGATGCCCGCCACACGCGGATCGACAATGCGCAGATGACCCTGCGGGAGCGGCCGCCGGAGTATGATTTCGACATGGTCACGACCTTCATGGCGACCGATTACATCCCCGGCAGCGGGCTGAGGCAGTATTTCGGCTCCGAGACCGCCGATACCTCCACCTTCAACAAGATGGGCCTGCAATCGGAGGCGATCGACCGGCTGATCGAGGTTGTGCTCGCCGCGCAAAGCCAGGAAGAGTTGACCACGGCGGTCCATGCGCTCGACCGTGCGCTGCGGGCCGAGAAGTTCTGGGTGCCGCAATGGAACAAGAACACCCATACGGTGGCCTATTACGACATGTACGAGCATCCCGAGACCCTGCCGCCCTTTGCCCTGGGCAACCTGGATTTCTGGTGGTTCAACGCCGAGAAGGCCGAGGCCCTGCGCGCGAAGGGCGCGTTGTAAGCCCATGGGCGCCTATATCCTGCGCCGCCTGGCGCTGATCATTCCCACGCTGTTCGGCATCATGCTGATCAACTTCGCGCTGACGCAGTTCGTCCCCGGCGGCCCGGTGGAGCAGGTGCTGGCGCAGCTCGACGGGGGCGGGGACGTGTTCCAGAACATCGCCGGGGGCGGCGATGCGGGCGGGGATGTGGGCGCGGGCGCGGCCTCTTCGGGCGATGACCGGTACCTCGGCTCCCGGGGCCTGCCGCCGGAATTCATCGCCGAGCTGGAGGCGCAATTCGGCTTCGACAAGCCGCCCCATATCCGGTTTTTAAACATGATGTGGGACTACATGCGGTTCGATTTCGGAGAGAGTTATTTCCGGTCCATTTCCGTGGTGGACCTGGTGCTGGAAAAGATGCCGGTCTCGATCACGCTCGGGCTGTGGTCGACGCTGATCGCCTACATGGTGTCGATCCCCCTGGGCATCCGGAAGGCGGTGCGGGACGGGTCGAGTTTCGATACCTGGACCTCTGGGCTGATCATCGTGGCCTATGCGATCCCCGGGTTTCTGTTCGCGATCCTGCTGCTGGTGCTGTTCGCGGGGGGCTCCTATTTCCAGATCTTCCCGCTGCGCGGCCTGACCTCGGACAATTTCGACGAGCTGAGCCTGATCGGCAAGGTCGGCGATTACCTGTGGCACATCACGCTGCCGGTGCTGGCCTCGACCATCTCGGCCTTTGCGACGCTGACGCTGCTGACCAAGAACAGCTTTCTGGACGAGATCAAGAAGCAATACGTGATCACCGCCAAGGCCAAGGGGCTGGCGGAGAACCAGGTGCTCTATGGCCATGTGTTCCGCAACGCGATGCTGATCGTGATCGCGGGATTCCCGGCGGTGTTCGTGTCGGTCTTCTTCGGCGGCTCGCTGATCATCGAGACGATCTTCAGCCTCGACGGGCTCGGGCGGCTCGGGTTCGAGGCGGCGGTGGCGCGGGATTACCCGGTGATCTTCGGCACGCTGTTCGTGTTCGGGTTGATCGGGCTGCTGATGGGGCTGGTGTCGGACCTGATGTATGTGTGGATCGATCCGCGCATCGACTTCGCGACGCGGGAGACCTGAGATGGCACTGGCCGAAGAGACCCGCCCCGATCCGGCCGCCCCGCCGGTCTATGTGCCCGAAGAAAAGAAGCGCTTCGGCCTCTCGCCCCTGGGCCAGCGCCGCTGGCGGAATTTCAAGGCGAACCGGCGGGCCTACTGGTCGCTGATCATTTTCGGGACGCTGTTCGTGCTGTCGCTTTTTGCGGAACTGATCGCCAACGACAAGCCGATCATCGTCAGCTACCAGGGGGAGTGGCACTTCCCGGTGGCGCAATTCTATCCCGAGACCGCGTTCGGCGGAGATTTCCGCACCGAGGCCGTCTACCGCGATGCGGAAGTGCAATGCCTGATCATATCGGGCGGGCTCGAGGACTGCTTCGACGACCCGGAGGGGATCATCGAGGATGCGCAGGATGGCGAGGTGCTGGGGCAGGAGATCGACAAGGGCTGGCTGCTCTGGCCGCTGATCCCCTACAGTTTCGACACGATCAACGACATTCAGGGCACGGCACCGTCCGCGCCCGATGCCAATCACTGGCTCGGCACCGATGACACCGCGCGCGACGTGCTGGCGCGGGTGATCTACGGCTTCCGGTTGTCGGTGGCCTTCGCGCTGGTGGTGACGTTCCTGACCTCGGTGATCGGGATCGCCGCCGGGGCGGTGCAGGGGTATTTCGGCGGGCTCACGGACCTCTTGTTCCAGCGGATCATCGAGCTGTGGGGCGCGACGCCGAGCCTCTATATCATCATCATCGTCGCCGCGATCTTCCAGATGAACTTCTGGCTCTTGGTGTTCCTGATGGTGCTGTTCGGCTGGACGGCCCTTGTCGGCGTGGTGCGGGCGGAATTCCTGCGGGCGCGGAACTTCGAATACGTGCGCGCGGCGCGGGCGCTGGGTGTTTCGAACGTGGTGATCATGTTCCGCCACGTGCTGCCCAACGCCATGGTGGCCACGGTCACCATGCTGCCCTTCATCGTCACGGGCACGGTGGCCTCGCTGGCCACGCTCGACTTTCTGGGCTTCGGCCTGCCGTCCTCGGCGCCGTCGCTGGGCGAGTTGACGCTCCAGGCGAAACAGAACCTGCAGGCGCCCTGGCTCGGCTTCACGGCGTTCTTCACCTTCGCGATCATGCTGTCGCTCATGGTCTTCGTCTTCGAGGGCATCCGTGACGCGTTCGACCCCAGAAAGACCTTCTCATGAGCGATGCGGTTCTGCAGGTGCGCAACCTGCGCGTGGGATTCCGGCAGGACGGGCAGGTGACCGAGGCCGTGAAGGGCGTGAGCTTCGACGTGGCCCAGGGCGAGACCGTGGCCCTAGTGGGCGAGAGCGGGTCGGGAAAGTCGGTGACCGCGCTCAGCACCGTGTCGCTCCTGCCGGATTCGGCGGAGGTGTCGGGATCCATCACCTATGCCGGGACCGAGATGGTCGGCGCGCCGGAGCGGGACTTGCGCCGGGTGCGCGGCAACGATGTCAGCTTCATCTTCCAGGAGCCGATGACCTCGCTCAACCCGCTGCACCCTCTGGAGAAGCAGATCACCGAGAGCCTGACGCTCCATCAGGGGCTGACCGGCGACGCGGCCCGGGCGCGGGTGATCGAGTTGCTGGAAAAGGTCGGGATCCGCGATGCCGAAAGCCGGTTGGGGGCGTATCCGCACCAGCTCTCCGGTGGGCAGCGCCAGCGGGTGATGATCGCCATGGCGCTGGCCAACGGGCCGGATTTGCTGATCGCGGACGAGCCGACCACGGCGCTCGACGTGACGATCCAGGCGCAGATCCTCGATCTGCTGGCGGATCTGAAAGAGGCAGAGGGGATGAGCCTTCTGTTCATCACCCATGACCTGACCATCGTGCGGCGGATCGCGGACCGGGTCTGCGTGATGCAGGGCGGCGAGATCGTCGAGACCGGCCCCACGGCGGAGATCTTCGCCAACCCGCAGCATCCCTATACCCGCAAGCTACTGGCGGCGGAGCCGTCGGGCCAGCCCGACCCGGTGCCCGAGGACGCGCCCGTGGTGGCCGAGACCGACAGCCTGAAGGTGTGGTTTCCGATCCAGCGCGGCATCCTGCGGCGCACGGTCGGCCATGTGAAGGCGGTCAACAACGCGACGCTGAACGTGCGCGCGGGCGAGACCCTGGGCGTGGTCGGCGAGAGCGGGTCGGGCAAGACCACGCTGGCGCTCGCCATCCTGCGGCTGATCTCGTCGGAGGGGCGGATCGTCTATGCGGGCGAGAACATCCAGGGCTGGAAATCCCGCGACCTGCGCCGGTTGCGCAAGGACATGCAGGTGGTGTTCCAGGACCCTTACGGGAGCCTCAGCCCGCGCATGACCATCGCCCAGATCATCGCCGAGGGGCTGGGGGTGCACGGGCTGGAGCCGGGGGCCGACCCGCGCCGGATGGTGGCGGAGATCCTGGTGGAAGTGGGCCTCGACCCGGCCATGATGGACCGCTATCCGCACGAGTTTTCCGGCGGGCAGCGGCAGCGGATCGCGATTGCGCGCGCCATGATCCTGCGGCCCAAGCTGGTGGTTCTGGACGAGCCGACCTCGGCGCTCGACATGACGGTGCAGGTCCAGATCGTGGAGCTTCTGCGCGCGTTGCAGCGGAAATACGGGCTGGCCTATATCTTCATCTCTCACGACCTGAAGGTGGTGCGCGCGCTGAGCCACAAGGTGATCGTGATGCGCCAGGGTGACGTGGTGGAGATGGGCGAGGGCCGGCAGATCTTCGAGCGGCCCCGGTCGGACTATACCAAGCAGTTGCTGGCGGCGGCGTTCATGGATCGTGGTGCGGCCTGAGGCGGCACGCGTGACTTTGCGGGCGGGGCGGGGAGGTTTTGCGCCGTGCTGCGCACGTCGCCCGGGGCGAGAGGGGCCAGCCCCTCTCGTGCTCTCCCCGGGATATTTCCAGACTTGAGAAAGGTTCGGGCGCATCCCCGATGCGCGGGACGCAACTGAGGCGCGCGTCAGCTGCGGTCAGGTGGCGACCGAGTGGCTGCCTGCCGGGGCCTCGTAGCGGTCGAAGGCCCTTGCAATCATCCGGGTCAGGGGGCGTGCATCGGGGGGGATACGGAAGCTGAGTGCCCCGCTGTCGAGCTCGACCATACCGCCGAATTGCTCTTGTGCGGCGCGGAACAGGGCGGTGATCCGGGCCTCGGGCACCTTGAACACGCGGACCAGTTCCCGGCCATCCACGGCGAAATCGCACATGATCATCTCGATCATTCGCGCCCGCATCGCATCGTCCCCGGCAAAGTCGTGGCCCCGCACCGTGGCGAAGCCGCCTGCGCGGATGGCCTTCTGGTACTGGGCGGTGCCGCTGGCGTTCTGGGCGTAGCCTTGCGGGAAGCGCGAGATCGCCGAGGCGCCGAGGCCGATCAGAACGGTTGCGGAATCGTCCGTGTAGCCCTGGAAATTCCGATGCAGGCGCCGTTCGGCGGCGGCCACGGCGAGCCCGTCTCCCTGGTGCGCGAAATGGTCGATACCGATCTCGGCGTAGTTGTCCCAGCGGAACAGGCGGCGGGCGGTTTCGAACAGGTCGAGCCGGGCCTCCGGGGTGGGCAGCGCCTCGTTCGGGATCAGGTTCTGGCGCCGGGCCATCCAGGGCACATGGGCGTAGCCATAGAGGGCGACCCGGTCCGGTTGCAGCGACAGCAGCTTCTGTACCGACTCGGTGATCTTCACCGGTGTCTGGAAGGGCAGGCCATAAAGGATGTCGGTGTTCAGGCTTCGGATGCCGCGGTCGCGCAGGTCCATCACCACCGCCTCGGTCACTTCGAATCGCTGTTCGCGTCCGATCGCCTTCTGGATGTCCGGGTCGAAATCCTGCACCCCGATCGAGGCGCGGTTCATGCCCGCGGCGGCCAGCGCGTCGAGGCGGGCGGCGTCGATCTCGTTCGGGTCGATCTCGACCGAGAATTCCGCCCGGTCGGTGGTGGGCGCCAGGGCGAACATCGCCTCGGCCAGCCGCGTCACCAGGTCCGGCGCGAGCAGGGTCGGTGTGCCGCCCCCCCAATGGATGCGCGACAGGCGGACACCTTCGGGCAGCGCCGCGCGCAGCAGGGCGATTTCAGCCAGCAGGGTATCGACATAGGCGCGCACCGGCGCGTCGCTCTGGGTGCCTTGGGTGCGGCAGGCGCAGAACCAGCACAGGCGGCGACAAAACGGCACATGCGCGTAGAGGGAAATCTCGCTCCCCGGGGGGATCGCCTGGATCCAGGCCGTGAAATCCCTTGGCCGGGTGGCCTGCGAGAAATGGGTCGCCGTGGGATAGCTCGTGTACCGTGGAACGCGAGTGTCAAAAAGCCCGTAGCGCGCAAGTTGCGTTTTGGGTGTCATGCGACTACGGTGAGGTATCTGCGCATACGCGTCCTTGACCCAGATCAATCCAATGCCGGCCACCAGCCAAGCCATTCAAATCAGTAAAGACTGTAGCGATTGCCCGATCCGCTACCGTGCTGTCTGCGCGCGGTGCGAGACCGACGAGATGGAATTGCTGGAAAGCATGAAGTACTACCGCGATTTCGAGGCGGGACAGACCATCGTCTGGGCGGGGGATGAGTTGAATTTCGTGGCCTCCGTGGTCGACGGGATCGCCTCGCTCAGCCAGACCATGGAGGACGGGCGGCGCCAGATGGTCGGGCTTCTGCTGCCTTCGGATTTCCTGGGTCGGCCCGGGCGTACCATCGCAAGCTACGACGTGACTGCGAGCACGGCCGTGACCTTGTGCTGTTTCCGCCGCGGTCCGTTCGAGCAGATGATGAACACCACCCCCCATATCGCCCAGCGATTGCTGGAAATGACCCTCGACGAGCTGGACGCGGCGCGGGAGTGGATGCTGCTTTTGGGGCGCAAGACCGCGCGCGAGAAGATCGCCAGCCTGATCGCGATCATCGCCCGGCGCAACGCCGCCATTGCCCAGCACGACCACAGAAGTGCCTTCACCTTCGAGTTGCCGATGACCCGGGAGGCCATGGCCGATTACCTCGGCCTGACGCTGGAGACCGTGTCGCGGCAGGTCTCGGCGCTCAAGCGCGACGGCGTGATCGAGCTGCGCGGCAAGCGCGAAGTGACCATTCCGGATTTCTTCCGGCTGATGGACGAAACCGGCGATGACGCCGATGGTGGCCCGCTGGTCTGACCGGCCGGAGGGGGCGTGTCGCTCCGCTGATTCTCAGTTTGTTCCCGTAGCGTCACGCGGCCCGGCTGCATCTGTGGCACGCTGCGCGTTCGGGGCGCCTTGGGCGATCGCGTTGCATCGCGGGGTGGGGGCGACCCTTCAAAACCCCTGAAAAACAACCGAATTCCGTTTCTACGACTAAAGTACGCATGTCTGTGCGCAGGTCTTTTTCGGTCCCCGCCGCGCTCTTTGACATGGATCAATGAGCCTCTTCCCGGAAACCCGCATGAAAACCCCATAATTAACGCCGAGGTGTCCCGCGAGTCGGTCACACGTACGGAAAACGAAGGGACGATCAATGTGGGACTACGTTAAAATCGTACTGCTTGGTCTGGTCGCTCTGGCAGCTGCAATCGCTGCCAACTATGCCCGCGATCTGGCCTATCAGGTCCACGCTGTCTTGATCATGCTCATCGCCGGGGGGATGTTCCTCTGGCAGGTGCGCAAGGTCGACGAACCAAAGACAGTCAATACCAGTGAATACATGGACGATGTCGTGCGGTACGGCGTCGTGGCGACCGCCTTCTGGGGGGTTGTGGGGTTCCTCGCGGGCACGTTCATCGCGTTCCAGCTCGCCTACCCGCAACTCAACTTCGCCTGGGCGGAAGGATATGCAAATTTCGGGCGCCTGAGACCGCTGCACACCAGTGCGGTGATTTTCGCGTTTGGGGGCAACGCCCTGATTTGCACATCTTTCTACATCGTGCAGCGCACCTCTGCGGCACGTCTCTGGGGTGGCAATCTCGCCTGGTTCGTTTTCTGGGGCTACAACCTGTTCATCGTCCTGGCGGCGACGGGCTACCTGCTGGGCGCGACCCAGTCCAAGGAATACGCCGAGCCCGAGTGGTACGTGGATATCTGGCTGACCGTTGTCTGGGTGGCCTACCTGGCGGTGTTCCTCGGCACGATCATGAACCGCAAGGAAAAGCACATCTACGTGGCGAACTGGTTCCTGCTGAGCTTCATCGTCACGGTGGCGATGCTCCATCTCGGCAACAACCTGTCGATCCCGGTGTCGATCTTCGGCTCGCGCTCGGTGCAGCTGTTCTCGGGTGTGCAGGACGCGATGATGCAGTGGTGGTACGGCCATAACGCGGTGGGCTTCTTCCTGACCGCGGGTTTCCTCGGCATGATGTACTACTTCGTGCCCAAGCAGGCCGAGCGGCCGGTCTTCAGCTACAAGCTGTCGATCATCCACTTCTGGGCGCTGATCTTCCTGTATATCTGGGCCGGTCCGCACCACCTGCATTACACCGCGCTGCCGGACTGGGCCTCGACCCTCGGCATGGTGTTCTCGATCGTGCTGTGGATGCCCAGCTGGGGTGGCATGATCAACGGTCTGATGACGCTCTCTGGCGCCTGGGACAAACTGCGCACCGACCCGGTGATCCGGATGATGGTGATCTCGATCGGTTTCTACGGCATGTCGACCTTCGAAGGCCCGATGATGTCGATCCGCGCGGTCAACTCCCTGAGCCACTACACGGACTGGACCATCGGTCACGTGCACTCCGGGGCGCTGGGCTGGAACGGCATGATCACCTTCGGCGCGCTCTACTTCCTGGTGCCGCGCCTGTGGAACCGCGAGAAGCTCTACAGCCTGACCCTGGTCAGCTGGCACTTCTGGCTCGCGACCATCGGGATCGTCCTCTATGCCTCGGCCATGTGGGTCACGGGCATCATGGAGGGCCTGATGTGGCGCGAAGTGGATGCGCAGGGCTTCCTCGTGAACTCCTTCGCCGACACCGTGTCCGCCAAGTTCCCGATGTATGTGGTGCGCGGTCTGGGCGGGGTGCTCTACCTGGCCGGTGCAATCATCATGTGTCTCAACCTGTGGTGGACCGTCACCCGCGGCTCGGAGAAGAAGTCTCCCGCGGCTGTCGCGACCCCCGCTGAATAAGGAGGGACCAGAAAATGGCAATTCTTGACAAGCACAAGGTCCTCGAAAAGAACGCGACGCTGTTGCTGGTGTTCAGCTTCCTCGTCGTGACGGTCGGCGGGATCGTCGAAATCGCCCCGCTGTTCTACCTGGAGAACACCATCGAGGATGTGGAGGGCATGCGCCCCTACTCCCCGCTGGAACTGACGGGCCGGGAGATCTACATCCGCGAGGGCTGCTATGTCTGCCATTCGCAGATGATCCGGCCCATGCGGGACGAGGTGGAGCGTTACGGCCACTACTCGCTGGCGGCGGAGTCGATGTACGACCACCCGTTCCAGTGGGGGTCCAAGCGGACGGGGCCGGACCTGGCCCGGGTGGGCGGCCGGTACTCGGATGACTGGCATGTGGATCACCTGATCGATCCGCAGTCGGTCGTGCCGGAGTCGGTGATGCCGAAATACGCCTTCCTGATGGATCGGGAACTGGATGGAAAATACATCCAGGACCTGCTGGAAACCCACCGCATGGTGGGCGTGCCCTACACGGACGAGATGATCGCCTCCGCCCGGGCCGACTTCCTGGTGCAGGCCGATCCGGACGGGGACTGGGACGACCTGGTCGCCCGCTATCCCAAGGCCCAGACGCGGAACTTCGACGGTCAGCCCGAGTTGACCGAAATGGATGCGCTCATCGCCTATCTGCAGATGCTTGGCACGCTGGTCGATTTCTCGACCTTCCAGGCCGATGCAAGTCGCTAAGGAGGACGCCTCATGGAAGAGACAGTTACGATCCTTCAACAGGTCAAGGACAACTTCACCCTGGTGTTCCTGTTCAGCGTGTTCGTCGGAGTGGTCCTCTGGGCCCTCCGGCCGGGCAGCAAGGCGACACACAAGGATGTGGCCAACATCCCATTCCGTCACGAGGATAAACCCGCCACGGACCGCCCTTCCGGCCTGCCAGAGGTCAGCGAGCGGATCGCCCAGTTCAAGGAGGCGCGGCTATGAGTAACAAACCCGACGACCACCAGAAGGAACCACCCACCACGGGACATTCGTGGGACGGGATCGAAGAATACGACAACCCGATGCCGCGCTGGTGGTTGTGGACCTTCTACGCCACCATCGTGTGGGCGATCCTCTACACCATCGCCTATCCGGCCTGGCCCCTGATCAAGGGCGCGACGCCCGGGCTTCTGGGGTATTCCACCCGGGCCGAGGTCGCCCAGGAGATTGCCCTGTTCGAGGCCGCGAATGCGGAGCTCGACACGCAGCTGGCCTCGGCGGACCTGACCACGCTGCCCGAGAACGAAGAGCTTTACAGCTACGCGGTCTCCGGCGGGGCTGCGGTGTTCCGGACCTGGTGCGCACAGTGCCACGGCTCGGGGGCTGCGGGGGCGGTCGGCTATCCCAACCTGCTGGACAATGCCTGGCTCTGGGGTGGGTCGATCGAGGATATCCGTCACACGATCGCCCACGGGATCCGGAACGAGAACGATCCGGATGCCCGCTGGTCCGAGATGACGGCGTTCGACGAGATCCTGTCGGATGAAGAGATCGCATCGGTGGTGCAGTATGTCATGAGCCTGTCGGGCACGGAAACCGATGCCACCCTGGTGGCGGCGGGCGAGCCGGTCTATCTCGACAATTGTGCCGCCTGTCACATGGAGGACGGCACCGGCGACATCTATGGTGGGGCGCCGAACCTCACGGACGCGATCTGGCTCTATGGCGGCGATGCGGCCAGCATCGAGGAGACCGTGCGCTACTCCCGCTTCGGTGTGATGCCGAGCTGGATCGACCGGCTCTCCGAGGCCGATGTGGCCGCCGTGGCCACCTATGTCCACCAGTTGGGCGGCGGGGAGTAACCCCTCCGAACAAACACCCGGATCGCCCTGAGGCGGTCTGGTCCCGGCGCCGCTCCTCGACCTGTTCGCGCATATTCGAGGGGCGGCGTGCCTTTTCCGGGGAGCGCGGTCCGCCGCG
Organism: Dinoroseobacter shibae DFL 12 = DSM 16493; assembly: GCF_000018145.1. Lineage (NCBI taxonomy): Bacteria > Pseudomonadati > Pseudomonadota > Alphaproteobacteria > Rhodobacterales > Roseobacteraceae > Dinoroseobacter > Dinoroseobacter shibae. The sequence continues at coordinate 669,015 of NC_009952.1, forward strand.
GCCAGCCCCACGCGCGCACCGGGGGTCAGACGGGCCCAGCGCGCACTGTGTCGCAGCGCGGAGAGCCCTTGTTTTCCGGACCGCGCGTCACAGTGCCCGATGGACCCGCAGACTGCGCCCCGTTTGACTCAGGTCAATGTAGAGGCCCGGCAAAAAAGCCAAATGATATACTAAGCTTTACGTTCAGGAGTCGCACTGTGTCATCCGTTGAAGAGCCGAAGTCGCTCTATGCTCCGCGCGAGCCGATCTTTCCGCGCCGGGTGAAAGGCACGTTCCGCAGTTTGAAGTGGTGGATCATGCTGGTCACGCTCGGGGTGTACTACATCACCCCGTGGATCCGCTGGGACCGGGGGCCGAACCTGCCGGACCAGGCGGTGCTGGTCGACCTGGCGAACCGCCGTTTCTATTTCTTCGTGATCGAGATCTGGCCGCACGAATTCTATTTCGTGGCCGGCTTGCTGATCATGGCCGGGCTGGGGCTGTTCCTGTTCACCTCGGCCATGGGCCGGGTCTGGTGCGGCTATGCCTGCCCGCAGACGGTCTGGACGGACCTGTTCATCGCGGTGGAGCGCTGGATCGAGGGCGATCGCAACAACCGGCTGCGCCTGCACCGCGCGCCCATGAGCGCGCGCAAGCTGCGGCTGAGGCTGACCAAGTGGACCATCTGGTTGGTCATTGCCGTGGCCACGGGGGGCGCCTGGGTGTTCTATTTCACCGATGCGCCGACCCTGCTGCGCGATCTCGTGACCTTCAGCGCGCACCCGGTGGCCTACACCACCATCGCCATCCTGACGGCGACGACCTTCGTGTTCGGCGGCTTCGCGCGGGAGCAGATCTGCATCTATGCCTGCCCCTGGCCGCGCATCCAGGCCGCGATGATGGACGAGGACACCCTGACCATCGGCTATCGCGACTGGCGCGGGGAGCCGCGCGGCAAGCACCGCAAGGCCGAGGGCGCGGAGGAAAAGGGCGACTGCATCGACTGCATGGCCTGTGTGAATGTCTGTCCCATGGGGATCGACATCCGCAACGGCCAGCAGATGGAGTGCATTACCTGCGGTCTGTGCATCGACGCCTGCGACGACATAATGGAGAAGATCGGCAAGCCCCGGGGCTTGATCGACTACCTAGCGCTCTCGGACGAGACTCTGGAGCGCGCGGGCAAGACCGGGCGGCGCCCGTGGCAGCACATCCTGCGCCCGCGCACCATCCTGTATACCGTGCTCTGGGCCGGGGTGGGCGTCGGTCTGGTCGTCGCGCTCTTCTTGCGCTCGGATATCGAGATGACCGTCGCCCCCGTGCGCAACCCGACCTTCGTGACCCTCGCCAATGGCGACATCCGCAACACCTACGAGGTGCGCCTGCTCAACAAGCATGGCGAGGACCGGCGTTTCGACCTGACCGTCGAGGCGCAGGATCCCGCCGCCGCGGAGCTGATGCTCGACATCGAGGGGTCGGACACCAACTGGGTCATGGTCCCCGCCGACAGCACCCAGTTGTCGCGCGTCTACGTGATCGGCCCGCGCGGCTCGGACGCGGTCGAAAACCACCGCACGGAATTCCGCCTCTGGGTGGAGGACCTCTCGACGGGCGAGCGCGCCTACAAGGACACTGTATTCAACGGAAAGGGCAGCCAATGAGCAAGTCGCAGGAAAAGGAATTCACCGGGCGTCACATGCTGATGGTCATGCTGGGCGCGTTCGGGGTGATCATCACCGTCAACCTGACCATGGCCTATAACGCGATCGGCACCTTCCCCGGCCTGGAGGTCAAGAACAGCTACGTCGCCAGCCAGAATTTCGACAAGAACCGCGCCTCTCAACAGGCATTGGGCTGGACCACCGATGTGCGGCTCGACGACGGGGTGCTGCACCTGGTCTTTACCGACAAGCAGGGCCAGCCCGTGCGCGCGGAGTTGCTCAGCGTCACGCTCGGCCGGTCCACCCATGTCCGCGACGACCAGACGCCGCCCTTCCGCTGGACCGGCCGCGACTTCACCGCGCCGGTCGACCTGGACGGGGGCAACTGGAACATCCGTCTCGTGGCCCAGGCCGAGGACGGCACGCAGTTCAGGCAGCGCATGGTCTTTTACGTGAAGGGATGAGATGTCGGATCTGAGCGCGCATAGCCTCGGCCCCTCGGCCAACTCCGCCTGCCCGGCCTGCGCGGCCGCGCCGCTGGCCGAGCAGCTGAGCAAGCGCCCCGTGCGCGGGGGCATCGTGCTCAGCCTGCCGGGGATCCATTGCGCGTCCTGTATCTCGGGGGTCGAGCGCCTGCTGGACGCAACCCCCGGCGTGGTCGGGGCCCGGGTCAACCTGACCCGCAAACGGGTTCTGATCGACGCCGAGGAAGGGATCACCCCCGAAGCGCTCGCGCAGCTTCTGACCGACAAGGGGTTCGAGGCCTACGAGCTTGATCCCGGCCAACTCGGCAATGCCGAGGCCGACCGTCCGGCCCGTGACCTGCTGATGCGGCTGGCGGTGTCCGGCTTTGCCATGATGAACATCATGCTGCTGTCGGTGGCGGTCTGGTCCGGCGCCGAGGCCGCGACCCGGGACATGTTCCACTGGATCTCCGCCGCCATCGCGATCCCGACCATCGGGTTCTGCGCCCAGCCGTTCTTTTCCAATTCCTGGCGCGCGCTGAAGGCCGGGCGGCTCAACATGGATGTGCCGATCTCGCTGGCGATCCTGCTGGCGGTGGGCATGTCGCTCTACGAGACCGCCAATTCCGGCGCGCACGCCTATTTCGACGCGGCGGTCTCGCTGACCTTCTTCCTGCTCGCGGGGCGCTATCTCGATTTCCGCACCCGCGCCTCGGCCCGCTCGGCCGCGCAGGAGCTTGCCGCGCTGGAAGTGCCCCGGGCGATCAAGCTGGTGGGCGGCACCGAGGTGAAGACCGTGGTGGCCGATCTGGCGGTGGGCGACCTGATCCGGGTGACACCCGGCTCCCGCGTGCCCGCCGATGGCCTGGTCGTGGACGGGGTGTCCGAGCTGGACCGGTCGCTTCTGACCGGAGAGAGCCTGCCGGTTCACGCGGCGCCCGACACCCCGGTGTCGGCGGGCGAGATGAACCTGACCGGGGTGCTGACCCTGCGGGTGACGGCGGCGGGGCAGGACAGCTCCCTGCACCGGATGGCGGAACTCGTGGCCGTGGCCGAGAACGCCCGGTCGAAATACACCTCCCTCGCGGACAAGGCGGCGGGGCTCTATGCGCCCGGCGTGCATATCCTGGCGGCGCTGACCGGGCTGGGCTGGATGCTCTATTCCATGGATCTGCGCCTGTCGCTCAACATCGCCAGTGCGGTTCTGATCATCACCTGCCCCTGCGCGTTGGGCCTCGCGGTGCCCGCGGTGGTCACGGCGGCCTCCGGGCGTCTGTTCCGGCGCGGGCTGCTGATCAAGAGCGGCACGGCGCTGGAGCGTCTGGCCGAGGTCGACGAGGTCGTGTTCGACAAGACCGGCACCCTGACCCTGGGCCAGCCGATTCTGGAGAATGCCGACCGGATCGCGGCCCGGGACCTCGCGGTTGCCCGGGCGCTCGCGCAGGGGTCCGCGCACCCGCTGGCGCGGGCGATTGCCGCCACCGACGCAGGTGGGGCCAGCGCAGAGGTCACCGAGTTGCGCGAAGTGCCCGGCTACGGGGTCGAGGGTCGTTGGCAGGATCAGCCGGTGCGCCTCGGGCGGGCCGACTGGGTCGGGGCTGCGCAGGGGGACGTGACCGCGACCTGGCTCCGGATCGGGCAGGCGGCGCCGGTGGCCTTCGAGTTCAAGGATGCCCTGCGCCCCGGCGCGGCGGAGGCCGTGGCGGCCCTGCAGGCGCGCGGGCTGAAGGTCAGCCTGCTGTCCGGGGATGCGCCCGGGGCCGTGGCGCGGGTCGCCCGGGAGCTCGGCATCACCGACTACCGCGCCGAGTGCCGCCCCGAGGAAAAGGCCGCCCATGTCACCGCCCGCGGCGAGGCCGGGTACAAGGTGCTGATGGTGGGCGACGGGCTGAACGACACCGCCGCCCTGGCCGCGGCCCATGCGTCGGTCTCGCCGGCCAGCGCGCTGGACGCGGCCCGGGTCGCGTCGGACATCGTGCTGCTGGGCCAGGACCTGTCGCCGCTGGCCGACATGCTGCAGACCGCGCGCAAGTCCACCAAGCTGATCCGCGAGAATTTCACCATCTCGACCGTCTACAACGTGGTGGCCGTGCCGCTGGCCATCGCGGGGCTCGCCACGCCCCTGATCGCGGCGCTGGCCATGTCGGTCTCATCCATCACTGTCAGTCTGAACGCATTGCGTGTACGCTGAGCCCATGGAAGTTCTCAGCTATCTCATTCCGATCTCGCTCACACTGGGGGGTATCGGGCTTGCAGGCTTCTACTGGATGGTGAAGTCGCGGCAGTTCGACGACCCGGACGGGGATGCCAACCGCATCCTGTCGGACGAATTCGACGACCGCCCCAAGCACTGATCCGCCCACCCGACGCCCAGGCAGAAAAAAGCCCCGCCAGGACCTCGGTCCCGACGGGGCGGTACGCTCCGTGAGTGGCAGTGCGTATCAGGAAGTCGGGCTCATGGGCGCGCAGGGAATGTTCTGCGCGGTCAGGCGTTTGCAGGCCAGCTCCGCGCTCTCGGCGCTCATCCCGACGAAATTCGCATCGAACATGCCGCCCTTGCGCGCGACCTTGCGCAGCGCCTCGTCCAGCGTGCCGGTCTCCTTCAGCGCGATCTTCAGCAGAACGCGCTCGGCCTGGTAGCGGGTGGTGTAGGAGCCGATATGGATGCCCCATTGGCGCCCGCCCGAGGTCGAGATCCGCGTGACCACTTCGGGCTGCACATCCGGGTCCACATCGGCAAAACGCCGCGGCTCGGGCACGGGCAGGGGGCGCGGCATCACCGGGGCTGCGGCCCCTTGGGCGACCGGGATCTCGGCAAAGCCTGCCTCCGGCTCGGGCGCATTGGCCACCTCGGCCGATCCGTCCTCGGCGGCGAGCTGTTCTGTCGTTGTCTTGACCGCGTCGGACACCGAGGGCGCCAGCATCGCGATCAGCTCTTCGGCACTGTCCACCTGGGGGGCGACGGTTTCCGCGACCAGGGTCGCCACCGGCTGCGGCCGGGCCGCCGGACGCGGGCTCTTGGCCAGCGCCAAGTCCGTGCGGGTCGCCTGGGCAAAGGCCCGGTCATAGCGGGGCGGGGCGGGCTTGCGCACGCTGGCCACGCTCGGGGCCCGCTGGAAGCCGAGGTCCAGCAGTTCGGCCACGCGCTGGTTGCGGGTCGCCGAGGACCGTCCGCCGAACACCGTGGCGATGATCCGTTCCTGTCCGCGCTCGGCGGAGGCCACGAGGTTGAAGCCCGCGGCACGGGTATAGCCGGTCTTGATCCCGTCTGCGCCGCGATAGGCGTTCAGCAGCCGCCGGTTGGTGTTGGCCACGGTGCCCATGGTGGTGTCGGTCGAGCGGCGGGAGAACAGGTTGTAGTACTCGGGATAGTCGTAGAACAGGTGCCGTCCCAGGGTCGTCATGTCCCGCGCCGTGGACAAGTGGCCGGATTCGGTCAGGCCATGGGCGTTCTTGAAGGTCGTGCTGTTCATCCCCAGCGCCTTGGCGGTCCGGTTCATGCGCCGCGCGAACGCCGCCTCGGAGCCGGAGATCGCCTCTCCGATGGCCGTGGCCGCGTCATTGGCCGACCGCACGGCCGAGGCCCGGATCAGGTAGCGCAGGGCGATCTGCTGCCCCGGTCGCAATCCCAGTTTCGAGGGCGGCTCGGCGGCGGCCTTTTTCGAGATGCGGACCTTCGTGTCCAGGCCGATCTCGCCCATGCGCACCGCCTCGAAGGCGATGTAGAGGGTCATCATCTTGGTCAGGGATGCAGGGTGCAGGCGTGTGTCGGCGTTGCGCGAATGCAGCACCTCGCCGGTGCGGGCATCGATCACCATCGCCGCGTAGGGCGCGGCCTGTACGGGCTGTGCCGAGATTTGCATCCCCAGGCACACACACACGATTGCAATTATTCGGAATCCTTCCAGCCACGGACGTGCCATGTCAACTCGATCCTATTCTGCCTCTGGGCGCGTCTCGTTGGACGCACCGCGTTTATTACATGAAGGATAGCACGCAAATCTTCGTGAAGAAACGGTTTATCCCGGTCTGAATCCGGATAATTCGCGCCTTGAAACCCACATCTTGGGGCCCGCGCGCCACAAGGCGCAAGCCTCTAGCGGCGCAGCCCGTCGATCAGCCCGGGCAGCCCCCCGAGATCGGGCAACTCGAAAAACCGATGGGCCCCCTTGGGCGACTCGGCCTGTTCCAGCACCCAGGTCAGGTCATGGGGCACATGCACGGCGAAGGCCCCCGCCGCCAGCGCGGGCAACACGTCGGACTTCAGCGAGTTGCCCACCATCATCGCGCCGGCCGGCCCATGGGGGGCCTTGGCAAAGGCGCGGGCATAGGTGGCGGGCGTCTTGTCGGACACGATTTCCACCGCGTCGAAGAACTCCCCCAGCCCCGATTGCGCCAGCTTGCGCTCCTGGTCCAGCAGGTCGCCCTTGGTGATGAGCACCAGCTCGAACTCCGCGGCCAGCGCCGCCACCGTCTCGCCCACATGGGGCAGGAGGTGGATCGGGTGCTGCAGCATCTCCTGCCCTGCGGCGAGCAGCTCTGCTATGACCTCGCCCGGCACCTTGTGCTCGGTCACCTCCAGCGCCGTCTCGATCATCGACAGCACGAACCCCTTGATCCCGAACCCGTAATGGCCGAGGTTGCGCCGCTCGGCCGCCAGCAGCCGCTCCATCAGGTGGTCGGGCTCGGCGAACTCGGCCAGCAGGTCGGCGAATCGTTCCTGGGTAAGCTGGAAGAACTGCTCGTTCTGCCAGAGCGTGTCATCGGCATCGAAGCCGATGGTCGTGATCGGGGTGGACAATCGTGGGCCTCGGTTGGTCAAAGCGCAGCACTGGGGCGGTTTTGTTCGGCTTGAGCCCGGGTTGCTCTTTTCACACGGGCCTCTACACTTATATTGCCAGTTTGACACGCAACACCAGAGTGGCTGCGAATGACAGGAAACACCCCGATCCAGATGTCTGATGAACCCGGCACGCCCAATGACGATACCAGCGTCATCACCAAGACCAGAACCAAGACGGAGAAACCTCCGCTCTACAAGGTTCTGATCCTGAACGATGATTACACGCCCATGGAATTCGTCGTGCATGTGCTGGAGCGGTTCTTCGGCATGACCCACGGCCAGGCGGTCGAGCTGATGCTCACCGTGCACAAGAAAGGCGTGGCGGTGGTGGGGGTGTTTTCCTACGAGATCGCCGAGACCAAGGTCGCCCAGGTGATGGATTTCGCCCGCCGGCACCAGCATCCGCTGCAGTGCACGATGGAAAAGGAATAGCGCCCCGGCGCAGCCCATGACAGCACAACGATTACGGCTGGCCCTGGACGCGGGTCTTCTGGAGTGGCCAGACGGCCCGGTACTCGCCCTGCGCCCGCCGCCCGGGCTCGAAGGGCTGCCCGAGGACAGGTTCCAGATCGTCCACGGATTTCGCCCCGATGTTACCGCCTGGGAACGCCGCGGCGCCCTGGTGCAGCCGCAGGCCGAGGGCGCGTTCGCGACGGCCCTCGTTTGCGTGCCCCGGGCCAAGGACCATGCCCGCGCGCTGCTGGCCGAGGCGATCGGCCGGGTCGGGCCCGGCGGGCTGATCGTTCTGGACGGGCAGAAGACCGACGGCGTCGACAGCCTGGTGAAGCTCGCGAAATCCCTGCTGACGGGGGTCGAGGTCTATGCCAAGGCCCATGGCAAACTGCTCTGGGGGCGAGTGCCGGACCCCTTGCCCGATCTGGCGCCGCTGACCCCGCCGCTGACATCGCCCGAGGGCTGGGTGACAGCGCGCGCGGGGTTTTCCGCCGGGGCGGTGGATGCGGGCTCGGCGCTGCTGGCGGCCCATCTGCCCGCGCGGTTGCAGGGCGACGTGCTCGATCTCGGGGCCGGGTGGGGGTATCTGGCCAAGGCCGCGCTTGCCTCGGGGCAGGTCACCGGCATGGATCTGGTGGAGGCCGAGTTCGACGCGCTGGAGGCCGCGCGCCGCAATGTCGACGATCCGCGCGCAAGGTTTCTTTGGGAGGACGCGGCGGTCTTCGCCCCCGGCAAACGCTACGACGCGATCCTGTGCAACCCGCCCTTCCACACCTCGCGCAAGGCCGACCCGGCGATCGGCCAGATGTTTCTGCGCACGGCCGCGCGGCTCTTGAAGCCCTCCGGCGTGCTCGGGCTTGTCGCAAACCGGCATTTGCCCTATGAGCACACCCTCGCCGAGTGTTTCGGCGAAGCCCAGCCCGTGACCGAGGCGCAGGGCTACAAGATCTTCCATGCGCGCAAGCCGCGCCAGACCGGCGCCGCGCGCGCCTCCTGACCCCCCTCACACCCTGCTTGGAGACGACCGATGTCCTTCTCTATTTCCGGAAAAACCGCCATCGTGACCGGGGCGGCGAACGGGGTGGGCCTCGCCATCGCGCGGCAATTCGTGGATCACGGGGCGAACGTGATGTTCGCGGATCGCGACGAGACGCGGCTGAAGGACGAGGTCGGCAAGATGGGCGAGGACAGCGGCAGCGCGCGCTACTATGCCGGGGATCTGCGGGAACGGCTGACCCAGGCCAACCTGCTCTCGGCCACGATCGACGCCTTCGACCGGGTCGATATCCTGGTGAATGCCAGTCGCCAGATGATGAGTTCGGACCCGCTCGACCCGGACCACGACAATGTCGAGGAGATGCTGGAGCAGAACCTGATGACTGCCCTGCGGCTCAGCCAGCTGGTGTCGAAACGGATGATCAAGCAGTCCGAGGACGAGGACGAGGAACAGCCCGCGGGCGCCATCGTCAACCTGTCCTCCATCGCTGCGCGCCAGACCCATGCGCAACTGCTGGGCTATTCCATCGCCTCGGCGGCCCTGGACCAGATGACGCGTTCCATGGCAGTGGCGCTGGCCGGGCACCGCATCCGGGTGAACGCGGTGGCCTTCGGCAGCGTGATGAGTGCCAGCCTCAAGGATGTTCTGAAGGACAACAAGTCCCTGCGCGGCGAGATCGTGGATTGCACACCCATGTCGCGGATCGCCAAGTCGTCCGAAGTGGCCGACGCGGTGCAATACCTCGCTTCCGCCGGGTCGGGCTTCGTCACCGGGCAGGTCATCACCATCGATGGCGGGCGCACCTTGCTCGACCCGGTCACGGAGCCTGCGCACTAGCCATGCAGGCGTCGTAGTCCGTGCGTGCCCGCGCCTTCAGGCCGGGCAGCCGGGCGCGCAGGTCGGCCGCGATCCGTTCTTCCGCGGCCACATCCACCGCCACGGCCCGCCCGCGCCGGGTCTCGTATTGCGTGGTGCAGATGCTGCGCGGCGACAGGGTCGCGTAGCAATCCGACACGTCCAGATCGACCCAGGTCTCGTCCACCCGGCGGTAGCCCCGCGCAGCGGCATCCTCGGCCTGCGCGATCAGCGCGTGAACCGTCGCCAGCTCCCGCGTGGCTTGCGCGAAACAGGCGTCTTCGACCGGCACCGTGCAGGCCGCGAGCAGGGGCGCGAGCAGGAAAATTCGTGCTGTCATTTCCACCTGACACCGATTTTTGAATCTGCTAGCCAAAGAGCCAGACCAAGGAGACCGAGATGACCGAAGACTTCACCGAGCGCAAAGCCCGCGCTTCTGCGTGGTTCCGCACCCTGCGGGACGAGATCGTGGCCGCTTTCGAAGCGCTGGAGGACACCCAGACCGAGGGCCCCTTCGCCGATCTTGCGCCGGGCCGGTTCGAAGTCACGGAAACGACCCGCGCCTCGGACGATGGCTCGGATGCGGGCGGCGGTCTGATGAGCGTGATGCGCGGCGGGCGCGTGTTCGAGAAGGTCGGCGTCAACATCTCCACCGTCTATGGCGCGCTGGCCCCGCGTGCCCAGGCCGCAATGGCCGCGCGCAAGGGCGTGCCGGGCATGGACACCGACCCGCGCTTCTGGGCATCGGGCATCAGCCTTGTCGCCCATATGCGCAACCCCCATGCCCCGGCGGTCCACATGAACACGCGGATGTTCTGGACCCCGCAGACCTGGTGGTTCGGCGGCGGCTCGGACCTCAACCCCTGTATCGAGAAACCCGAGGATACGGCGGATTTCCACAAGGTGTTGCAGGACTATTGCGACAAGCATGACCCGGCGCTTTACCCCAAGTATAAGGCCTGGGCGGACGAGTATTTCTTCGTGCCCCATCGCGGGCGCGCGCGCGGCGTAGGCGGCATTTTCTACGACGACCGGAATACCGGCGACTGGGAGGCGGATTTCGCCTTCACCCAGGACGTGGGCCGCGCCTTCCTGCCGGCCTTCCTGCCGGTGACCGAGCGCAATCGCAACCTGCCCTGGACCGACGCCGACAAGGAGGCGCAGCTGGTCCATCGCGGCCTCTATGCCGAGTATAACCTGGTCTATGACCGGGGCACCAAGTTCGGGCTTGAGACCGGGCATGACGCCACGGCCGTGCTCATGAGCCTGCCGCCCGAAGCGAAATGGCCATAACCGGCGACGAAGGTTTGCGCGTGGCACGATGACTCCCGGGCTCAACTCGGCCCGAGCCTCGCGGCAAAAGGCAAAGAACTGGTTAACGCCGGGGTAATCCCGGTTGGCACAAGACCCTTCCGCGCGTACCTTTGCGTCGAAACGGGAGGGAACCATGACACATCTGACAGCAGTGATCGCCGCGCTGATCCTTGGCGCGACCGCGGTCTCCGCCCAGGAGGCCGCCGATGCCGTCGCCCCCGAGGGGGCTGCGGCCACCGGGCCTTTCGCCACGGTCTCGGACGCGGCCCGGGCCGCGCTGGACGCCAAGGCGGCAGGCACGCCGACCCAAGCGCAGGACTGGATGGTTGCCGCCGCCAACCCCCATGCGGTTGAGGCCGGGGCGCGGGTTCTGGCCGCGGGCGGGACCGCCGCCGACGCCATGGTCGCGGTGCAGGCCGTTCTGGGGCTGGTGGAGCCGCAATCCTCCGGCCTCGGCGGCGGTGCGTTCCTCGTTTGGTACGATGGCGCCTCGGGCGAGATCACCACGCTCGACGGGCGCGAAACCGCGCCCCTGGCGGCCACGCCGACCCTGTTCCAGGACGAGGCGGGCGAGCCGCTTCAGTTCTTCGACGCGGTGGTCGGCGGGCTCTCGGTGGGCACGCCGGGCACGCCCGCGCTGATGGCCGAGGCCCATGCGAAATGGGGCAACCAGGACTGGGCGAGCCTGTTTTCCGAGGCGATCGACCTGGCCGAGGGCGGCTTCCCGGTCTCGCCACGCCTGGCCACGCTGGTGGCCAACGACGCCGAGCGGCTGTCGCGCTTCAAGGCCACGCGCGACTATTTCCTGCCCGGCGGCACCCCGCTGGCCGAGGGCGCTACGCTGACCAACCCGGCCTATGCCGACACCCTGCGTCAGATCGCGGCCCTGGGCGTGGCCCCGTTCTACACCGGCGAGATCGCCCGCGACATCGTCGCCACGGTCCGCACCGCGCCGGGCAATCCCGGCGTCTTGTCGATGACCGATCTCGGCATCTACGAGGTCAAGGAACGCCCCGCCGTCTGCGTGGTCTACCGCGCGCATGATGTCTGCGGCATGGGCCCGCCGTCCTCCGGGGCGCTGACCGTGGGGCAGATCCTCGGGATGCTCGACAGCTATGACCTGGCCGCGTTGGGCGCCGACAGCCCGGAGGCTTGGCGGCTGATCGGCGATGCCTCGCGGCTCGCCTTCGCCGACAGGGGTCGCTACATGGCCGACAGCGATTTCGTGCCCGTCCCGACCGAGGGGCTCGTCGCCCCCGCCTACCTGGCGGAGCGCGCGGCCCTGCTCGACACCGACGCGGCCCTGGCAGAGGTCGCCCCGGGCGCGCCGGAGTTCGACCATGCGCTGAACTGGGCCGATGACGAGAGTATCGAGCTGCCCTCGACCTCCCATATCTCCATCGTGGACAGCCACGGCAACGCCCTGTCCATGACCACCACCATCGAGAACGGCTTTGGCTCGCGGCTGATGGTGCGGGGGTTCCTGCTCAACAACGAGTTGACGGATTTCTCCTTCCGCACCCACAGCGACGGTGTGCCCATCGCCAACCGGCTGGAGCCGGGCAAGCGGCCGCGGTCCTCCATGGCGCCGACCATCGTGATGCAGGACGGCGCGCCGGTGCTGGTCGTGGGCTCGCCGGGCGGCAGCCGCATCATCGGCTACGTGGCCAAGACGATCATCGCCCATCTCGACTGGGGCATGGACCCGCAGGCCGCCGTGGCGCTGCCGCACCTGGTCAACCGCTTCGGCACCTATGATGTGGAAGAAGGCACAACCGCCGAGGATCTCGCCACCCCGCTCACCGAGCTGGGGTTCGAGGTCAATGCCCGGGGCCTGACCTCCGGTCTGCACGCCATCGCGGTGGGCGAGACCCTGATCGGCGGCGCCGACCCGCGCCGCGAAGGCATCGCGCTCGGCCAATAGGCAAAGCCGCGCCACTGTCAATGCCCCGGGCGCCGCAAGGATGCGTCCGGGGCTTTTTCATGCTACAACGCTTGCATTGAAGAACTGATTTCCAGGGTACTTTTCGTACCCGCCCAATTTATTCTGATGGAGACCGTCATGCGTATTTTTCGCATTCTGACCGTGTGTCTTGGTATTGTCTGCGCCGTCCCGGTCCAAGCCCAATCTAACCTGCAACTGCAACCGGGCCTGCAAATTCGCCCTGATCTTTTGCCGAACCGGCCGATCGCCCTGCTGTCGGCGGATCTCGACCTGATCGTCGGCTCGGGCGAATTCGTCCAGCTGCGCAAGGACCTGTCGGTCACGGCCCCGCAAGCCCTGCGGTTCGAATGGGGCGTCCGGGTCGACACCGCCGTCTCTGCCCGCTGGGAGGTGATGCGCAGCGATACCGCCGCACTGGTGGCCAGCGGCATCCTCACCCCGGTTCCCGACGAGGGCCGCACGCGCAGCTTCACCCTTGCCGCAAACACCTTCCTGTTGCCCAGCCCGCCTGCACAGAACGTGGAGTTCGAGATCCGCCTCTGGCCGCTGGACGGACAGGGGGCCAGGATCGGTGGCGGCGCCAGTCCGGTGCGGATCACCCAGCTCAGCCCGGACAACATCGCGCCGCCCACGGATTTCGGCGCGGGCGCGGTGTTTCCCACGGTCACGCTGGAACGCAAGACCGAGAGTATCGGGCAGATCCGCCTGACCCAGCTCTACAACACCCATATGGACGTCACGATCCTTGCGGAAAACGCCGGCTCCCAGCCTACCGACCCGATGTTCCTGCGCGTGCAGGACAACAGCCTGCTCTACCGCCAGCAGCAGGTGGTCGAGATCCCCGTGCTCAAGCCCGGCGATGCCACGGTCCGCGAGATTCGGCTGCACGCGATCCTGCCCCCGGCCGAGAGCCAACTGCCCGCGCGCCAGCAGGTGCGCACATGGCGGGCGCGCCACGGGCAGATGTGCGGGGCCGAACTGCGGGTGCAGCTGGACTGGAAAGGCCCCGCCAGCCAGAGCCCGATCTCGCCCACGCGGATCATGCCACTGGTGCCGGCCGCCTGGCAGAACGTGGCCCTGATCCCGCCCAATCGCCGCGAGTGCAGCGGCGGGCAATGCACCTCCAGCTGCGCGGTGGAGAAAGAGCTGCGCAGGCTCACGGACGGGCGGGTGCAGGGTTACGGCTTCGCGCTGGGTCAGTACCCCCATTCGGGTGGCGGCGGGCTGGCGCGGCGGTCGGAGGATGGGCGTCTGCCCTTCACCGGCGAGACCAAGATCACCGTGGCCAGTGTCAGCAAATGGATCACGGCGCTCGGCACCCTCGCGGTGCTGGTCGATAACGGGATGGACATCTTCGACCAGATCGGCCCGTTCTTTCCGCCCGACTGGGACGTGGACCCGTATTTCCAGGGCCTGACCTTCGACGACCTGCTCGGCCAACGCTCGGGCATCATGGATTACGGCAATATCAAGCAGGACTTCGCCGCCCTGCGCGCCTTCATGGAGCAGCAGGTCGATCCAGGCTGGACCACCGCCTGCCAGCCCGCGAACGTGCAAAACCCGCCGAACCCGGTGAACACTGCACAGATGCCCTGCTATTCCAACTACAACACCGCGCTCATGCGCGTGCTCCTGCCGCGGGTGGCCGGGGCGGTGACCGGCATCGCGGCACCCGAGGCCTATGACACCGCCTACGAGGACCTGATCAACACTTTCGTGTTCCGGCCCGTCGGGGCCACCGGCACAGGCTGCCGCCCGCCGGGCACGGGGGATCACGCCTTCGGCTACAATCGCGGCGAGACCGGTGGCGGCATGGACTGGGGCGATGTGCGTGACGCGTGCGGAGCCGCGGGCTGGTACGTGTCGGCGGCGGACATGGCGGCGGTGCTGACCTCGGTGCTGCAACGGGACGGGCGGATCCTGCGCGAGGACATCACGCCGCCCATGGCGCAACAGATGCAGATGCGCGGCCTCGGCATCGACAATTCCAATAGCTTCTGGATGGAAAAGAACGGCGCCTGGGGCGGGTGCAACGACAATGGCTGCGGCCAGACCGGTACCTCGGCGGCGATCTTCCTGGGCGGGGCGGGCAACGGGGCAGGTCCGGCCATGGTCGGTGTGCTGTTCCTGAATTCCGACGTGGACGCCGATGGCGGACCCGGCAGCGCCCGCGCCCTTTTGCAGCGGGCCTATCAGAACGCCCTGACCCCGCAATAGGCTGAGCGCGGCTCAGGCCACCGCGCGCGGCCCGAGCTTGGCGTGCACTTCGTCGAGGTCGATCTCTCCCGTGGGCATCTTGTTCGCGGGGGTGTCGAAATCATAGCGGAACAACTCGAAATCCTGTTTGTACATCTCCAGCATCAGGTGCATCGACAGATCGTCGAAGTAATCCTCCACCGGATGAAGCCGCTTGGGCCCGTGCCCTTCGGATTCGTTGAACCGCGGGATCCGGGGCAGGTCGACCGGATGGGGCGTCTCGATCCCTTCCAGCACGCGGCCCATCCCGTCCTGGAACCTCTCGGTGAAGAAAATCTGGTCGTAGCGCCCGCCATTGGTCACCAGGGTCGAGACATGCCCCGACATGGCCGACCAATGAATATCCGGGTCCATCGGGCGGCGATACTGGATCGTGTCCCGGGCAAAGAGCAGAAATCGCCGGAAACTCGCGATCTGGTCGAAATCGCCCTCCACCTGGACACCATATTTCTGGGTCAGCATCGGCACCAGCTTGCCGCGGTATCGGTTGCCGTTGCGCTGTATCCCCGCGATCTTGTCGAAAAACGCCGACAGGATGCGGGTGTAGGGGTTGCGCACGCAGGTGAAGATGCGCGCCTCATGGGCGCGGATGCCCGCCTCGATCACCGGGCGGCTGTCCTCCTGGCCCCATTTGTGGAGCTTGTCCTTGCTGTCATGGATGTCGCCATCGAAAAACGCGCCGTTGTCGGAGTAATACATGATCTGCCCGATGGTCGAGCAGGCGCATTTCGGCACCACCCTGTAGATCAGGGTGCCGCTTTCGGTCATCCAGGTCCCGGGAAATCCCATCTTGCCTCCGCTCTGCGCGCCACGGTTGCAGAAAACCGTGAATGTATCATTGATTTATCAAGGACTCTTGCGGTCTATGAAAGCGGAAAAACAGCGAACCCGAGGTCGCGCGCTTGGCAAGAATTGCCTTCATCCTGCTCTGTCACAAGGACCCGGACGCGGTCATCGCCCAGGCCCGGCGCCTGGTCTCGGCCGGCGACTACGTGGCGATCCATTTCGACGCGCGCGCCCCGGAGGTCGATTTCACCGCCATTCATGCGGCCTTGCAGGACTCGCCCAACGTGGTCTTCGCCCGGCGACGGATCAAATGTGGTTGGGGGGAATGGTCGCTCGTGGCCGCGACGCTGGAGGCTCTGCGTGCCGCCGTGACCACCTGGCCCGACGCCACCCATTTCTACATGGTCTCCGGCGACTGCATGCCGATCAAGACCGCGGAATATGCCCACGCCTTTCTGGACCAGCGCGACTGCGACTATATCGAGGCGGTTGATTTCTTCACCTCCGGCTGGATCCGGACGGGGATGCAGGAAGACCGGCTCTACTATCGTCACTGGTTCAACGAACGCGAGCAAAAGCGGCTCTTCTACGCCTCCCTCGGGGTGCAGCGCGCGCTCAAGCTTGCCCGCGAGGTGCCCGAGGGGATCAAGGTGCATATCGGCTCGCAGTGGTGGTGCCTGCGCCGCGCCACGGTCGAAACCCTGCTGGCCTTCTGCGCCGAGCGTCCGGATGTGGTGCGCTTCTTCTCGACCACCTGGATTCCGGACGAAACCTTCTTCCAGACCCTTGTGCGTCACCTGATCCCCGAGGCGGAGATCGAAAGCCGCACGCCGACCTTCCTGATGTTCTCCGATTACGGGATGCCGGTGACCTTCTACAACGACCACTACGACCTGCTGCTGGGGCAGGATTTCCTTTTCGCCCGCAAGATTTCCGCCGAGGCGCAGGAGCTCAAGGACCGGCTCGGCGCGCTCTGGGCCGAGACCGGCCGCAGCTTCGCGATCTCGGGGGAAGGCAAGCGGCTCCATGCCTTCCTGACCGGGCAGGGCCGGGTCGGGCGGCGCTACGTCCCGCGCTTCTGGGAGGCCGAGGGCAGTCTGGGCCGGGAGCGGGAGCTGCTGCTGATCGCGTGCAAGAAGTGGCATGTGGCCAAGCGGGTGCTCGCTCGCGCGCAGGAAGAGCTGGACGTTCAGGGCGTGGCTTTCGCCTTTCACGAAGAGGATTGCGTGCTGCCGGACCTGGGCGGGATCGAGAAAACCCTGCAAAAGCGCGCGCGCCATCGCCGCGCCCTGGTGCGGATGCTGTTCGACTATTACCAGACCGACCGGCTGGCGCTCTGCATCGATCCCAGTGCGATCGACCTGATGCAGGACTTCTTCACCGACCGGTCGCGGACCAAGCTGCTGGAGATCGAGTGCGGCTTTTCCGACAGCTACCTGATCGGGCATGCCCGCCGCGTGGGCCTGGCCAGCGATCACAGCCCGGACACGGTGCTGCGCGAACTGGTGCCCACGATCCGCGCCGAGATCGCGTTCGAGCGGGAGCGGATCCGCGACGCGGGCTTCTCGGAGGTCTACCGCATGTCCGAGAGCCATTCCGCCGAAACCAACGCCGTGGCCCTTGCAGGCTTCTTCGGCGTACCGGAGATACGGGCCGAGAGCCTTGCCCGCACCGACCATCTTTTCACCGACTGAGGACGCCCATGGCCCATACCTACGATCCCGAGAATATCTTCGCCAAGATCCTGCGCGGCGAGCTGCCGAACAAGACGGTGCTGGAGACCGCGCATACCCTGGCCTTCCACGACATCTATCCCCAGGCGCCGGTGCATGTGCTGGTGATCCCCAAGGGCCCCTATGTCAGCTATGATCATTTCGCCGCCGAGGCGTCGGATGCAGAGGTGCTCGATTACACCCGCACCATCTCGAAGGTCTGCGAGATGCTGGAGGTGGGCGAAAAGGGGTTCCGGCTGATCTCGAATGCGGGCGAGCTCGGTGTGCAGGAGGTGCCGCACCTGCATGTCCATATCCTGTCGGGCCGTCCACTGGGGCGGATGCTGAACCCGCCCGCCTGACCGGGACCAAAATCCTTGAGCAAGGATTTTGGCAAAAGTCTTGCTCAAGACTTTTGCGCCCGGGGCGGGGCGGATGCGCGAGGGGGGGGGAAGATCCTTGGAAGGATCTTGGGCCCGGCTCAGCCCGGGCGCATGATCCGGTTGGCGTGGCCCATCTTGCGGCCCGCCCTGGTCTCGGCCTTGCCATAGAGATGCAGGGCCACGTCGCGCGCCGCGGCCAGCTCCGGCACCCGGTCCATGTCCGACCCGATGAGGTTCTCCATCACCACATCCGCATGGCGCTGCCCGTCGCCGAGGGGCCAGCCCGCCACGGCGCGGATATGCTGCTCGAACTGGTCTATGACGCAGCCGGTCTGGGTCCAGTGGCCGGAATTGTGCACCCGCGGCGCGATCTCGTTCACGATCAGCCCGCCGCGGGTCACGAACAGCTCCACCCCCATCACCCCGACATAATCGAGCGCGTTCAGGATCCGCCCCGCCAGCAGCACTGCATCCGTGCGCTGGGCATGGCTGAGCCGCGCGGGCACCGTGGTCGTGGCCAGAATGCCGTCCCGGTGCACGTTCTCGCCGGGATCGAAACAGGCCACGGCCCCGTCCTGCCCGCGCGCCGCGATCACCGACACCTCGTGGGAGAACTCCACGAACCCTTCCAGGATCGCGGGCGCCCCGGCCATGGCCGCGAGCGCCTCCGCCGCGTCGCCGGGCGCAGTCAGCCGCGTCTGGCCCTTGCCGTCATAGCCCAGTCGCCGGGTCTTGAGGATCGCGGGCGTGCCGATGGCGGCAAGGGCGGCCTCCAGCCCCGCGGCGTCGTCGACGGGCGCGAAGGGCGCGGTTTGCAGACCGAGCCCGCGCAGGAATTCCTTCTCCGTCAGCCGGTCCTGGCTCACGGCCAGGGCGCGTCGGCCGGGATGGATCGGGCGCAGCGCCTCCAGCACGTCGAGCGCGGCGGTGGGGATGTTCTCGAACTCGTAGGTGATCACGTCCACGACCTCGGCGAAGCGTCGCAGCGCGTCCAGATCGTCATAGCCGGCGGTGGTCACCGCCTCGGCCACCTGGCCCGCAGGCGGGGCGGCCCCCGGCTCGAAGATATGGCACCGAAACCCCAGCCGCGCCGCGGCCATCGACAGCATCCGCCCCAACTGCCCGCCGCCCAGCATCCCGATCACCGCCCCGGGGGCCAGCGGCTCAGTCATCGCTGGGCTCCTCGGGGATCGCCGCCGAAAGGGCCGCGCGCCAATCCTCCAGCCGGGCCGCCACCGCCTCGTCCGAGGTGGCGAGAATCGCCGCCGCCATCAGCGCCCCGTTGGCCGCGCCCGCCGCGCCGATCGCCATGGTCGCCACGGGAAAGCCCTTGGGCATCTGCACGATGGAATAGAGGCTGTCG
Source organism: Dinoroseobacter shibae DFL 12 = DSM 16493 (assembly GCF_000018145.1). Classification (NCBI taxonomy): domain Bacteria; kingdom Pseudomonadati; phylum Pseudomonadota; class Alphaproteobacteria; order Rhodobacterales; family Roseobacteraceae; genus Dinoroseobacter; species Dinoroseobacter shibae. Next base: position 688,026 of record NC_009952.1, read on the forward strand.
ACCCCCGACAGCGCCCTGGTCTGCACCGGCACGCCGATCACCGGCACCCGGGTCTTGGAGGCCATCATCCCCGGCAGATGCGCCGCCCCCCCGGCCCCGGCGATGATCGCCTTCAGCCCGCGGCCTGCCGCGGTCTTGCCATACTCCCACAGCCGGTCCGGCGTGCGATGCGCGCTGACGATCTTCGTCTCGTAGGCGATGCCCAGCTCGTCGAGCAGGGCGGCGGCCTCGCGCATGGTGGCCCAGTCCGACTGGCTACCCATGATGATACCGACAGGTACGGTCATATCCCTCTCCATCTTCGGGAAGCGGCACTATACCCATGCCCGCCCCATTGGCAATCGCGAGGCTCGGGCGTCCGGCTCAGGCGATGATGTCGGGAAAAAGCTCGTCCTCGATCCGCGCGATCTGGTCCTTCAGGGCCAGTTTGCGCTTCTTCAGCCGCTTGAGGGTCAGCTGATCCGGGGCCGGGCGCTCGCCCAGGGCCTCGATCGCCTCATCCAGATCGCGATGCTCGCGCCGCAGCACCTCCAGCTCGTATTTGAGCACTTCTTCACGGCTCATCGCGCCGGTGCCATTCATGCCCATCACTCCCTCTCGCCCACGCTCCAAGGTCTACTGCGTTTGCAGGGCCCGGGGAAGCCCCGCCGGGCGCCTGCGTCAAACCCTTGCAGCCCGCGCCGCGCCTCCCCATATTCAAACGCAGCCCCCGGGTCGCCTTTCGGGGCCCGGGGCGCCACGTCGCTTTTCGAAGGACATAGACCATGACGAAGATGACCCTGGGCGCGCACCCCTTCCTGCTGGGCTTCGATCAACTCGAACGCCTGGTGGAGCGGACCGCCAAGACCGGCAATGACGGCTATCCGCCCTACAATATCGAACAGGCCTCCGAGAACCGCTACCGCATCACGCTGGCCCTTGCGGGTTTTCACGAAGACGACCTTTCGATCACCGTCGAGGACCGGCAACTGGTGATCCGCGGCCGTCAGCGCGATGAGACCGACGGTCGGATCTTCCTGCACCGCGGCATTGCCACCCGCCAGTTCCAGCGCAGCTTCGTGCTGGCCGATGGCGTCGATGTCAGCGGGGCTACCATGGAGAACGGCCTGCTCCATGTGGACCTCAAGCGCGACGTGCCCGAGCCGGTCGTGCAGACCATCCAGATCACCCCTTCCCGGGACCCCCAGAAGAAGGAACGTGCGAAATGACCCATGACTTCGATATCGACACCCCCGGGGCGGCCCCGATCGTCTATGTCCGCCCCGTGGATCAGAGCGAGCTGCCCGCCAATGTGCGCGCCCAGCTCGAAGATGTGTCCGAACTTTACGCCGTGCACGACGCCTCCGGCGCGCGGCTGGCGCTGGTGACGGACCGCGACGCGGCCTTCCTGCTCGCGCGCCAGAACGAAATGTCGCCGGTCCACGTCCACTGAGCGACGCTCACAGGGTGACCAGATCGCCCGCATGATCGATCAGGGTGACCCGCCGCAGGGCGGGCACCCGCGCCTGCACCGCGCCAATCTCTTCACGCCGCATCAGGCACAGCGCCGTGGAGAGCGCATCCGCCACCGTCGCGGTCTCTGCCTCCACCGACACCGTGGACCAGCGCGGCACGCGCCGCCCCAGCGGGTCGAGAATATGTGCCGTCCCGCCGAGGGACAGCGCCCGGGGGCTGGAGGTGGCAATCGCCCCATCGGTGATCTGCCGCGTGCCGACGAGCCCATGCGCCGGGTCCGAAAGCCCCACGCGCCAGGGCCCGCCAGCGCCGCGAAACTCCCCGATATTGACCAGCAACCGGCCCATGCCATGGGCGGCCAGCGTCTCGGCCACACGGTCCGTGGCAAAGCCCTGTCCGACCCCGTTGAAACTGAGTGCCTGACCGGGGGCGAGCCGCACCGCCCCCGCGTCCCAGCGCACCCGGGACCACCCCACCTGCGCCTGTGCGGTCTCGGGATCGAGGCCCCGGGCCAATGCGGACCAGAGCGGCTGGATGCTCGGGTCGAAGCGTCCTTCCGTGGCCTCGTACATCTGCCGCGACAACTCCATCAGCGCGAGGAACATCGGCTCCGGCGCCTCCAGCCGCCCGGTCGCGTTCAGCCGCGCCAGCGCCGAGGTGGGATCATAGAGGTTGAATTGCGTCTCCACCGCGCGCAGGGCGGCGCGGGCCGCGTCCAGCGCCGGTTGTGCCTTGCCCGGGGGGGCGTGCAGGGTGATCTCGCATTCCGCCCCCAGCGCCTCGCCGCGCCAACGGGTGAAGCCCGCGCCCGCCGCCGCAACCGGGCCCGCGGCCATGGCCGCCGCGCTGATGCTGAGAAACCGACGTCGATGCAGGTTCATTTCGCGGCCACCCCCTTCACACGCTGGTCCTTGCGCGCCTCCAGGATCAAAGGCACGCACATCTGCTTGCTGTCATGGATCGTCACGCAATCGAGGCATTGGAAACACTCGGAATAGGCGATTTCGCCCGTGGGCTGGATGGCGCCGTACTCGCATTTGACCCGGCACAGCTGACAGGGGGAGCCGCACTCCGCCCGCCGGGCGATCCAGTCGCGCCCGCGGACCAATCCGCCCAGCGCCATCACAGCCCCCAGCGGACAGACATAGCGGCAAAACCCCTTGAACAGCACCAGGGCGAGCCCCAGCCACAGCACCGCATAGGCGACGTAATACCATTCGCGCACGAAGAAGACCGTGATCGCGGTCTTGAACGGCTCCACCTCGGCGACCGTGTCCACATGCTGCGGCGCGATCAGGACCGTGGCGATCAGCCCGGCGAGGACCACGTATTTCAGCCCCTTGAGGCGGCGGTCCCAGGCCTCTGTCGGTTCGATCCGGGGCAGGCGCAGCTTGCGTCCGACATGGTGGGCAAACTCCTGCAGCGCCCCGAACGGGCAGAGCCAGCCGCAGAACAGCCCCCGCCCCCAGAGCACGAAGCCCAGGATCGTCACCCCCCAGATGACCAGCGAGAACGGATCATAAAGCAGGAAGGCGAAACTCGCCCCCTCCAGCGTCGTGCGCAGCACGCCCAGCACCGTGACGATGGACAGTTGCCCCTGTCCCCACCAGCCGATGAACACCGTCACGAAGGCGAGGATGCCCAGCCGGACAGGCGTGAACTGCGCCAGCCCCGCCAGCCAGTTCATCCGCGCCGCCAAGAGCGCCAGCAGCCCCGCCAGGAACACCGCCAGCACGATCAGGTCGGTCTGGCGGTTCAGCAGCGCCTCCTGCCAGGGCGGCAGGGGGCCGGTGATCTCGGGCCGCAGGAAGAAGCGCGGGTCCGAGGCATAGGTGGTGGTCAGGGTCACACTGCCGATTTCGGGCTGCAGCATGCCGTGGCTGCGCACGGCCTCCACTCCCAGGGTCCATTCGCGGGTCGGATCGAAGCCCAGCCGCCGGTCCGTGCGCAGGATCATCGCCACCCCGTCCTGCAGGGCGTCGGGCAGATCCGGGTGCAGCTCCACCAGGATATCGCTGTCGCGCAGGGCCACGGGCAACCCGTCTTGCGTGACCGACAGCCAGGCAGGCGCGGTGTTGCGCACGAAATCTTCCGAGACAAGGCCGTGGCGTCCGGTCTCGATCATCAGGATCGGCTCGTCGGAGCCCGAGATTTCAAGGAAATCCTGCAACTCCGCATAGCCGTCCTCTGACAGCAGCGCGCGCGCCACGGCGGGCGGGCCGAGATCCGCGATCCACAGGTCGAGATAGGGCGCCTCGGGTTCGTCCAGCGCCGCGGGGTCGTCATCTTCCCAGATCGTGTCCGCGAACTGCGCCTGTACCTCGGCGTTGCTCACCACTGTGCGCGTTAGCAGGCCCTGATCGATCAGATCCTGAAAGCTCAGGATCTCGGCGTTGTTCGGGTCCGGATAGGCGGGCGGGCCTGTGGCCACGCCCTGCATCTTCTGTCGTGCGACCTGCAACGTCGCGGCGAGGATCGACTCGTGGGCGATCCGCACGCTCGCCGTGGCCTTGGTCACCCCGTCGAGATAGATCAACCCGCCCCCCGCATCGCCGCCCCCGTAAGGCGTGCCGACCACGAGGCTGTCGGAAATCGACCGCCCCCGGTACTGCTCGAAAAACGCATGGAACGGCGCCTCGCCGAGCCCCGAGACGAAGATCGGCTCGTTATGCTCCAGCAGCACCACATGTTCGAACCGCCCCTCCAGATCGAGCAGCACCAGCAGGTTGATCGGCGCGCCGGAAAAGCCCGGCAGGGGCGCCATGGGTTCGGTCTCGAACACGTAGCCTGCCTGGGTGCCTCCGGCATTGAGCAACGACCACACCCCGTTCTCGCCCAGCGGCTCGCCAAGCGTGAAGGGCGGCAGGATCTGCGCGGCCATCTCCTCGCGGCTCAGGGGCTCGGCCCGCCCGGCAAGGGGCAGGAACAGGAGCGCCACGAGGGCCAGACGCATCAGGACCGACATCATTCCGCGACCCTAGGAGCCCGCCCGGCGGGGGCGAATTGGACCAAGGTCGCAAAGCCGGATGTCGCACAAGGGTTTGACTGCGCCCGCCGAGGTGCCAGACTGCGCCCATGGACATCAAGGCCAAGACGGAGAAGACGCGCACGACCCTGATCTCGCTGGTGATGCTGGGCATCGCCTGGCAGCTCGCGGCGTTGGGGCTGGCGGATTCCTCGGTCCTGCCCCCCCCGGCGGAAGTCTGGGCGATCCTGGTGGGCGAGTGGCGCTCCGGCGAGCTGGTGTTCCACATCACCCAGACCCTGCAACGGGTCGCGGCCGCGTTTTTCCTCGCCATGGGCATCGGCAGCGTGATTGGCGTGGTGCTGGGCAAGATGCCCGCGCTGGACCGCTGGCTCGACCCCTGGGTGGTGTTCTTCCTGAACCTGCCCGCGCTGGTGGTGATCGTGCTGTGCTACCTGTGGATCGGGCTGAACGAGACTGCGGCGATCGTGGCGGTGGCGCTGAACAAGACCGCCATGGTGATCGTGATCATGCGCGAAGGGGTCCGCTCGCTCGACCCGGACGTGGCGGAAATGGCGCGGGTCTATCGGTTCTCGGCCTGGAAACGCCTGCGCCACGTGCTGATCCCGCAGCTCGCGCCCTTCATCTCCACCGCCGTGCGCAACGGGCTGGCGGTCATCTGGAAGATCGTGCTGGTGGTGGAATTCCTCGGCCGGTCCAACGGGGTGGGCTTCCAGATCCACCTCTATTTCCAGCTCTTCGAGACTGGCTACGTGCTGGCCTATGCCCTGAGTTTCGTGGCGGTGATGCTGGCGCTGGAATACGCGCTGGTCCAACCCTGGGAGGCGCGGGCGCGCAAGTGGCGGCGGGTGCAGACCCCAGCCTGAGTTTCCGTTGGTGCCCCCGGACACGAGGTTTTGCGCTGGCCTGCGGCGCGGATATTTGAAGACTTGAGCTTTGCGGGGGTCGGGGAAAGGTGGGGTGGTCTTGCGCTGGGTAAGGTCGAACAGGCGCAGCGCCGGGCGCGCTCAGGCCGCCCCGGCCAGCCGACCCAGCACCACCGCACTTAGCAGCCCGTTGCCCGACAGATACCCGTCATCGCCCGACCCCGACACGCCGCAGGCGGCCCCGCCCACCGCATAGAGGTTCGGCAGCAGCCCGCCGGACGCCCGCCTGACACGGCCCGTGCCGGTCACGTCGAGCCCGCCCTGGGTGTGAAACAGCGCGCCGGTCACCCGCACCCCGTGATAGGGCGGGCGCAGCCGCTTGGTCGGGTCGAACACCCGCCCGAAGTTGCAGGTCGTCGTGCCTTCGATCTCCACCATCGTCTCCACCAGCGCGCCCCCGGGCAGATCGAGCCGCGCGGCCAGCGCTTCGGGCGTGTCCGCGGTCACGATCGCGCCCGCGGCCTCAGCGGCGCGAAAATCCTCGAACTGGCGCGCGATGCTGGCAATGCGGCTGTCGAAGATGGCATAGGCCTCGCCCCCTGGCTGGGCGATGACGGTGCGCGCGGCCTCGGAATAGCCCTGCAGCTCGTTCCAGAACCGGCGGCCGTCGCGGTTGACCTGGATGCCGCCCTCCGAAAGCACCGCCCAGGTCACGAGGACCCCATGGGGATGCGCGACGTTGCCATGGCCCTGATAGGCGCCCAGATGGCGCATCCGCGCGCCCAGCGCCTCCCCCCAGCGGATCGCGTCGCCGGTATTGCCCGCATGGCCGAAATAGAGCGCGTCGCGGATCTCGGGCGTGTATGCGGCCACCATCTCGGGATTGCCGCCGAACCCGTTGCAGGCCAGGATCAGGCGGTCGCAGCCCACGGTTTCCAGCCCGCCATCGGGCCGCGCGTAGCCGACACCCTGCACCCGGCCCGCGGCATCGGCAAAGAGCGTCGTGACATGGGCGCCGGTCAGGATGTCGATCCCGCGCGCGGTGCAGGTGTTGCGCAACCGGTCCACCAGTTCCCGCCCCGCCCGGCTAGGCAGACCGTGCATCCGGCGGCGCGAATGGCCCGGGTAGTCGAAATCCGACACCACCGAGAACGGCATCCCGTGGGTCCCGGCCAGCCAGTCGAGCGTCGGACCCGAGGCTGCGGTCAGGGCCGCGACCACCTCCGGATCGGCCTCACCCCCGGCCTTGCGCTGGATATCGGCGGCAAAACGCTCTGCGCTGTCGTCGATCCCCGCCTCGGCCTGCAGGGTACTGCCCGCCGCCGGGATCAGCCCGGCCGAGAGCGCGGTCGACCCGGTCTGCACAGCGTCCCGCTCCAGGATCACGCAGGCGCGCCGGGCCTCCTGGCAGGCGAGGGCCGCGGTCATGCCCGCCGCGCCGCCGCCCACGATCACCGTGTCCACCGTGACCGCGAACCCGTCCTCTGGCGGGGCCGTCACGGTCATGTGCCCGGTCCTTCATAGGCCTTTCCGCGCGCCAGCATCTCCGCCGTGCCCAGCCGCGCGTTCAGGTCCTGGAAGTCGAACATCCGGTCGCGGAAGGCCGCGTTCGATCCGGTCTCCGACAGGCTCAGATAGTAGGCTTCCGCTGTGCGGGCGAGGGCCCGGACGATCCCGCCGGGAAAGATGACCAGCGCATATCCCAGCGCTTCGAGCTCCCGGGCGGATTTCATTGGGGTCTCGCCGCCCTCCACCATGTTGGCAAGCAGGGGTACCCGACCCCGGAACCGTTGGGCGATGGCGGTCAGTTGCGCTTCCGATTGCGGGGCCTCGATGAACAGGATGTCGGCCCCGGCCTCCAGGTAGGTCTCGGCCCGCTCCTGCGCGGCCTCGAACCCCTCCACCGCCACCGCGTCGGTGCGTGCGATGATCAGGGTTTGCGCCGCGTGGCGGGCATCGGCCATGGCGCGGATCTTGCCGGCCATTTCCTGCGCCGGGATCAGCGTCTTGTCGGCCAGATGCCCGCAGCGCTTGGGGTAGGCCTGATCCTCGATCTGGAGCGCATTGGCCCCGGCGCGCTCATAGAGCCGCATGGTGCGCTGGGCATTGAGCGCATTGCCGAAGCCCGTGTCCGCATCGATTATGATCGGCGTGCTGACCCGGTCGCGGATCAGCGACAGGGTCTCGGTCATCTCGGTCACCGAGGTCAGGCCGATATCGGGCCGCCCGAGCCGTGTGTAGGAGACCGCCGCGCCCGACAGGTAGAGCGCGGGGAACCCCGCGGCCTCGGCCAGCGAGGCGGTCAGGGCGTCATAGACCCCGGGCGCCATCACGATGCCGGGGCGGGTGAAATCCCAGCAAGGGGTGGCCGGGCCGCTCACAGCATCGCCTCCGCCTCGGCGCAGCTGCGGATCTCGGTGACCGTACCGAGGGAGGTCAGGGTGGCGTCGTGCACCGCCGGGTCGAAGGCGCCGCTGCCATCGCCGAGCAGGACGGTGTGGATGTTGCGCAGATGGGCGTCCCGCACGGTGGAGGCGACGCCGCCATTGGTCACGATCCCGCCGATGATCAGCGTATCGATCTCCAGCGCGCGCAGGATGTATTCCAGACGGGTCTGGTAGAAGGCTGAATAGGCGACCTTCTCGATGGTGAAATCCGCAGGCGCGAGCGTGTCCACAAGGCCGTGCCCCCAGCCACCGGGGCGGAAATCCCCGCGCCCGAGGAAGGGGCGCAGGCGTTGCAGATGCTCGGCGATCAGCGGATTTCCGTCCCGGTCGGGCACCAGGGTGAACTGGGCCGAGATGAAGGTTCCGCCCTTTTCGCGCAGCCGGTCGCGCAGGGGGGCGATCCGGTCGGGCAGGGCCACCAGGTGCGGCGCGGTCTGGCCCGCGCGCCCGTAGGCGCCCTCTGGGTGAAGGAAGTCGTTCTGCAGATCGATGGTCAGCAGGGCGGTGCGTTTGGGGTCGAGGGGGGCGCTCATGGGGCGGGCTCCGCAGGCTGCGAGAAGGTCAGGATGAGATTGCCGAACCTGTCCACCGTGCCGGTCTGCCCGGGCTCGATCAGGATCGTGGTGTCGGGTTGCTCCAGGATGGCCGGGCCCCGGATCACCGTGCCCACAGGCAGGGCGAGGCGGGCGTAAAGGGCCGTCTCGTGCCAGCGGTCGCCGAAATGCACGGGGCGGGTGGCGCGCGGGGTCGCGGGGCCCGCGTCCGTCGGGGCGAGGGAGGCGAGGTCGAATTTCGGTCGCCGCCCGATCACCGATGTCCGCAGGTTCAGCACCCGCCGCACGCCCCCGGGCAAGAGCCGTCCGAAGGCCGCGCCGTAGGCCGCATCGAAGGCCGCGGCGATCTCGTCGACCGTGGGCGGCTCCACCCCGTCCGCACCATGGCGCACCGGGATCGGCACCGCGACCGTATGGGTCTGGCCGAGATAGGCCATGTCGAGGCTGACCTCAACTTCGCGCCGGGCGAACCGGCTCCGCGCGGCGTCGAGGGTCGCCATCCCGTCGGCCACATGGGCCTCCAGCAGCGGCGCCAGCACCCCCGGCGTCTCCGGTCCCAGCATCCCGCCCACGGTCTGCACGAAATCCTGCCGCATATCCGCGATCACGCAGCCCATGGCCGAGGTCACGCCCGGATAGCGCGGGATGATCGCGCGCCCCAGCCCCACCTCGCGCAGCAGCGCCCCGGCATGGAGCGCGCCGCCCCCGCCGAAGGGCATGAAGGCGAAATCCTTGGGGTCATGCCCGCGCTCGATGCTCACCAGCCGGATCGCCCCCGCCATCCGCGCATTCGCCACGGTCAGGATCGCTTCGGCCGCCGCCAACGGGTCGAGACCCAGCGGAGCGCCCACATGGGCCGCGATGGCCGACCGCGCCGCCGCCACGTCCAGCCGCGCGAGTGCGCCGCCAATCGGCCGCTCCGGATCGATCCGCCCCAGCACCACGTTGGCATCCGTGACCGTGGGCCGCGTATTGCCCTGCCCGTAAGCCACCGGGCCGGGGGTCGAGCCCGCGCTTTCCGGGCCGATCTGCAAGAGCCCGCCCTTGTCGACCCAGGCGATGGAGCCACCGCCCGCGCCGATGGTCGCGATCTCGATCATCGGGGTGCGCACGACCATGCCGAAATCGATTGCCGTCTGCGGGCTCAGCGCCGGGGTGCCACCGGTGACCAGCGCCACGTCGAAGCTGGTCCCGCCCATGTCGCCCGTGATCACGTCCGGAAACCCGGCGCTTTCGGCGATATAGGCCGCCGCCGTCACCCCCGCCGCGGGCCCCGACAGCGCCGTGCGCACGGGCCGGGCACACGCCGTCTCGACGCTCATCACACCGCCATTGGACTGCACGATCAGGAACTCGCCGCCAAAGCCGCCGCGCCCCAACGCCCCGCCCAGCCGGTCGAGATACCCCGCCACCTCGGGCTGAAGGTACGCGTTCAAAGCGGTGGTCGAGAACCGCTCGAACTCCCGCAATTCCGGCAGGATCTCCGCCGAGCCGCTGACATGGGGCGTGGGCCAGAGGGCGCGCACCGCCTCCAGCGCCGCCGCCTCGTTGGCCGGGTTGGCATAGCTGTTGACGAACAGCACCGCGATGGCGTCGCAGCCTGCTTCGCGCAGTTGCACCGCCGCCGCCCGCACCGCCTCCAGATCCACGGGCGTGTGCACCGTGCCATCGGCCAGCACCCGTTCCGGCACCTCCAGGCGCAGGTCGCGGGGCACCACGGGCGTGAAATCGCCCCGCAGCCCCCAGGTCTGCCGCCGGTCCCGGCGCCGCATCTCCAACACGTCGCGGAACCCTTGCGTGGTGATCACGCCCACCTTCGCGCCCTTGCGCTCCAGCAGGGCATTGGTCCCGGCAGTCGTGCCATGGACCACCGCGCCCAGGGCGCCGAAATCCGCCACATGCACGCCGATCCCGTCAAGAAATCCGCCCGACTGGTCGGGCCGCGAGGTCGGCACCTTGGCCACCCGCGCGGTGCCCGCCGCCTCGTCGAGAACGAACACATCGGTGAAGGTGCCCCCCACATCCACGCCCACCAGAACGCTCATACCGGCAGCTCCTGCCAGGCGGGACCGTAGGTTTCGGTCGCCACCTCGGGGCTCAGATAGCCAAGCGCCACGTCCCGCGCGACACGTTCCGGCGCGCGCGCCGCCGCCGGGCCGTAGCCCCCGCCGCCCGGCGTCTCCAACCGGACCCGCTGCCCGCGCCGCAGCTTCATGCCCACGGCTTTCGAGGCCAGCGCCGGGGTTTGCCAGCCTGCGTCGGTCTCATGGGCGAACACATTGAGCGCCGCCGCCCCGCCGCCCGCGACCCCTTGCGGCGCGAACCGCCCGCGCTCGCCGAACAGAAACGCCTCGGCCTCCTCCTCCAGCAACTCGATCTCGTAAACCGCGCCGAGGCCCCCACGCTGCGCCCCCGCGCCCGCGCTGTCGGGGCGCAGCGCCCATTGCCGGAACATCACGGGATAGGCCGCCTCCAGGATCTCCGCAGGTGGGATTGTGGCAGTGGAAATCGGTGCATTGCCGTGGTTCAGCCCGTCGCTCTCGAGGCTGCCACCATGCCCGCCGCCGTAGAAGGAAAACATCACCCAGCGCGCCCCGTTGGCCCGCGTCCCGGCAATCGACAGCGCGTTGATCGTGCCATAGGCATTGGCAACCACCCGCTCCGGCGCTGCCTGCGCGGCGGCGGAAAAGATCACGTCGATCATGCGCAGGATCGTCTCGGTATACCCCCCCGTGGGTGCGGGGAATTCCGCTGCAAGCAGCGATCCCTCGGGCACCGTCACCGTGATCGGGCGCATCACCCCGGCATTGGCGGGCAGGTTCGGAAAGATATGCTTGATCGCCACGTAGGCCGTGGCAATCGCTGTGGGCAGGGCGATGTTGACCGGCCCCTTCACCGCGCCCGCCGTGCCGGTGAAATCGAGCGTCAGCCGGTCGCCCGTGACCTCCAGCGCGACCCGGATCGGCAGCGCCTCCGGGTCGATCCCGTCATTGTCGAGGAAATCCTCCGCCTTCCACCGGCCATCGGGCAGGGCGGCGATCTCGGCGCGCATGAGCGTCTCGGCCCGGTCGGTCAGGGCGGTCAGGGCCGCCTGCACGGTGTCCGTGCCATAGTCGTTCAGCAGGGCGTCGAGCCGTTTTGCGCCCAGATCCAGTGCGCTCAACTGCCCGTTCAGATCGCCCTGGGCCGAGGCGGGCAGGCGGGTGTTGCGCAGCAGGATATCGACGATGTCCTGTTGCAGCACACCCGCGCGCACCAGTTTCACCGGCGGCAGGACGAAGGCCTCCTGAAACACCTCCATGGCCGCGGGGTTGTAGTTGCCCGGCACCGCCCCGCCCACATCGTGCCAATGGCCGACCGAGGCGAGGTAGCAGACCAGCTTGCCATCCCGGAAGAACGGCCGCACCAGCCGCATGTCGCTCAGGTGGGTGCCGCCGATATGGGCGTCGTTGAAGATATAGACATCGCCCTCGGCCAGGTCGCCGTCGCGCGCGGCCTTCTCGATCACCGCCTTCACCGCAAAGGCCATCACACCCACGAAGATCGGCAGGCCGGACTTGCCCTGCACCAGCGTGTCGCCGGTCTCTGCATGGTAAAGCCCGTGGGAGGCATCATGCGCCTCTGCGATGATCGGGTTGAACGCCGCGCGGAAGAGCGTCGCGTCCATCTCGTCGGCGATCTGCTCCATCCGCCCGGCGAGCACGGCCAGGGTGATCGGGTCGATCTCGGGCGTGGTCATGCAGGGTCTTTCCGGGCCTGCATCGCGGCGGCCATGTCGTTCCAGACCTCCTGGCGGGTGATCTTGCTGTCGGTCAGCTCGAACCGGTCGATGAAGCGGATGCCCTCGAACGGCGTGTCGTCCGGCCAGAGGCCCGACAGGGTGCCGTGGCAATGGACCACCGCGCCGGTCTCGGACGGGGCGGTGTCGATGCCCTCGAAGGTCTTGGTGACCCGCTTGTAACGCTCGGCGGACCAGGCCACGAGCGCGTCGAGATCGGTCATGCGGACCCCGCCCGGAAAGATCATCTCGAACTCCGCGCCCAGATACCCCGCGGCGGTGTCGAGATCGCGCGCCTCCATCGCCGCGAGGTACGCCTGCACGGTCTCGGCCGGGTCGGGCAGGGGCGGCGCGGGGAAGCGGTTCTGCCCGCCGCGCATGTAGCCAGAGGCCGCGACCTCATGGGTCAGCACGGTGATCCCGTCGGGGTCGGCCGGGATGACCAGCCGTGCGCCATCGGTCAGGGCCTTGCCCAGCCGGGTCTTCACCTCGTCCCCGTATCCCGCGATCAGATGTACCTCGATAACCGGCATATGCGTCGTCCCTCCCCCTCTTGCAGATCGTGACCTGTCTGCTTTGCAATACAGGTCATGGTATCTCAAAAACCGCAAAAGTGTAGTCTGTGTCGTGCCATTTCTTGCGCTTTGCGCGGACCGGGCTAATCTTCACCGTGGAGAAGGAGGGGTTTCAGTGGACGGTGGCAGCGGCACCCATCTGCCCGAAGGCGGCAAGGCCCGGCGGGTCTACCTGCAGCTGCGGGACATGCTCAGCCGTGGCGCGTTGCGCCCGGGCGATACCCTGCCGGGCGAGCAGAAGATGGCCGCCCAGTACGGCGTCAGCCGGGTCACGATCCGCCGCGCGCTGGAGGCCCTGGCCGATGACGGGCTGATCGACAAGCGGGCGGGGGCGGGCAGCACCGTGCGGGAGACCGCGCAGGACACGCCGCTGGCGGGCAACCTCGCCTCACTCATGCCGCAGCTCGTGGAGATGGGCCAGCGCACCGAGGCGCGGCTGCTGTCCTTTGCCTATGGTCCCGCGCCGGCGGCGGTGGTCCGGGCGCTGGGGCTGGCGGAGGCGGTCACGGTGCAGACCGCGGTCCGCGTGCGCCTGCTGCGCGGGGTGCCGTTCTCGCACCTGACGACCCATGTGCCCGCCGAGATCGCGACGAACTATTCCGAAGCGGATCTCGCGACAACGCCGCTCTTTCGCCTGCTGGAGCGCAGCGGAGTGCGGATCGCGTCCGCGCGCCAGTCCGTGACCGCGACCCTGGCCACGCCGGAGGTGGCCGCGGCGCTCGATGTGAGCGTCGGGTCGGCCCTGACGGCGCTGACCCGGATCGTGACCGATGATCAGGGGCAGTGGGTGGAGTACCTCTCGGCGCTTTACCGGCCGGACCTTTACCGGCTGGACATGACCCTGAGCCGGGTCGGCGCGGGGGAGGATCGCCATTGGCAGCCGGTGATCGGCGCGCCGCCGGAGACCGACCCATGAGCACGCCGCGGACCCTGCTGGAGAAGCTCTGGGCGGCCCATGAGGTTACCCGCCGGGAAGATGGCGCGTCGCTTCTGTGGGTGGACCGGCACCTGCTGCACGAGGGGTCGCACCATGCCTTTGCCAAGCTGGCCGAGCGGGGCCTGTCCGTGGCCGCCCCGGCGCAGACCTTTGCGGTGATGGACCACTACGCGCCGACCCGCGACCGGGCGGCGGAGGGGGCGACGCCGGAGATCCGGGCGATGATCGCCCGGCTGCGCGAGAACGCGGAAATTCACCAAATTCGGCTTTTCGATCTTTTCGACCGCGATCAGGGGATCGTCCATGTGATCGGACCGGAGCAGGGGCTGACCTTGCCGGGGCTGACGATCAACTGCGGCGACAGCCATACCTCGACCCATGGGGCGTTCGGGGCGCTGGCCTTCGGGATTGGGGCGACCGAGGTGGCCCATGTGCTGGCGACCCAGACAGTCTGGCAGACCCGGCCGAAGACCTTGCGCCTGCGGTTCGACGGGCGGCTCGGGCCGGGGGTGGGCGCCAAGGACCTCGCACTGGCCTGGATCGCGGCCCTGGGCTCGGACGGCGCGCGCGGCCATGCCATCGAATACACCGGCGAGGCGGTGCGGCGCCTGTCGATGGAGGGGCGGATGACGCTTTGCAACCTGTCGATCGAGGGCGGTGCGAAGCTGGGCCTGATCGCGCCGGACGAGACGACATTTGCTTACCTGCGGGGAAGGCCCCATGCGCCCGACGGGGCCGATTGGGGCCGCGCGGTGGAAGACTGGGCCGCCTTGCGCAGCGACGAGGACGCCGTGTTCGACCGGGAAGAAACCCTCGATTGTGCGGCGATTGCGCCGGTCGTGACCTGGGGCACGCGGCCTGACCAGGCCATTCCGGTGACCGAAAACCTTCCCCGCGGGGAAGGTTCCGAGGTTAATTCTGCGTTAACTTATATGGGGTTACGGGCCGGGGCGCCGATTGCAGGCACGCCCGTGGATCAGGTCTTCATCGGCTCCTGCACCAATGGCCGGATCGAGGATCTGCGCGCCGCGGCCGCCGTGCTGGCCGGGCGGCGCGCACGGGTGCCCGGGCAGGTCACCCCCGGGTCCGCGCGGATCAAGGCGCAGGCGGAGCAGGAGGGTCTGGCGGAGATCTTCATTGCCGCGGGGCTGGAATGGACCGAGGCGGGCTGTGCCATGTGCGTGGGCATGAATGGGGACCTCGTGGCGCCGGGCAAGCGCTGTGCCTCTTCTACCAACCGGAATTTCCGGGGGCGGCAGGGGCCGGGGGCGCGGACGCATCTGATGTCGCCCGCCATGGTCGCCGCCGCCGCCGTCACCGGCGAGATCACCGATGTGCGGCCCCTTCTGGCCGGGCGGGCGGTGGCATGAGCGCGCGCGGCTGGACCCGGCACACCGGGCGCGCGGCGGCCCTGCCGATGGAGGCGGTCGATACCGACCAGCTGATCCCGGCGCGGTTCATGTCCACGCCGCGGGCCGAAGGGTACGGGCGATACCTGCTGCATGATCTGCGCTTTTGCGATGGCTGTGTGCCGCGGCCCGAGTTCGCCCTGAACCGGGTCGAGAATGCGGGTGCCACGATCCTGGTGACGGGGCGGAATTTCGGGTCCGGCTCGTCGCGGGAGGCGGCGGTCTATGCCCTGATGGATTTTGGTATCCGGGCAGTGGTCGCGCCGAGCTTCGGGGACATTTTCGCGGCCAACGCGGTGAATAACGGGCTTTGCCCGGTGCAGGTGCGGCCCGAGGATGGCGCGGCCCTGCTGCGCGGGCTGGAACGCGGGGCGCGGCAGATGACCGTGGATCTGGAGGCTTGCGCGCTGCGCGGGCCGCTGGGGACCGTGGGCTTCACCCTCGACCCCGTGTGGCGACGCAAGCTGATCGAGGGTCTGGACGATATCGACCTGACCCGCGCCTACGGGGCGGAGATTGCGGCGTTTCGGGCGGCCGATGCCGCGGCGCGGCCCTGGGCGGCGCTGGACATGACAGAAAAGACCACAGGGAGGGGCCGCCCGGAGCGGTCCGCATAAAAGGGAGAAACCAGAATGAAACACTACGTACTGAGCGGCGCGCTGGCCGCAGGCCTCGGCCTCGGCGGGGCGGCGCAGGCGACCGAGACGCTGACGGCGGTCCACGCCTTCCCCACGACCCTGATCTATACCCAGAGCTTCCTGGAGTTCGTGGACAAGGTGAATGCCGCGGGCGAGGGCGTGGTGCAGATCGAGGTGCGCGGCGGGCCCGAGGCGATCGGCATGTTCCAGCAGCCCGACGCGGTGCGCGACGGGATCGTGGACATGGTCTATACGCCGGGCTCGTTCTACGGCGGCACGGTGCCCGAGAAGGACGCCATGGTGGCGTCCAACCTGACGGCGGTCGAGGCGCGCGAGAATGGTGGCACCGACCTGATGAACCAGATCCACCAGGAGAAGATGGGGGTCTATTACCTCGGCTGGTTCGACAGCGGGGTGTCCTACAACCTGTGGACCAAGGATGAGCCGCAATTCGAGGAGAACGGCGATCTGAGCGTGGAGGGCATCAAGCTGCGCGGCAACGCGGTCTACAACGCCTTCTTCACCGAGTATCTGGGCGCGCAGGTGATCGACCTGCCGACCACGGATGTCTATGCCGCGCTGGAGCGGGGCGTGGTGGATGCCACGGGCTGGACCCAGATCGGGCTGATCGACCTGAAATGGAACGAGTTCCTGAACTACCGGATCGAGCCGAATTTCTTTTCCACCGACCTCGGCGTGATCGTGAACCTGGAGAAATGGGAGAGCCTGAGCGACGAGGCGAAAACCATCCTTCAGGATGTGGCGATCCAGCATGAGAGGGACAGTGTCGAGGCCCTGCGCGCCAAGCGGGACGCGGATTTCGCAGCGCTCGAAGAGGGCGGCATGCAGGTCGTCAGCCTGGAGGGCGAGGCCAAGGAGCGTTACCTCGCGGCGGCGCGGGAGAAGACCTGGGAGCGGATGCGCGGCCTGATGGCGGAGCATCCTTCGGGCGACGGCAATTACGACACGCTGATCTCTCTCTACTACGATCCGGCGCTGGACTGAGTGTGCGGCGCGCCGGCGGGATCGTCGGCGCGCCTTGCCCGCGATGCGCGTGCTCAGCCGGACATATGATTTCATGATCCTCGCCATGGCGGTGCTCGCCGGGGCGGGGCTGGTGTGGTTGATGGTGTCGGTCATCGCGTCGGTGGCGATGCGCAATCTGGGGATGCAGCCCTTCGCGTGGCTGTTCACCTCGGCCGAGTACAGCATCCTCTATCTGACCATGCTGGGCGCGCCCTGGCTGGTGCGCGAGAAGGGGCATGTGCATATCGAGCTGGTCACCGCCGCCTTGCCCGAGGGGCTGCGGCAGGTGGTGAGCCGGTTCGTGGCGCTCTTGTGTGTGCTGGTCTGCGTGGTGCTGGCGTGGAAGGGCGTGGAGCTGTGCCTGCGCAACCTGCAGCGCAACGACTTCGACGTGCGGGCCTATTTCTATCCCCGGTGGCTGCTGACGATTTCCTTCCCGGTCGCGTTCGGCTTCATGGCGGTGGAATTCGCGCGGTTCGTGGTCGGGCGCGAGATCCTGCATTCGGGCGAGGCGGGGATACACGAGTAGATGGACTGGTTCGAGGCTTTGGCCCTGCTGCTGGGCGCGATCGTGGCGCTCATGGCGTTGGGCATGCCCGTGGCACTGGCCTTTCTGGCGGCCAATATCCTCGGGGCCTGGGTGTTCATGGGCGGCGAGCGGGGGATCGTGCAGCTGTTGAACAACGGGTTGGGGGCGTTGACGACCTATGCCCTGGTGCCGATCCCGTTGTTCCTGCTGATGGGGGAGATCTTCTTTCATACCGGGCTGGGGGGGCGGATGTTCACGGCCATCGACCGGCTTCTGGGCCGGCTGCCGGGGCGGTTGAGTTATGTCACGGTGCTGGGGGGGACGGGGTTTTCGACCCTGTCGGGCTCGTCCATGGGGTCCACGGCGCTGCTGGGCAGCCTGATGGTGCCGGAGATGAATGCGCGGGGCTACAAGTCGCACATGAGCATCGGGCCGATCCTCGGGACCGGGGGGCTGGCGATCATCATCCCGCCCTCGGCCCTTGCGGTGCTGCTGGCGACGCTGGCGCAGATCGATGTGGGCGCGTTGCTGATCGCGGGGGTGATCCCGGGGCTGATGCTGGCGGGGTTCTATATCGCCACGATCTGGATCCAGACCCGGCGCGACCCGAGTGCGGCCCCGGCCTACGAGGTGGCGGAGGTGTCGCTGGGCGCGAAGCTCGGGCTGCTGTTGCGGGACGTGGTGCCCATGGTGGGGGTGATGGTGGTGATCGTGTCGCTGATGATCTTCGGCATCGTCACCCCGTCGGAGGCGGCGGCCTTTGGCGCGCTGGGTGTGATCATCCTCGCGGCGGCGTTCCGCTGCCTGACGGTGGAGGCGCTGCGGCGCTCGGTGGTGGGCGCGCTGAAGGTGACGCTGATGGCCTACATGATCGTGTTCGGCTCGGCCACGTTCAGCCAGCTTCTGGCGTTCTCCGGGGCGTCCGGCGGGCTGATCGGCTGGGCCACGGGGTTCGACCTGGACCCGATCTGGATGCTGCTGGCGATGTTCGGGGTTCTGCTGGTGCTGGGGATGTTCATGGAGCAGATCTCGATCATGCTGCTGACGGTGCCGATCTTCTTCCCGCTGGCGCAAAGCCTCGGGTTTGATCTGATCTGGTTCGCGCTGATCATGCTGCTGGCGCTGGAGATCAGCTTCACCACCCCGCCCTTCGGGCTGCTCCTGTTCGTGATGAAGGGGGTGGCGCCGCCCAGCACCACCATGCGGGAGATCTACCTCGCCGCGATCCCGTTCATCGCGTGCTCGCTGTTGCTGGTGGCGCTCTTGATCCTGTTCCCGCCTCTGGCCACCTGGCTGCCGGGGCTGGGCGGCTAGACAGTGTTGCGCGGGCTGCTCTAGCCTGCGCGCACCCGGACGGGGACGAGGAACTTTCGATGAACTTTGCGCTTTGGCTTCAGAGGACTGCGGCGCGCTGCCCGGATGCGCCGGCGCTTTACACCGGCACGCGGCTGGAGACGGATTATGCCGGGTTCGCGGACCAGGCGGCCCGGATCGGCGCGGCCCTGTCGGCGCGCGGTCTGGGCAAGGGCGACCGTATCGGCGTGTTCATGAAGAACAGCACCGATTACCTGCGCGTGCTCTATGGCATCTGGTGGTGCGGGGCCGCCGCGATCCCGATCAATTCCAAGCTGCACCCGCGGGAGGCGGCCTGGATCCTGTCCGATGCGGAGGCTGCGCTGTGCCTCGTGACCCCGGACCTGGCCGAGGGCTTGGCGGAGGCTGCGCCCGACTGCGCCTGCGTGGTCACCGGCAGTGCGGCCTTTGGCGAAATGCTGGCCGCCCCGCCCATGGCGGCACCGGTGGCACGGGCCAGCGGCGATCTGGCCTGGCTGTTCTATACCTCGGGTACGACCGGCAAGCCCAAGGGCGTGATGATGAGCTTTGCCACGCTGACGGCCATGACGCTGAGCTATTTCGTGGACGTGGACGAGGTGACGGCGCAGGACGCGATCCTCTATTCGGCGCCCATGAGCCACGGGGCCGGGGTCTACAACTTCATGCATGTGCTGCGCGGCGCGCGCCACGTGGTGCCCGAGAGCGGCGGGTTCGACCCGGCGGAGATCTTCGATCTGGCCCGCGAGATGCGCCAGGTGAGCCTGTTCGCCGCGCCGACGATGGTGCGGCGGATGATCGATGTGGCCAAGGCGCGGGGCGACACGGGCGACGGCATCAAGACGATCGTCTATGCGGGCGGGCCGATGTACCTGGCCGATATCATCGAGGCGGTGGAGGTTCTGGGCGACCGGTTCGTGCAGGTTTACGGGCAGGGGGAGTACCCCATGAGCATCACCGCGCTCAGCCGCGCGGATGTCTCGGACCGCAGCCATCCGGATTGGCAGGCAAGGCTGGCCTCGGTCGGGGTGGCGCAGACGATCAGCGATGTCGCGATCCTCGATGCCGAGGGCCGGCCGGTACCCCCGGGCGAGACCGGCGAGATCGCGGTGCGCGGCGCGGGGCTGATGCTGGGCTACTGGAACCGGCCGGAGGCGACGGCGGAGACGATCAGGGACGGCTGGCTCTGGACCGGCGACATGGGCCGGATGGACGCGGACGGGTATGTCACCATGGTGGACCGGTCCAAGGACATGATCATCTCGGGGGGCTCGAACGTCTATCCGCGCGAGGTGGAAGAGGTGCTCCTGACCCATCCGCAGGTGGCGGAGGTGTCGGTGGTGGGTCGGCCCCACGCGGAATGGGGCGAGGAGGTGGTGGCCTTCGTGGTCCCGGCCCCGGGGGCGGAGATGGATCCGGGGGTGCTGGATGCCCATTGCCTGTCGCAGATCGCCCGGTTCAAGCGGCCCAAGGCCTATATCGCGCTGCCCGAATTGCCGAAGAACAATTACGGCAAGGTGCTGAAGATCGAGCTGCGCGCGCGGTTGACGAAAGGCTGAGCGTGCCGCCGGGCGCAAAATCCTTGCGGAAGGATTTTGCCAAGGATTTTGCTTAAAATCCTTGGCCCGGGCGGGTGGCGAGGGGCGCGCGGTAGACATAGGCCGTGTACTCGTAGAGGTCGTAATCGGCCCGCAGGATCACCCGCCGCCCGGCCAGCGCGTAGAGCCAGCGCAGGAGCGCATCCGCCTCCACATGGAAGAGATCCTCGCGTTGCCAGTCGACCACCGCCGACATCACGTTGAAGGCCATGCCCACCCGGGTCATGTCCCACATGGCGGTGGTGGCGGTGCGCAGGAAATCCCACATTTCCGCCGCGCTCAGGCTGTCCTTCACGGTGAAGAGCCCATTGGCGACCACGTAGTCGAACGGCCCCGGGGCCGGGTCCGCCAGCAGGTCGTGGACGGCGAAGCGGTCGGCCCCGTGCTTGGCCCGGGCGGTCGCAATGGCGGTCTCGGAGATGTCGAGTCCGAGATAGCGCGCCGGGGGCGTCGCGGCCGCGTGCAGGTGGTCGAGAAAGGCGCCGGTGCCGCAGGCAAGATCACAGAGATCCTCCATCCTTCCGTCCGGGGCGAGGGCGCGCATGACCGCGAAGCGCGTCTGCCGGTCGGCCTCGTTCGGCCAGCCTGCGCCTTGGGCCGTGTCGCCATGGGCGGCGAGACGGCTGTCGTAGTAGCGCCGCAGGGCGTCGGGGCTGCGCAAGCTCACGGCAGGGCCCTTTCCGGGGCGGGCAGGCGGGCCAGCTCGTCCTGCAGGGTGGCGACGGGCTGCGTCGCGAGGGCATGAAGCAGGGAGGCGTGCGGGCCGGCATAGGGGGCGAGAAACGACAGCTCCAGCCCCGCGGCGGCGAAGGTGGCGGGATCATAGAGTGGGCGCCCGCCGGGCAGGTTCACGTAGTGATCCGCCCCCAAGGCCCGGGCGGCGGCGATCACCCGGTCCGTGCCGCGCGCGGCCCGGGGCAGGTCAAGCGCCGAGCTGCGCAGGAGCGGCGTCGTGATCCCGAGCCGCGCGCAAACCCCGCGCAGCTGGTCGACCAGGTAGCCGGTGACATCCGCGCCGAGGGGGGCGAGCCGGGCGGTAAGCTCCGGGCCGAGCCAGGGCAGGGCGGCGAGCCGGTCGGACCAGAGCCGCTGTGCTGCATCCGCGAAGCGCAGCGCCTGGATCGTCGTGTCCCGGGGCTGGGGCGCAAGCGGCAGGGTCAGCCAGCCAGCACCGGGCAGGGGCGCGCGGTGGACCCGGCCGCGGCGGGGGAACTGCACGCAGTCGAACACCACGAAGCGGTCCACCGAGGCGATCAGGTGAAAATAAAGCGGGTAGGGGTAGAGATAGGGCTGCATCACCGCCAGCCGCATCAGGTTTCCGCCGCCTGCGCCTTGTGGGCGGCGGCCTCGGCCATCCGGCGGGCGAAGATATCGTTGGCGGTGGCCACCCGCCCTTTGGCGCGCATCTGGTTCAGCGTCTTGGGCGGGAAGAACTGGCGGGCGTATTCCTGGGCCAGCTCGCCGTTCTCGGCGATCTCCAGCCAGCGGCGCCAGTGCCAGCCCCGTGCGCCCGAGTGATCGGCGTCGAACCGATCGAACACCTTGGCGATGTTCTGGATCTTTCGCTCGAACCGGGAAAAGGTGGTGAAGGGCAGGTGCGCGATCAGGACGCCGCCCGCTTGGCCGCGCCGCAACTCGGCCCCGGAGGCGCTGGTAGCGTCGTGCATGCCCAGATCGAAGCTGGCGACCATGTCGGGGCGGACCATCACCTTGGGCGGGTCGTGATGCTCTACCCAGCGCAGATCGGGATTCTCGGCCATGATCGCGCGGGTCATGCGCCGGCGCTCCACCACGAGAGGCAGGTTGCACAGGGCAGCCTGGCTGTCGATCATTCCCGGGTCGATTTTACCACTGGAGAGTGCAGCATTGAACCGGTCGACCACCAGCACGTCGCAGGTCCGAAGGGCGGGCAGGCTGCGCAGGTCCCCGGTGCGGGGGATCCAGAACTCGTCCGGGTCGCCCACCAGCAGCCAGTCGGGCCGGTCCCGCGCGATGATCGGCCCGAACACCGGCCCGTCCATGGACAGCGCGTCCTGCAGGTTCTTGACCCTTGGGCAGATATGCACGTTGGGCAGGACGGCGTGCAGGGTGTCGAGCGCGATCGCGGTGCCATCGGTGGACCCGTCATCCATGATCGAGACCGAGTACACCCCGGAGCGCAGCAATTGTGCGACCGCGTAGGGCAAAAGCGCGACCTCGTCCTTGCACCACAGCACGGCGCTAATTCTCATGTGTTTCCCCTTGCAGGCGCGCTCGGCGCGTGTCCCCGTCGCCCCGGATAGATCATACACAAGGTCCCAAATGGCTCAAGCAGCGCTGGGCGCGCCGGGGTCCGGTCCAGCTGTGACCGCATGTTTTCCGAGGCGCAAGCTCTTGCCGGATGGCAGGAGCGGGCCGTGTCCGGATTGAGACGCCCCGGCAAATGGTATGCCGTGCAAATTGAGAAAATGTTTCCGCATGGCCGGTCTAAGTGATAAATATCGTCCATGTCGATAGATTTTCGCAAAGTTTGTAGTCCCTTGTTGCCGAGCGCGTCCGAGATCGCATCCTATCTTGAGACGCTGGACCGGACCCGATGGTATACCAACCGCGGGCATCTGGTTCAGGAACTGGAGACACGGCTGTCGCGCTGTTTCGGAACGCAGGCCTCCGCGCCGGATGTGGTGGTCACGACCGCCACGGGTACCGCGGCGCTGGAGGCGGCCATCCTGGCGACAAGCGGCCGCGCGACGGCGGAGAGGCCGCTGGCGCTCTTGCCCTCCTATACCTTTGCGGCGACCGCGCTGGCGGCCGAGCGTTGCGGATACCAGCCCTTCTTTCTCGACATCGATCCCGAGACCTGGGCGCTCGACCCGGACCTTCTGCTGACCCACCCCGCCGCGCCGGAGGCGGGTGTGATCGTGGCGGTGGCGCCCTATGGCCGCCTGCCGGACATGCGCGCGCTGGAGCGGGTGCAGGCCCGCCTCGGCGTGCCGGTCGTGGTCGACGGGGCGGCGGCCTTCGAGCAGGTGCTGGGCAGCCCCGAGGTGATTTCGGACGTGGTGCCGATCGCGGTGAGCTTCCATGCCACCAAGACCTTTTCAACCGGGGAGGGCGGCGCGGTCCTGTGGCGCAACCAGGAAGGTCGGGAGCTGATCTGTCAGGCGACGAATTTTGGCTTCCTCCATTCGCGTGAATGCCGGATGGCGGGGTTCAATGGCAAGATGAGCGAATACCACGCCGCCGTGGGTCATGCGATGCTGGACCGGCTCGAGGTGCGTCTGACCGCCTATGAGGCGGTGGCCGCGGATTACAAGGCGGCCGTGGCGGCCCAAGCGCTGCCAGGCACGCTGTTCGTCGGCGGTGCGGTCAGTTCGGCCTATGCGCTGTTCCTGGCGGAGACCGTGGCGGAGGCACAGGCCCTGCGCGACGGCCTGCAGGCCTCGCGCGTCGGCTGGCGGCGCTGGTACGAGGAAGGGCTGCACGCCATGTCCCATTTCGCGGGCTGTCGGGCCGACCCGTTGCCGGTGACGGCAGATATCAGCGCCCGGCTGATCGGCCTGCCCATGGCACCTGATCTCAGCCCCGGCGACATCGCGCGCGTGGTGCAGACCCTGTCCCGGGCCTTGCCCCCGGCGCGGGCCTACGACCCGTTGCAGGCGGCTGTTCCCGGGCAGGTCCTGACCTTCCCGTGATCCAACGCCCCCAAGCCGTTCCCGAACCGCTCTGGCGACAGACCGTCAAACGATGTGCCCTGCGGCCGAACGGCATGGCGACCTCGCTGATGAACGCGATGCGGGCCAAATGCGATCTGGCGGCGCGTCTGCCGATGGACGAGGCGTTCGAGGTTTTCTGCGCCTTGTCGGAGCTGGATGCGGCCCATGCGTTGCGCCGGCGCCCGCTGCGCGATCTCGGTGCGGTGCTGGAGGCGGAGGCGGCCGAGCCGGTCATCGTGCTGAATCCCGGCGGTGAGCCGCGGGTGAACCGCGCGCCCGAGATCCATGGGCCGGGCCATGTACCCGAGCTGCGCAACACCGGGCGGCGGATCCTGGCGGGATGGCTGGAGGATGCGACGGTCTTTGCCCGCTCGGCGCTTGTGGCGCGGGGAGAGGAATTGCTGCGCGATGCGCAGCACGACGAGTTGACCAGTCTGCCCGAAGAGTTGGCCTTCGATCCGGTCGTCTTTCGCAGGACCGGCGCGGCGGAGGTGGCCTTCATCGAGGATACCGGTCCGGGCCGCTGCCTGCATCTGCCCCGGGCGCTCTCGCTGCTGGGGATCAACGCGGACTCGTTCGGGCACTGGATGCTGGAGCAGCTGCCGCGGTTTCTGGCGACGCGGGCGCTTCTGGGCGCGGCAACGCCGCCGCTGCTCGTGGATGCCGATATCCCGGCGCAGCATGCGGAGGCGTTGCGCTTCTTCGGCGGGGAAGACGGCCCCGAGATCATCGAGGTGCCGCGCGGCCTGCGGGTCCGGGTCGACCGGCTGTTCTGTGTGCTCGATTGGGCCTATGCGCCGCATCTGATCACCACGGACGAGGGGCTCGACGTCTCGAAGGTGCATGCGGTGGTCCCGTGGGTTGCCGGGGTTTACGCGCAGGCCGGCGCGCGGGCCGATGCGCGGATCGCCGAGCTCGGGGTGGCGGTTGCGCCGCAGATCCGGGCGCAGCGTCGGGTGTTCTGGGCGCGAAAGCCTGCCCGCCACCGGTCCATCGCCAACTGGGAAGCGCTGCGCGACAGGCTGGACGAGCTCGGCTATGTCACGGTCTTTCCCGAGGAAATGGGCTTTGCCGCGCAGGTTGCCACCTTGCGTGCGGCGGATCGGATCGTGGTGCAGAACGGGTCCGGGTCGCTGGGGCTGCCGCTGGCCCGGCCGGGGACGCGGGTGCTCTATCTCAGTCATCCGGAGATGTCGCGCTTTGCCTGGCAGTCGGAGGCCTTCGCCTGCCTCGGGTTCGACCTGCGGGTGCTGTCGGGGCCGTTCACCGAAAGGTCACAGCCCTGGGTGGACCAGTCGAACTACGAGATCGAGATGCCGGTCGCGGAAGCCGCGCTCGCCTGGATGGAGGCGGACCTACCGCACGGGCGCGGCCGTGCGATGCAGACCGCGAGACCGCGCCCATGAGCCAGCTCGATCACACGCCCGAAGGGCTGGATGCGGCCCTCGGGCCGGTGCATGCAGAGCTTCCGAAAATCACGCCCGGCAAGCTGCCGAGCCTGGTCCATGAGGTGCACACCAAGACGATCCTGCACCGGCACTGCGCGCCCGAGGACGGGTTCGCGCGGTTGCGGGGGATGCTGATCCCGCAGCTGTGGGACGTGTTGCAGGCGGAGGGCACAGTGCTGCGGATCGTGGACCGGCCCACGGCGCCCTGCACGCTGGAGCCGCCCCGGGTGCCGGGCCCTGGCAAGCCGATGCCCGTGCCCCGGGTGCCCCGGGTGGTGGCGGGCGGGTGGCTGAAGGATGTGACGCTCTTTAAGCGCAGCCCGGCGATCCGCAAGGGGGACCGGCTGATCCTCGATCGGCAGGGGGACGAGTTGGCCAGGGTGCCGGTGGAGTTGGGGCTCGATCCGGCGTTCTACCAGCAGGACGGCGACCATGTGTACCATATCGAGGATCGCGCCGAGGATCGGGTGATGCGGCTGGATCGCGCGATTTCGGTCATGGGTCTGAGCGCGGAGGCTTTCGGTCACTGGTTGTACGGGCTCTTGCGGCTGTGCCTGACCCTGCGGGACGATCCCGAGCTGGAGGGCGTGCCGGTCCTGATCGACGCGGACATGCCCGGGCAGCATCGGCAGTCCATCGCCCTGTTCTCGGGCGGGCGGCACGAGATCATCCGCGTGCCGCGGCGCCACCGGGTTGAAGTGGGGACGCTGTTCGCCCAGACTTCGTGGCTCGACAATCCGCAGTTCGTGCGCGGCGACCATCTGTCCGAGGACGGGGTCGTGCGGGATCTGAACATCTTTGGTGCCCATATGCCAAAATTGGCACGGCTTTTTCGCGACGCAGGCGCCTGGGCCGACACGGTGCTGACGCCGCAGCCGGAGGACGCCAAGCGGCTCTTTATCCGGCGCACGCCGCCGCGCTATCGCAAGCTGGTCAACACCGGGAGATCGACGGCTATCTCGGTGCGCTGGGCTACCGCGATTTCCGCCTCGAGACGCACAGTTTCGCGGAGTAGGTGCGGATCATCCGGGCCGCGGAGCACGTGGTCTGCATGGCCGGGTCGGCCAGTCACGGGATGTTCTTCGCCCGTCCCGGCACGCGGATGTGCCTGCTCAGCCATGGAGCGATCGACCTGATGACGCTTTATTCCAGCTGCATCGACCGGATCAGCATCGATCTGACCATTGCCACGGGACCCTTCGTGCAGCGGCACGGGGCCTATCTTGACCGTTCCGACTACGAGGTGCCCCTGGCGCGGGTGCAGCAGGTTCTGTCGGATTGGCCCGACACCGGAGGCGGGCGATGAGTCGCGATCTGGTGATTTTCGGAACCGGCGACATGGCGGCGGTGGTGGCGGTCTATCTGCGTGCCCATGCGCCGGAGTTGCGGATCGTCGGGTATACCCTCGATGATGCCTATTGCGAGGGGGACACCCATGATGGCTTGCCGCTGGTCCCCTGGAGCCAGCTTGAGACGCGCTTTCCGCCCGACATGTTCGATCTGCTTGGCCCGTTGACCTACCGCCGGATGAACACGATCCGTCGGGATCGGTACCTGGAGGGCAAGGCGCGGGGGTATGCGTTCGCGCGGTTCATCCATCCCGATTGCAACATCTATACCGATCAGATCGGTGAGAATTGCGTGATTCTGGAGCGCAATGTCCTGCAACCCTTCTCGCGCGTCGGGAACAACTGCATCCTGTGGAGCGGCAACCATATCGGGCACCATGTCACCATCGGGGACCATGTGTTCATCGCCTCGCAGGTGGGCATCGCGGGCTCCACGGTGATCGGGGACGCGTGCCATATCGCGGGCCAGGTCGGGATCACGCACGGGCTGACCATCGGGGCGGGCTGCGCACTGGTCAACGGGGCGTTCGTGTCGCGCGACCTGGCGCCGGGATCGGTGGTGATGGGGCAGAGCTCCGAGATAAAGCCCTTTGGCAGCGACAAGATGCACAGGTTGCTGTGAGCGCGGTGGCGGAAGGCGACCTCGGGGCGCTCTGGACCCGGCGCGGGCTGATCCGCACGGCGCCTGACGCGTCGGTGCCGGGTTGGGCGAGCCATGCCCAGTGCCCGACGCCGCTGATCCTGAGCGAGCGGCTCTGGCGGGTGTATTTCTCGGTTCGGGATCCGGAGAACCGCTCCCGGATCCTGTTCGTCGATCTCGATCCGCTGGACGACATGCGGGTGCTGTACCAGAGCACCGCGCCACTGCTGGAGCTGGGCGCGCCGGGGCTGTTCGACAGTGCGGGGCAGGGGGCGAGCCTGGCGGTGCGGCGCGACGGGGCGGTGTGGCTCTATTACCTCGGGATGCATCGGCGGCGCGATGTGCCCTATGGGCTGGCGATCGGCTTGGCGCGGAGTACGGATGGCGCGGCTTTCGAGCGCGTTGCGGATGGCCCGATCCTGTCCGTCGGGCCGCGAGATCCCTATTTCGTGTCGCTTCTCCATGCCCGGCCTGCGGGCGCGGGTTGGGAGGGGTGGTACATGAGTGCCACCGGCTGGCAGGCGCGGTCGGACGGGCCCTGGGATGCGGAGTACGGGTTGCGGCGCGCGGTTTCCGAGGACGGCGTGGCATGGCGGGGGACCGACGTGACGCTGGCGCTGGGCGAGGGGCTGCTGCCCCGGGGCGGGGGCATCGCGCGGCCCTGGGTGGCGCGGGTCAACGGTCGGGACTGGTTGTTTTTTTCGCGCCGCCAGAGCGCGGGGTTCCGGTCCCAGCGCGATGCCGCCTATCGCATCATGGCGGGGCCGCTGGACCCGGCGGGCACACCGGCCAGCGTGCCGCGGCCGATGCACTTTGCAAACCCGCCCGAACCCGAGGACTGGGACGGGTTCATGCAGGCCTATCCGGCGGTGCTCCCGCTCGGGGAGGGCCATGTGATGTTCTACAACGGCGATGGGTTCGGGCAGGCCGGATTCGGCTGGGCGACCTGCGGTTTGTGACCTGCAGGGCGTGATGGGACGTCAGGGTGCGATTCGCGCGCGCGGCTCAGGCGCGGTCGTCGACGAAGCCCAGTCGCGACAGGGCGCGGCGCGCCGCTTGGGCGGCTTCGGCACTGCCGTCGAGGACATCGTTGTTGAGCGATTGCACCAACTGGCTCAGGCGTTTGCGGGCGATCTGCTCGCGCAGAAACTCTCCGATATCGTCGTCCTTGAGCGCCAGAACGGCGGCTGCGTCGGTGTGGAAGTTCTCATGGATCATGGCAGCACCTTGCAGAAAGTTTGTTCCCGCTCCCCTGCCATCGCGTAGCAGAAAACCGCCGCTTCGGGCGAGTCCAAAGTGACCGGACCGTGACAGTCCACCGCGGGGCCGGGCCGCGCCCTTCTCAGGCTCCTTGCGCGCCATGTGCTCTGGGCGCTGGTCATGGGGCGGGGCGGCTGTACATTGTCGGCGGGGTAAACGAGGGGGCGAGCATGCCGAACAAACAGATTTCGGCCGCGGCGGCGGCGGAGCTGGTCCGCGACGGGGATACGGTGACGACCTCCGGCTTCGTTGGGATCGGTGTGCCGGAGGAATTGCTCGTGGCGCTGGAGACCCGGTTCGTCGAGACCGCGCACCCGCGGGACCTGACGCTGTTTTTTGCGGCGGGCCAAGGGGACGGCAAGGACAGGGGGCTGAACCGTCTGGGCCACGAAGGATTGCTGGCGCGGGTGATTGGGGGCCACTGGGGGCTGATCCCCAAGGTGGCGGCCCTGGCCACGGCGGGCAAGATCGCGGCCTATAACCTGCCCCAGGGGGTGATCAGTCACCTTTATCGCGACATCGCCGCGGGCCGGCCCGGCACGCTCAGCCGGGTGGGGCTGGGCACCTTCGTCGACCCGCGCCTGGAGGGGGGCAAGATCAACGATGTCACCCATGACGAGATCGTCTCGGTGATGGAGGTAGGCGGGGCGGAACACCTGTTCTACCGCGCCCTGCCGGTGCATGTGGCCTTGCTGCGCGGCACCTCCGCCGACCCGGCGGGCAATATCTCGATGGAGCGCGAGGCGCTGGTGATCGACAACCTTGCACAAGCCATGGCGGCGAAAAACTCCGGCGGGGTGGTGATCGTGCAGGTCGAGCGCATGGTGGCGCGCCACGGGCTCAACCCGCGCGACGTGGTGATCCCCGGGGCGCTGGTGGACGCGGTGGTGGTGGCCGCCCCCGAGAACCACCACCAGACCTTCGCCACGCCCTACAGCCACGCGTTTTCCGGTCAGTTCCGGGTGGAGGCGGACACCGTGCCCGAGATGCCGTTGACCCCGCGCAAGGTGATCGCCCGGCGCGCGGCCTTCGAGTTGCCGATCAACGGGGTGGTGAACCTCGGGATCGGGATGCCCGAGGGGGTGGCCGCCGTGGCCGGGGAGGAGAAGCTCTTGCCGCATCTGACCCTGACCGCCGAGCCGGGGGTGATCGGCGGGCAGCCGGCCTCGGGGCTGGATTTCGGAGCCGCGGTGAATACGGACGCGATCGTGCCGCAATCGGCGCAGTTCGATTTCTACGATGGCGGGGGGCTGGATATCGCGGTGCTGGGCATGGCGCAGGTGGACGCGCGCGGCAATGTGAACGTCTCGCGTTTCGGGCCCAAGCTCGCCGGGGCGGGCGGGTTCATCAATATCAGCCAGAACGCCCGGGCGGTGGTGTTCGCGGGCACCTTCACCTCCGTTGGATTGGACCTGGCCGTGTCGGAGGCGGGGGTGGAGATCCGGTCCGAGGGCCGGGTGACCAAGTTCGTCGAGGCGGTGGAGCAGGTGACCTTTTCCGGCCCGCTTGCGGCGGCGGCGGGCAAGAAGGTGCTCTATGTCACCGAGCGCGCGGTCTTTCGGCTCCGCCCCGAAGGGGTGGAACTGGTCGAGATCGCGCCGGGGATCGACCTGGAGCGGGACGTACTGGCCCACATGGCTTTCGCGCCGGAAATGGCCCCGGAGATTGCCGAGATGGACGCGCGGCTCTTTGCCGAGGGGCCGATGGGATTGCGGGTGGACCTGCTGCATCTGGACCTCGATGACCGCGTGGCGCTGTCGGCGGACAAGGCGCAGCTGTTCCTGAATTTCGAGAAGATGCGGGTGCGCGCGCCCGGCGACGTGAACAAGGTCCGCGCCCGGGTCGAGGCGGTCTGCGCGCCGCTGGGGCACCGGGTGGACGTGGTCGCCAATTACGACGGGGCGCGGATCGACGAGGAGGTCGAGGACGCCTGGGTGGCGATGGTGCAGCAGATGGAAGACCGCTTCTACGGGACGGTGACGCGGTATTCGGGCTCCGCCTTCATGCGGATGAAGCTCGGCGCGGCCTTCGCCCGGGAGGTGCGCCCCCATGTGTTCGAGACCGCGACCGAGGCGCGCGCCTTCCTGTCGGCGGCGCGGGGTGGATCGTTTCTGTGAACCTGCGGCGCGGGGTGCCTGCGGCGGGGCATTTGCGGACTTGAGTTGGCATTGAGGTGCGCGGGATGGGACGGGCGGGATATCTTGGGCTGGGGGCGGTCTGGCTGCTGGCGCTGCCTTTCGTGGCCTATGCCGCGGCGTTCGGCTGGCGCGGGCTCGTCGCGGATCCCGGGGCGGAGAGTTACCTGTTCGACACCGGCGCGCGGGGGGCGGAAGTGGCGCTGGCGGCGCATATGCTGGCCGGTGCGCTGATCACCGCCCTGGTGCCGATCCAGGTCTTGCCGATTTTGCGGCGCCGCTGGCCGGGGCTGCACCGGGCCGCGGGCCGGGTGATCGCCGGGGCGGCGGGGATGGCCGCGCTGGGCGGGCTGGCCTTCATCGCGGTGCAGGGGACCATCGGCGGCGCGGTGATGGATTTGGGCTTCGGGCTTTACGGGGCGTTGATGTTGCTGGCGGCGGTGCAGGCGGTCCGGCACGCGCGGGCGCGGGATCTCGCGGGGCATCAGATCTGGGCGCTGCGGCTGGCGGTGCTGGCCATGGCTTCCTGGGCGTACCGGGTGCATTACGGGCTGTGGTATGCGTTGACCGGCGGGCTGGGGTCGAACGAGGCGTTTACCGGGGCGTTCGACCGGGTGCAGGTGTTCGCGTTCTTCCTGCCCTATCTGCTCTTGGTGGAGCTTTGGCGGCTGCGGCGCGGGGCGGGCGCGTGCTGATGCAGGCCCGCGCGGGCGGCCTGGCGCAGGGCCGCGGTGAGCGGGGCGAGGGCAGGGGCCGACAGGCGCCGGACCTGCCAGAAAAGCGCGGTGTCGAGCGGGGTGTCGGGCACCAGTTCGACCAGGCGTCCGGCGGCGAGGTGGTCGCGCACCAGCGGTTCGGGGTTCATCCCCCAGCCGAGCCCGGCCAGGGCCGCGTCGACAAAGGCGTGGGTGGAGGGCAGCAGGTGGGTGGGCGGCAGGACCGGCCGGCCCCAGACCTGCGCGATCCAGTCCCGCTGCAGCCGGTCCTTGGGGTTGAAGGTCATGCAGGGGGCCCGTGCCAGGGCGTCGGCGGTCACGCCCGCGGGGAAGTGGCGCGCCATGAAGGCGGGGCTGGCCGTGGCGCGGTAGCGCAAGCGCCCCAGGGCGGTGACGTCGCAGCCGGTGACCGGGGTGCCCCGGGTGCTGAGCGCGGCCAGCACCTCCCCCCGCTGGAGCCAGTCGGCCGCGTGGTCCTGGTCGTCCACCACCAGATCGAACAGCATGTCCGCGCAGGCCGCCAGCGCCGGGATCACCCAGGTGGCGAGGCTGTCGGCATTCACCGCGAGGCGCAGGTGCGGCAGGGCGGCGGGGCCGAGGGCGGGCAGATCGCGGGCGAGGGCGGCCTCCAGCAGGGCGACCTCGTCGGCATGGCGCAGCAGGCGCTGGCCCGCCGCCGTGCCGGTGCAGGGCTGGGTGCGGTGCACCAGTGGTGTGCCCAGCCGATCCTCCAACCCCTTGATCCGCTGCGAGATCGCGGAGGGCGTGAGGCCAAGGCTGCGCGCGGCGGCATCGAAACTGCCGGTGCGCAGCACCTGCGAAAGGGCGATGAGGGCCGGGTCGCTTAGCATTAGAACTCCTTAAGATAGTCCAAGAAGTTTAACTGGACGCAAATCGTTTGGGAAGTTAGCCCGGGCGGGTCAATCGCGCAGGTGTTGCCCATGCTTTCCCCCACTCTTCTCGCGGCCGGGTCCGGCTTTGCCCTCGGGCTGCAACTGATCGTGGCGATCGGGGCGCAGAATGCGTTCCTGCTGCGCCAGGGGCTGCGGCGGAGCCATGTGGGGGCGCTGGTGGTGATCTGCACCCTGTCGGATGCGATCCTGATCGCGGCGGGGGTGTCGGGCTTTGCCGCGATAGAGGCGCGGATGCCGTGGCTTGCGCCGGTCACACTCTGGGCGGGGGCGGCGTTCCTGGTCTGGTACGGGGCGACCCATGCGCTGGCGGCCTGGCGGGGCGGCGCGGCGCTGGACCCGGCGCGGTCCGGGGCCGAGAGCCTGCGCGCCGCGGTGCTGACCTGTCTCGCGCTGACCTGGCTCAACCCCCATGTCTATCTCGACACGCTGGTGGTGATCGGGGCGCTTTCGGCGCAGTTCGGCGAGGCACGGGGCGCCTTCGGGGTCGGGGCGGCGGCGGCGAGCCTGGTATTTTTCGCTGCCCTCGGTTACGGCGCGCGGGCGCTCAGCCCGGTCTTTGCCCGCCCCCGGGCGTGGCAGGTTCTGGACCTGATCATCGCGGTGACCATGTGGGCGCTGGCAGCAAAGCTGCTGATCCGGGGCGTGCCGGGATAAAGCGCGCGCCACGGCTTTGTCGCAAGCTGTCGGCATCTGCGCGCTAGACTTTGCCTTCGGCGGTGCCTAGGTCGCTGAGGGCAAGAGGCAAAGGCGGCGCGGATCATGTCAGACCATTCCTTCCTGTCCAGGATCTGGCAGGCCCTGAAGGCCGCGCTCCTGTCGATCTTCGGTCTGCTCAGCTTCGGCACGTCCGCCGCCCCGGCCCGGGGCCTCGACGAGATGGCGCTGCAGGGGCGTGAATTTCTGCTCTACCGCGCCGAGAGCGTGCAGGGGCAGGCCGCGCCGCTGGTCATGGTGCTCCATGCCGGGTTTCAGAGCGGTGAGAAGATGTACGAGACCCTGCCCCTGGCCGAGGCGGCGGAGCGGGTGGGCTTCAACCTGGTCTATCCCACGGGCACGGCCCTGAAGCTGAACCGCAGCGGGCCGATGATGGAGGCGCGCGGCGGCATGAACGCCTGGAACGCGGGGATGGAGGGGCGCGGGGCCATCGACACCACGGTGCAGGATGTCGCCTACCTGGAGAACATCATCCTCGCGCTGGTCGAGCAGGGGCTGGCGGACCCGGACCGGATCACCGTCGTGGGCCATTCCAACGGGGCGATGATGGCCTACCGGCTGGTCTGCGAACGGCCCGGGCTGGTGCAGACGGTGATCGCGATCTCGGGCACCCCGGCGATCGATCGGTGCATGGGGCCGCTGCGGGGGCTGCGTATCCTGCATATCCACGGCACCGAGGACGAGAACCAGCCCGCCCAGGGCGGGGTCGGGCCGAAGGGCGTGTCGGGGCACAATGCGCGCTCGGTCGCCGACACGGTCGAGATGATGCAGCGCGCGGGCGCCGAGATCCAGGTGCGGCTGGTGGAGGGGGGCGGCCACCGGATCGACACGCTCGACGGGTTGCTGCGCGATCAGTACGGGGCCGATATTCTGACCACGGTGGCGGAGGTTGTGGCGGCCACGCGGTAGCGCGCGGCTCTTGCACAGCCCGCGCATTCCGTGGCACGCCAACGCCATGACGGACAGCCAATCACGGCCCTTGGCGGGGATGCTCTGGATGGTCGCCACGGGGGTGAGCTTCGTGGCGGTCACGGCGCTGGTCAAATCCATCGGGAGTGACATTCCAGCCGCCCAGGCGGCCTTCCTGCGCTACGTGCTGGGGCTGGTGTTCATTTTGCCGGTGCTGGCCTCGCTGCTGCGGACGCTGCCGTCGCGGGCCAACCTGTCGATCTTTGCCCTTCGCGGGCTGATCCACACCGGCGCGGTGATCGCCTGGTTCTTCGCCATGACCCAGATCCCCATCGCCGAGGTGACGGCGATGAACTATTTCTCGCCGGTCTACGTGACCATCGGGGCGGCCCTGTTTCTGGGCGAGAAGCTGGCCGCAAGGCGGATCGCGGCGATCTGCGTCGCGCTGCTCGGGGCGCTGATCATCCTGCGGCCGGGGTTTCGGGAGCTGTCTCCGGGCCATTTCGCCATGCTCGGCACGGCGCTTGGCTTCGCGATCAGCTATCTGTTGGCCAAGCGGCTGGTGCGGGACCTGTCGCCGGGGCTGGTGGTGGCGTGGCTGTCGATCTTCGTGTCCATCGGGCTGGCGCCCTTCGCGATTGCCGTCTGGGTGACGCCGAGCCCTTGGCACCTCGTGGTGCTGTTCGGCGTCGCCTGTTTCGCGACGTTGGGACATTACACCATGACCCGTGCGTTTCAGGCCGCGCCGATGTCGGTCACCCAGCCGGTGACCTTCCTGCAGCTGGTCTGGGCCACGGCGCTGGGTGCGCTGGTCTTCGGCGAGGCGGTGGACGGATTCGTGGTGCTGGGCGGCGGTCTGATCGTGGCGGCGATCTCGTTTCTGTCCTGGCGCGAGGCGCGGTTGCGCCGGGGGGTGATCACCCCGTCGGTTTCGGAGCCGAAAACCTGAAAATCCGTGGGGTGTTTGACCCGGATCAAGGTGGTGCGCGGCAACGGCCCTAGGGTGGGGACGTAACAAGAGAGGGAGAGGTCCATGTCTCATACGCCCCATGAGTTGGCCGAGGAATTTCCGGACAAGGTGGAACTGATCGCGCAGCTGCGCGAGAGCAACGCGCATTTTGCCAAGCTCTGCGCGGAGTATCACGAGGTCAACCGGGCCGTGCACCGGGCCGAGGCGCGGATCGAGCCTGTCTCGGACGAGGCGGAGGAAGAGATGCGCCGCCAGCGGATGCGCCTGAAGGACGAAATCTACGGGATGCTGACGGCCGCGGCCTGAGCCGCGCGCGGCATCAGCCGGTATCCACCTCGTAGGGCAGCACACCGCGCAGCCCCGGATCGACGCTGAGCTTGCGCTCCAGCGGCGGGACGGAGCGCTGGTGGCAGGCGCTGCGCTCGCAGATGCGGCAGGAAATGCCGATGGGCTCGAACCCTTGGCTGAGGTCGAGTCCGTCGCCATAGACCAGCGCCGGGGCATGGCGCACCTCGCAGCCGAGGCCGATGGCATAGCGGCGGGTGGGCGCGCCCCAGCTGCCGCCGGATTTCGACACATCGCGCGCCAGGCACAGGTAGCGGACCCCGTCCGGGGTCTCGGCCAGCTGGCGCAGGAACCGGCCCGGTGTCTCGAACGCCTGGTGCACGTTCCACAGCGGGCAGGCCCCGCCATAGCGGGCGAATTGCAGCCGGGTGGCCGAGTGCCGCTTGGTGATCGTGCCCGCCTGATCCACCCGCACGAAGAAGAAGGGGATGCCCTTGGCACCCGGGCGTTGCAGGGTCGAAAGGCGATGCGCCACCTGTTCGATCGAGGCGCCGAACCGGTCCGCGAGCCGTTCCAGGTCGTGGCGGGTTTCGGCCGCCGCCGCCTGGAATGCGCGATAGGGCAGCAGCACCGCACCGGCGAAGTAATTGGCCAGGCCCAGCTTGGCGATGGCGCGGGCCTCGTCGGTCTGGAACCGTGCGAGATCCAGCGTCGCCTCCAGCAGGTCGTTCTGGGTCACCAGCCCCAGTTGCACCAGCAGCTGGAACCGGCGGGTGGGCGCGGCCGCCCGGGTGGACAGGGTCAGCACCCCCGATTGCGGGTTGAAATGGCGCAGATCGGCGCTATCGCTGTATTGCACGGCCAGCCCCTTGCGCGACAGCAGGCGCCGGGCGCCGGATTCCAACTCTCCGTCGATCTGGTTGGCGATATGCTCGGCGGCGTGGTCCACGGCGTCGATGTAATTGTCGCAATAGTGGAAGAAGTCGCGCACTTCTTCCCAGGGCGAGGGTTGCAGGCTGGAGCCTTCGCGCCCCAGCGCCTCATCGAGCGATGCCAGCCGTTCATGGGTCTGGCGGTAGTGGCGATGCAGTTCGAGAAAGGCGCGCGCCAGGGCCGGGGCGTTGGACGCCGCGAGCCGCAGATCGGCGAGCGGTGGCGGCGTTTCCCCGAAGACCGGATCGGCCAGCGCCTCGCGCATGTCCGACACCAGCCGCTCCGCCTCCCCGGTGCTGAGCTGGGTGACGTCGAAGCCGAACTCCTGCGCCAGCGCCAGCAGCACGGTGCTGGAGACCGGGCGATTGTTGTTCTCCATCTGGTTCAGATAGGGCAGGGACACGCCCAGTTTCTCGGCAAAGAGCTTCTGGGTCAGGCCGAGCCCGGTGCGGGTCTCGCGCAGCTTCGCGCCGGCATAGAGTTTCTGGGTGGCCATGGGTGCCCCGCTTGTTTGCTAACCCTGTTCTAGGGTTTGCAAACAGGCGGGTCCAGAGGGTCAGGCGCTGGGCTGGGCGGTCAGGTCGCGCTCCCGGCGCATCACGTAGATCACCGCGACAGTGGAGCCGAGCGAGGTCAGAAGCATCAGTGCCTGCAGCGGGTAGGGCCCGGTGCCCAGCGGCAGAAGGATGCCCGCCAGCACCGACATGGCCGCGCCGCCGCCCACCATGATCGCGCCACCCAGCCCGCTGGCGGTGCCGGCCAGGTGCGGACGCACCGACAGGCTGCCCGCGGTGGCGTTGGGGATGATCATGCCGTTGCCGATCCCCACCGTGGCGGTCAGGGCAAAAAAGCTCAGCGGATGGGTCAGACCGGCGGCATAGATCAGGATCGACGCCGCCATGCCCACCGAGGTGATGAGCGAACCCCAGAGGATCATGCGATTGATCCCGATGCGGATGGAGAACCGGCCCGACAGGAAATTGCCGAGCACGTAGCCGAGCGCAGGCGCCCCGAAATAGATTCCGAGAATGGCGGGGCTGAGCCCGAACACCTCGGAGCCGAGATAGGGCGCACCGCCCAGGAAGGCGAAAAAGACGCCCGATGCAAAGGCGGCCGCGGCGACATAGCCCCAGAAACGCCGGGCCTTGAGCAGTTCGGGATATTCCGCGACCTGCGCCCGGAAGCCGCCCGAACGGTTGGGTGCGGTCTCGCCCAGGTCGCTCCAGATCAGCCAGAGCATCGCGACGGCAGCGGCAAAGAGCAGCCAGAAGCTCGCCCGCCAGCCGAAGGTTTCATCCAGCAGGCCGCCGAGGGCGGGGCCGATCATCGGCACGATCGCCATGCCCATGGTGACATAGCCGATCAGCGAGGCCGCCTCGGCCTGCCCCACCATGTCGCGCACGATGGCCCGGCTCAGCACCAGGGCCGAGGCGATCACCGCCTGGGCCATGCGGCAGGCCAGGAAGACCTCGACCGTCGGTGCGAAGATCGCCCCGAGGGTCGCCAGGGCAAACAGCGCCGTAGAGATCAGCATCACCGGCCGCCGCCCGTAGCGATCCGACAGCGGCCCCACCAGCAGCTGCAAGACGGCGGTCATCATCAGGTAGAGCGAGACCGACAGCTGCATCACCGCGTACTCGGCATCGAAATAGACCGCCATGCCCGGCAGGGAGGGCAAAAACACGTTCATCGACAGCGCGGCAACCCCCGCCATGAGCACCAGCGTGGCCAGATGCGGGGGGGTATTGCGGTCAAGAAAGCGGCTGGCGGGGCGTTTTGTCATGGGCCAGAGCTATGCGGGCGCGGGGGCAAAGTCCACTCCTGCACAGCTGTTGTGCATGCCGCTCAAAGCGCGGGCTAATTGTCACGCCCGGCACCATGGTCGCGGTTCTGGTCGGGTCTGCCGCGGCGCGGGGCGGTCTCTGGCGGGGCTGGGACGGCCCTGATCCACGCCGCGCGGGGTGCTTCGGGCTTGATATCCCGGCATTTTACCAGTCCAGGGACAGTTGTGTTTGCATATTTGCGATATGCACTCATATCTTTTCACTTAGTTTGCAAATTTTCGGAATTCCTCTTTCCGCCGCGCGGGGGCCTCCGTAGGGTCCGCCACAAATCGCGACGGAGATGACCAGATGAAAGACATTCAGCACGAGCTCGACCAGCGGCGTTTGGATGCCCGGATGGGCGGCGGCGAGAAACGGATCGCCAGCCAGCACGCCAAGGGCAAGTTGACGGCGCGGGAGCGGATCGAGCTTCTGCTGGACGAGGGCTCTTTCGAAGAGTTCGACATGTTCATCACCCACCGCTGCACCGATTTCGGGATGCAGGAGCAGAAGCCCGCGGGCGACGGCGTGGTGACCGGCTGGGGCACGGTGAACGGGCGGCAGGTCTATGTCTTCAGCCAGGATTTCACGGTTCTGGGCGGGTCGGTGTCGGCCACCCATGCCAAGAAGATCTGCAAGATCATGGATATGGCGATCGAAAACGGCGCGCCGGTGATCGGGATCAACGATTCCGGCGGGGCGCGGATCCAGGAAGGGGTCGACAGCCTCGCGGGCTATGGCGACGTGTTCCAGCGCAATATCGAGGCCTCGGGCGTGGTCCCGCAGATCAGCATGATCATGGGGCCCTGTGCGGGTGGTGCGGTGTACAGCCCCGCCATGACCGACTTCATCTTCATGGTGAAGGACAGCTCCTACATGTTCGTGACCGGCCCGGACGTGGTCAAGACCGTCACCAACGAGGTCGTCACCGCCGAGGAACTGGGCGGCGCGAGCACCCATACCCGGAAATCCTCCGTCGCCGATGCGGCCTTCGAGAATGACGTCGAGGCGCTGGCCGAGGTCCGCCGCCTGATCGACTTCCTGCCGCTCAACAACCGCGAGAAGGCGCCGGTCCGGCCTTTCTTCGACGACCCGGCGCGGGTGGAGGAAAGCCTCGACACCCTGATCCCCGACAATCCCAACCAGCCCTACGACATGAAAGAGCTGATCACCAAGGTCGCGGACGAGGGGGATTTCTACGAGATCCAGAAGGATTTCGCAGGCAACATCATCACCGGTTTCATCCGGCTGGAGGGGCAGACCGTGGGCGTGGTGGCGAACCAGCCGATGGTTCTGGCGGGCGTTCTGGATATTGACAGTGCGCGCAAGGCCGCCCGGTTCGTGCGGTTCTGCGACTGTTTCGAGATCCCGATCCTGACCTTGGTGGATGTGCCCGGCTTCCTGCCTGGTACCGGGCAGGAGTATAACGGCGTCATCAAGCACGGGGCCAAGCTGCTTTTTGCCTATGGCGAGGCGACGGTGCCCAAGGTGACTGTGATCACGCGCAAGGCCTATGGCGGGGCCTATGTGGTGATGAGCTCCAAGCATTTGCGCGGCGACATCAATTACGCCTGGCCGACGGCCGAAGTCGCCGTGATGGGGGCCAAGGGGGCGACGGAAATCATTCACCGCGCCGATCTGGGCGACCCCGAGAAGATCGCGGCGCGGACGGCGGAATACGAGGACCGGTTTGCCAACCCATTCGTGGCGGCCGAGCGCGGCTTCATCGACGAGGTGATCATGCCCCAGTCGACCCGCCGCCGCGTCGCCCGGGCCTTCGCCGCCCTGCGCAACAAGCGCGCGGTCAAGCCGTGGAAGAAGCACGACAACATTCCGCTCTGACCTCTGAACGAGCGTATCGAGATGGATCGGCACATACACGACCACGACACCGGGAGGAGCGAGGGGATCGCAGATGCGGCCTTCGTCGGTGGGGGACGCGTGTCTGATCCCGGGGCTGGCGGCGCAGGTCGCCAGCCCTCGCGCCATCGCCGGCGCGGCTGGATCGAGCGGCGCGCGGGCGCGGTTCTGACCCTGTCGCGGCGTCCCGGGGCGCGGTTCGATCTCGCCGCCGCGACCCGGATGCCGCCCGTGGCGGCGCGCGGGCGCCTGGCGCATCAGATCCGCCAGGATCTGTGGCGGGCGCTGCGGGGACTGCGGGGGTTCTCGCCCGTGGTGCAGGTCACGGCGGGCCCGGAGGGCACAGAGGTGATCGCCGGGGGGCAGCTGGCCGCGGCGCGCGCCCCCAAGGCCCAGATCGAGGCGCGGATCGCCGCCCTGCTCGAAGACCCGCAGCACCGCGCCCGGTGGCTGCGCCATGCCGGAGTTGTCCATGCCTGAATTTCATTTCATCGATGCGGCCCCGACCCCGGTCGGCCCGTTCTGCCATGCGACCGAGACCGATGGCTGGGTGTTCCTGACCGGCCAGATGCCCACGGACCCCGGTGACGCGGACGCGCCCCTGCCCGAGGGGATCGAGGCGCAGGCGCGTCGGGTGATGGACAACCTCGTGCTTGTGCTGGAGGGGGCGGAGCTGGGCCTGGGCGACGTGGTGCAGTGCCGGTGTTACCTGACAGAGTTCGAACGGGATTTCGACGCGTTCAACCAGGTCTACATGTCCTATTTCCCCGAAGGCGCGCGCCCGGCGCGCACCACGATCGGGGTGACTGCGCTGGCGGTCGGTGCGCTGGTCGAGGTCGACATGGTGGCGCGGCGCCCATGATCGGGCTTGCGCCATATCCCGGACCGCGCCCCCCCGCGCATCTGGCGGGTCTGGTCGAGGACCTGCCCAGCGGCCTGCGCCCCATCGCGCTGCCGGCGCTGGTGGAGGAGCAGGCGGGCGAGCCGGTGCTGGTCCTGCGCTATGTCGCGCCGGAGATTGCGCGGGCGCGCGGGCTATACGACTACGACGCGCTGGCCGAGGATTTCCTGGCGCTCTGCGCGCGCGATGCGGAAGCGGACGGGCCGGAGAAGGTCATCGTCGTGCTGCAGGACCGCGCCGTGCCCCGGGGGCAGGCCAACCCGGACGCCACGCAGTATGTCGAGAGTTTCCGCCGCACCGCCACGGGCTGCGATTGGGAGGGGTTCTGATGCCGTTGCCGGAGATGACCAAGCACCGCGGGTTTCCCGGACGCCTGCCGGGTACGGATTTCCAGTTCGTCCTGCGCCGGGCCAGCAAGAAGGGCGCCACGCCGCTGGTGGCGCGGGAACGCTATGCCGACCGCCGCCCCGCCGATCGCCGGGCAGATGAAGGGTTCATGGAGGCGCTCTGGACCCATTTCGGCGACCAGCCTTTCGAGCGTGGCAATCTCGATGCCGGGCGGCTCAACTGGCTCTTCGGGCGGGAGGTCGTTCCTGCGGAAACCCCTTTCGATCCCGCGTCCTACCAGGCGCTTCTGCGGATCGATGTGGCGGTGGCGCGGCGCAGCTTTCCGGACCTGTTCGACGGGGAGGGCGGTCAGTGAGACATGCGGTACAGGGCCCGGACCGGCGGATTTCGGCCAGTGGGCACAAAATTCTCTTTCCCCAACGTCAAGAGTGTGTTCTCCTCAAGGTTGTGGCGAACGTATTTTGGTCGCCCCAAACACCACCCCTACGCACTGGAACGCTTCAGGGGGCCGCCACCAGACCTGGCAGCCCTCTGATGGCGCGTGCATGGCGGACCGCTCCCCCGACATATCGCCCGCGCAGGCCCGCTGCGCGCCCCGCCCCACACCCGGCCCCCTGCGTGCTGCGCGCAGCGGGGCCCTGCAATGCCCGGACCCGCGCGGTTCCGGGACCGCGGTCGCGTGCCGCGTGACTGACAAGAAGAAGGAAGAGGCCATGTTCAAGAAAATCCTGATTGCCAACCGTGGCGAGATTGCCTGCCGGGTCATAAAGACCGCGCGCAAGATGGGCATCCAGACGGTTGCGATCTATTCGGATGCGGACCGCAATGCGCTGCATGTGCGGATGGCCGATGAGGCGGTGCATATCGGCCCGTCGCCCGCCAACCAGTCCTATATCGTGATCGACAAGGTGATGGACGCCATCCGGCAGACCGGCGCCGAGGCGGTGCATCCGGGCTACGGCTTCCTGTCCGAGAACAAGCTCTTCGCCGAGGCGCTGGAGAAAGAGGGCGTGGCCTTCATCGGGCCGCCCGCGAATGCCATCGAGGCGATGGGCGACAAGATCACCTCCAAGAAGATCGCGCAGGAGGCGAACGTCTCCACCGTCCCGGGCTATATGGGGTTGATCGCGGATGCGGACGAGGCGGTGAAGATCTCGGGCGAGATCGGCTACCCGGTGATGATCAAGGCCTCCGCCGGGGGCGGCGGCAAGGGGATGCGGATCGCCTGGAACGACGCCGAGGCGCGCGAGGGCTTCCAGAGCTCCAAGAACGAGGCGGCGAATTCTTTCGGCGACGACCGGATCTTCATCGAGAAATTCGTCACCCAACCGCGCCATATCGAGATCCAGGTGCTGGCCGATACCCATGGCAACTGCATCTACCTGGGCGAGCGGGAGTGTTCGATCCAGCGCCGCAACCAGAAGGTGGTCGAGGAAGCGCCCAGCCCGTTCCTCGACGAGGCAACCCGCAAGGCGATGGGGGAGCAGTCCTGCGCCCTGGCCCAGGCCGTGGGCTATGCCAGCGCCGGGACCGTGGAATTCATCGTCGATGGCGACCGGAATTTCTATTTCCTCGAGATGAACACGCGGCTCCAGGTGGAACACCCGGTGACCGAACTGATTACCGGCGTCGACCTGGTGGAGCAGATGATCCGCGTGGCGGCCGGGGAAAAGCTGCCCATGACCCAGGACGATGTGACCCTGACCGGCTGGGCCATCGAGAACCGGCTTTACGCCGAGGACCCCTATCGCAACTTTCTGCCCTCCATCGGGCGGCTCACGCGCTACCGCCCGCCGGTCGAGGTCGCGGCAGGACCTCTGGAGGCCAATGGCAAATGGCATGGCGATGCCCCCAGCGGCCCGACGGCGGTGCGCAACGATACCGGCGTCTACGAGGGCGGCGAGATCAGCATGTACTACGACCCGATGATCGCCAAGCTCTGTACCTGGGGGCCGGACCGCCCGGCGGCGATCGAGGCGATGCGCAACGCGCTCGACGGGTTCGAGGTCGAGGGGATCGGCCACAACCTGCCCTTCGTGGCGGCGGTGATGGACCACCCGGTCTTCATCAAGGGCGAGATGACCACCGCCTTCATCAAAGAGCAGTACCCCGACGGCTTCGAGGGCGTGACCCTCGGCGCGGCCGACCTGACACGGCTTGCGGCGGCGGCGGCGGCGATGTTCCGGGTGGCAGAGATCCGGCGCACCCGCATTTCCGGTACGCTCGACAACCACGAGCGGATGGTCGGCACCGACTGGGTCGTGACCGCCCAGGATGCCCGGTTCGATGTGACCATCGACGCGGATCCGGGCGGCTCCACCGTGCGCTTCGCCGACGGGACCGCCCACCGGGTGACCAGCCGCTGGACCCCGGGCGACAGCCTCGCCACGGTCGAGATCGACGGTGCGCCAATGGTGCTCAAGGTGGACAAGATCACCAGCGGTTTCCGGATGCGGTTCCGCGGAGCGGATGTGAAGGTCCATGTCCGCACCCCGCGCCAGGCCGAACTGAATGACCTGATGCCCGAGAAGCTGCCGCCGGATACGTCGAAGATGCTGCTCTGCCCGATGCCGGGGCTGGTGGTGAAGATCGACGTGGAGGTCGGCGACGAGGTGCAGGAGGGCCAGGCGCTCTGTACCGTGGAGGCGATGAAGATGGAGAACATCCTGCGCGCCGAAAAGACCGCCACGGTCACCAAGATCAACGCCGGTGCCGGCGACAGCCTCGCGGTGGACGACGTGATCATGGAGTTCGAGTGATCCGCACCGCCTGCCATACCAGCGCCAGGACGCCTGATGCAGGCGCGCCTGGCGGCTGCGCGGGTTATCCCGCGGTGGCCTTGCGCAGGCGGATCTCTTCCTGCCGGAGGGGCATCTTGTCGATCTGGCGGGTGATCTCGCGCACGGTCCAGGGGGACGGTTTGCGCAGCTTCACGCCGCCATCCTTGCCCACGATCACCATCATGAAGCCGCGCGGGCGCAGCTTGGTGCGCAATTCGGACTTCGCGTCGGGGTCGGTATCCACGATC
Organism: Dinoroseobacter shibae DFL 12 = DSM 16493; assembly: GCF_000018145.1. Lineage (NCBI taxonomy): Bacteria > Pseudomonadati > Pseudomonadota > Alphaproteobacteria > Rhodobacterales > Roseobacteraceae > Dinoroseobacter > Dinoroseobacter shibae. The sequence goes on from NC_009952.1 coordinate 732,084, forward strand.
ACGACGACATCGCGCACGGCGAGATCCTCGATCCGGGCCTCGAGCAGGGTCATCTGCTCGACGAAGCGGGGATCGGCGGGTGTGTCCGCAAACACCACGACCGGGCGCGCAACCCATAGAAAATCGTTCAAATTGACTTCACTTGCCTCGAGCGGCGGCCAGATCACCGGGATGTCGTCCGCCGCTGCCGCGCCTGACGCCGTCGTGAGAAGTCCAGCAATTACAAAGGGTATCAGTCGTTTCATGGTGCCTCCGGTTGCTCCGAATATATGCCGTGCAAACGGGATTTCTAAGCCCTCGATGCGCTTTTTGCCGCCCGGTAACGTTAATTCGTCCGGAAGGGTCGCTGCCTAATGTCTCTCGCGATGACATATCCTGCGCGTTTTGCGCCGGACCGAGGGATAATGAGGCGTATCTTGGACGTTATTTTGCATGTGGGCGCCCATCGGACGGGCACGACAAGTTTGCAACAGACGCTGCGGCGCAATGCCTCGCGGTTGCGGGCGAGTTCGGTCGCGGTATGGGAGCCGAATGTCACCCGTGCGGCGCTCTTCGATGGGCTGGTCAAGGCTGCCGACCGGGTCACGCCGCAGGTGGCCGCGCAGGCCCGGGTATCCAGCGCGCGGGTGCGCGGCGAAATCGACCGGCTGCGCGGGACCGGAATGCGGACCCTGATCGTGAGCGAAGAGAACATGCTGGGCGCGATCCCGGCGTGCGTGGCCAGCGGGCAGCTTTACCCGGATGCGGCACGGCGTATGGCGCGCTTCCGCCCGGCCTTCGGCGCGCAATGCACGCGGATCGGCCTCGCCATCCGCAATTACGAACGGCACTGGACCTCGATGCTCGGCTTCACGGTCAAGCATGGCGGACGGGTGCCCGACCGCGACCGTCTGGGCGCGCTGGTGGACCAGCCTCGCCGCTGGCGCGACGTGATCCGGGAGTTGCAGGTGGTGTTCCCCAGGGCCGAACTGGTGGTCTGGCCCTTCGAGGCGCTGGTGGATGTGCCACATCTGCTGGTCCCGGGGCTGACGCGGCGGGTGTTGCCCGCCCCGCTCGAGCCTGTGCCCTGCATCCACAACGCGTCGCCGGATGTGGCGCTCCTGCGCAAGGTGGTGGCCGAGGGCCCGTGCCCGCATCACCTAGCGCGCCTGCCGGAGGCAGGGCCCTGGCGCCCCTTCTCCGCGGCGCAGATCGCGCGGATGCGGGCGGCCTATGACGACGAGATCGCATGGCTGCGCTCAGGTGCCGCCGGCGCGGTCACCTACATAGAGAGCCCCGAGTGCATCGCGGGCCTGACAGGACCAGAAAGAGGAGTGGACCATGACGAAAGGCAAAGACGCGTGGGCTGACCTCGCCGCCAAGGAGTTGCGCGGCAAGCCGTTGGAGACGTTGACCTGGAAGACGCTGGAGGGGATCGACGTCAAACCCCTCTATACCGCCGAGGACCTGGAGGGGCTCGACCATCTGGGATCGGTCCCCGGTCAGGCGCCCTTCACGCGCGGGGTGAAGGCCACGATGTATGCGGGCCGCCCCTGGACGATCCGGCAATATGCGGGCTTCTCCACCGCCGAGGAGAGCAACGCGTTCTACCGCAAGGCCCTTGCCGCCGGGCAGCAGGGCGTGTCGGTGGCGTTCGATCTGGCCACCCACCGCGGCTATGACAGCGACCATCCCCGGGTGGAGGGCGATGTGGGCAAGGCCGGCGTGGCCATCGACAGTGTCGAGGACATGAAGATCCTGTTCGACGGCATCCCGCTCGATCAGGTGTCGGTCTCGATGACCATGAACGGCGCCGTGATCCCGATCCTCGCGAATTTCATCGTCACCGGCGAAGAGCAGGGCCATGACCGGTCTGTCCTGTCGGGCACGATCCAGAACGACATCCTCAAGGAATTCATGGTCCGCAACACCTATGTCTATCCGCCTGAGCCCTCGATGCGGATCATCGCGGACATCATCGAATACACCTCCGCCGAGATGCCGAAATTCAACTCGATCTCGATCTCCGGCTACCACATGCAGGAGGCGGGCGCGAACCTGGTGCAGGAGCTGGCCTTCACCCTGGCGGACGGGCGCGAATATGTCCGCGCCGCCATCGCGCGCGGCATGGACGTGGACAAGTTCGCAGGCAGGCTCAGCTTCTTCTTCGCCATCGGCATGAACTTCTTCATGGAAGCCGCCAAGCTGCGCGCGGCGCGGATGCTGTGGCACAAGATCATGTCCGAGTTCGAGCCGAAGAACCCGCGCTCCATGATGCTGCGCACCCATTGCCAGACGAGCGGTGTCTCCTTGCAGGAGCAAGACCCCTACAACAACGTGATCCGCACCGCTTACGAGGCGATGAGCGCGGTTCTGGGCGGGACGCAATCGCTGCATACCAACGCGCTGGACGAGGCGATTGCCCTGCCGACGGAATTCTCGGCGCGCATCGCCCGGAACACCCAGCTGATCCTGCAGGAGGAGACCGGCGTGACCAACGTGGTCGATCCGCTGGCGGGCTCTTACTACGTCGAAAGCCTGACCAACGAGCTGGCCGAAAAGGCCTGGGCCTTGATCGAGGAGGTCGAGGAACTGGGCGGCATGACCAAGGCCGTGGCCTCTGGCATGCCCAAGCTGCGGATCGAGGAGTCCGCGGCCCGACGCCAGGCGATGATCGACAAGGGCACGGAAGTGATCGTGGGGGTCAACAAGTACCGCAAGGACAAGGAAGACCCGATCGACATCCTGGAGATCGACAATGCCAAGGTGCGCGACGGGCAGGTGGCCCGGCTCGCGAAGATCCGCGCGGAGCGGGACGAGGCGGCCTGCGACTCGGCCCTGGCCGAGGTGGAGCGGTGCGCGGCTGAGGGGGGCAACCTTCTGGCCGCGGCGGTGGAAGCGGCTCGCGCGCGGGCCAGTGTGGGAGAAATCAGCATGGCCATGGAAAAGGTGTTCGGACGCCACCGGGCAGAGGTGAAGACGCTCGCGGGTGTCTATGGCGCGGCCTACGAGGGCGATGACGGGTTCGCCGCCATCCAGAAATCGGTGGAGGATTTCGCCGCCGAGGAAGGGCGCAGGCCCCGGATGCTCGTGGTCAAGATGGGCCAGGACGGCCATGACCGGGGCGCCAAGGTGATCGCCACCGCCTTTGCCGATATCGGGTTCGACGTGGATGTGGGGCCGCTCTTCCAGACCCCGGAAGAGGCCGCGCAGGACGCTATCGACAACGATGTGCACGTCATCGGCATCTCCAGCCAGGCCGCCGGTCACAAGACCCTTGCCCCCAAGCTGGTCGATGCGCTGAAGGCCCAGGGCGCGGGGGATATCCTGGTGATTTGCGGCGGGGTGATCCCGCAGCAGGACTACCAGTACCTCTATGACCGCGGGGTGAAGGCGATCTTCGGGCCGGGTACGAACATCCCCGAGGCGGCCCAGGACATCCTGCGCCTGATCCGGGAATCCCGGGCCGAAGCGGCCTGATCGGGCCGATCTGTGTCGGGGGGGGGGGGTGGGCGCCCGCCGGGTCTGCGCGGCGCGGCCCGGCCGCGTCCGTAGCCGCAACCGACCGCGCGCCGCAGCCATGTCCGGGCTCAAGCCCGGGAAAGGGCGGGCGCGCCCCTTGCGCCGTCTGGCACGGTCCGCCGGGTGAGACCTGCGTTCAGCTTTCGACCACCAGCTCCGGCCAGCGCGCCCGCACCACGTCGCGGATCACCTGCGCGATTTGTAAATTCGCTCCGGTGCGTCCCGCCCGGGTGCGCCAGACAAGGCCAACAGACCGCGCGATGGGGGCGCCGCTGAGACGGCGGACCACCACCTCCGCCCCGCGGCCCTCGATCTCCGACCGGACATAGAGCGCGGGTAGAAACGTGATCCCCATTCCCATTCCCACCATCTGGCGCAGGGCATCCAGCGATGTGCCCTCGTAGTCGCGCGCAAGCTGGGCGCCGGTCTGCTGGCAGATCGCGGTGATCTGGTCGTGCAGGTGGTAGGCGGGGCTGAGGCTCAGCACCTGCTCGCCCGCCAGATCCCGCGGCCGCAGCACCTCCTTGTCGAGCAGGGGGTGATCGGCGGGCAGGGCCAGCAGCAACGGTTCGCGGAACAGCCGCGCGGTGGTGTAATCGGCCCCGGTCACCGGCAGCTGCGTCAGGATCACGTCATGCTCGCCGCGCGCGAGGTCCTGTTCCAGCAGCCGTGGCGCATCCTCGCGAATGTAGATCCGCAGGTCCGGGTGCGCCGCGTGGAGCGCGCCGACCACATGGGGCAGCAGGTAGGGCCCCAGCGTTGCCTTGGCCCCCAGCCGGATGGTGCCGACCACCCCGTCGCGCGCGGTGCCCGCGAAATCGACCAGGCTCTGGACATCGTCGAGGATGCGCCGGGCGCGCAACACGACCTCCCGGCCGACCTGGGTCAGGCGCACGCCGCCGCGCCCACGCTCCACCAGGGCAACGCCCAAGGTGTCTTCCAGGTTCTGGATCTGTGCGCTCAGGGACGGTTGGGTCACGCCCACCCGTTCGGCGGCGCGCCGAAAATGCGCCGTTTCCTCGATCGCGACGAGGAATTGCAACTGTCTGAGGGTGGGGCCGGCCATGGGATGCCTTTGATAGGAATAAACTATCGAAATTTCTTAAGCCATCGGCTTTTTATTTTCAATACGGGTCGCATATTGCTATTCATCGAAGGCGGCAACGCCACGGGAGGTAACGATCTTGTCCACGTCCTTCATGTTTCCTCATGTCGGGCAGGATTGGAGCCGAGATACGGGCCACGACCAGAGGAGAGTTCCTTTCCTCTAGGCCTGTGCCGTCCTCTGGACGGCTGAGGGTCGCGCCACATCCGGGGCCGTGGCGCGACCCTTTTATTTAGATTGCCCCAGCTGCCTACACAGCTAGGTACTAACCAGACGCGGTGCAGCCCTGTACCCCAACTATAGAACGTGTGCCCATGCCCCGGCTCCTGACTCTTGTTCCCGCAGCTCTGATGGCTCTGACCGCGGCGTGGTTCGCGCAGTTCATCCCCCAGGTCGCCTCCGGAGAGATCCTGACCTGGTCGCGGCCCTGGATTCCCGGCCTCGACATCGAGGTCGCCTTCCTGCTGGATGGCCTGTCGATGCTGTTCGCGCTGATGGTGACGGGGATCGGTGCGATCATCTTCCTCTATTCCGCGGTCTATTTCAAAGGGCATCCGAAGCTGACCATGCTTCTGACGCTTCTGTTCCTGTTCGCGGTGTCCATGCTGGGCATGGTGCTGGCCGACGACATGGTCACCTTCTTCGTGTTCTGGGAGGGCACGACGATCACGTCCTTCCTGCTCGTGGGTTTCGACCACGAGAAAACCAAGGCGCGCGACAACGCTCTGCAGGCGCTGCTGGTCACGGGGCTGGGTGGTCTGGCCTTGTTGGCGGGGCTGATCCTGCTGGGGGCTGAGGCTGGCACCTTCCGGATCTCCGAGATGAACGCGGCGGCGGGCGCGATCCAGGCTTCGGCCATGTATGTGCCGATCCTGGTGCTGGTCTTCATCGGGGCGTTCACGAAATCCGCGCAATTTCCCTTCCACTTCTGGTTGCCGGGGGCCATGGCGGCCCCGACGCCCGTGAGCGCTTATCTGCACTCGGCAACCATGGTGAAGGCGGGGATCTACCTGCTGGCGCGGTTCACCCCGGCCTTGGGCGGCACGGAAGTGTGGTTCTGGATCCTGACCATCGTCGGTGCGATCACCATGGTCTGGAGTTCGGTGCTCGCGCTCAAGCAGACCGACCTGAAGCTGATGCTCGCCTATACCACGGTCATGGCACTTGGCGCGCTGACCATGATGCTGGGTGGCGGGACGCGTTACGCGGTGATGACCGTTTCGGTCTTCCTGGTGGTGCACGCACTTTACAAGGCCGCGCTGTTTCTCACCGTGGGGCTCATCGACAAGGGCACCGGCACGCGGGAGGTCGGGCAACTCGGCGGGCTGCGACGGGAAATGCCGATCACCTTCTGGATCGCCATTCTGGCGGCCCTGTCCATGGCCGGCATGGCGCCCTTTGTCGGCTTCATCGGCAAGGAGCTGATGTACGAGGCCGCCCTCGGGGTCGAGACCGAGCCGCTCTTCGTGGTGACCGCGGCGCTCCTTGCCAATGCCAACATGGTGGCGGCGGCGGCCCTCGTGGCGATCTCGCCCTTCTTCGGCGCGCGCGTTGCGCCGCCCAAGTCACCCGCGGACCCGACCCCGTGGCTCTGGATCGGTCCGGCGCTCCTGGCGGCGCTGGGCCTTGCTTTCGGGCTTGTGCCGGCCTTGATCGATGGTCCGATCATCACCCCGGTGGTGCAGTCCATCCTGCCGGGCGAGGAGGCGGTGTATCTCAAGCTCTGGCACGGGGTGAATCTGCCACTGATGCTGTCGATCCTGACCTTTGCCCTGGGCTTTGCGCTCTATTACGGGCGGGACAAGATCCGCGGCTCGCTGCAGAGCGCGAACTTCACCGGCGGGCTGGATGCCAACGACACCTACAATCTGCTTCTGACCTCCTTCAAGCGCTTCGCGGCCTGGTCGGCGCGGACCGTGCAGGGCGGCAAGATGACGGTCTATCTGCGCACGGCCTTCGCGGTGCTGGCACTTCTGATGTGGGGCGCGCACCTGGCCTCGCGGGATGCGTTCAACCCGCCGGTCGAGGGCATCGCGCTGATCCCCATGGTGATCTGCCTGTTGATCGCGGTGTCGGCGGCGGTGGTGCTGACCACGGGCTCGCGGCTCTACGGCCTCACCGCCCTGGGCATCACCGGGGCCGGGATCGCGATCCTGTTCGTGTTCTATTCGGCCATCGATGTGGCCATCACCCAACTGCTGGTCGAGATGCTGGTGGTGATCATCCTCGCCGTGGCGCTGGTCAAGCTGCCCAACATGCCACGGGAGCCGAATTTCCGCGCCGGTGACGCGCTGATCGCCACGGCGCTCGGGCTGGGCGTGGCCTTCGTGGTCGCCTCGGTGCTGATGCAGCCCTTCGATCCGCGTATCAACGAGTTTTTCAACGCCGCAAGCTACCCCGAGGCGCTGGGCCGCAACGTGGTCAACGTGATCCTGGTGGACTTCCGGGCGCTGGATACCCTGGGCGAGGTGGCCGTGGTGCTGGTCGCCGCGATCTCGGCGGCGGCGGCCCTGACCGCGGGGCTGCGTGCCGGGCGAAAAGAGAAAGAAGAATGAATTCCACGATCCTGAGAACCGCGACGCGGGTGCTTGTCCCGCTGTTCCTGCTGATGTCGCTGCTGATCCTGTGGCGCGGCCACAATGCGCCCGGGGGGGGCTTCATCGGTGGCCTGATGGCGGTGATCGCCGTGGCGCTCTATGCGCTGGCCGAGGGCGTGGCCGAGGCGCGGCGGTTCCTGCGGCTCGACGCGCTGTCGCTGGCGGGGCTGGGGCTGTCGATGTCCATCGCGGGCGGGCTCTGGGGTGCGGCGGTGGGCGGCGCCTTTCTGCAAGGGGTCTGGCCATTCTACGGTTACGTGCCCGGCGAAGGCACGTCGGGCTGGCCGGTGGGGTCGATCCTGTTGTTCGATACGGGGGTGTTCGTGACCGTGCTGGGCGCGGTCTGCGCGATCCTGTTCGCGCTCGAAGACGCGGTCGATGCCGAGCCGCAAGAGGACCAGCGCTGATGGAACTGGTCATTGCCGCCCTTGTGGGCTTTCTCGTGGCCGGGGGCGCCTACCTGATGATGAGTGGTCAGCTCATCCGGTTCCTGTTCGGACTGGTGCTGCTGTCCAACGCGGCCAACCTGGGCATTTTCGCCTCCGGGCGGCTGACCTACGCGACACCGCCCTTCGTGCCCGAGGGGTCCACCGCGACCGCCGTGACGGCGGCCAACGCGTTGCCGCAGGCGCTGATCCTGACGGCGATCGTGATCGGCTTCGGCCTGCTGGCCTTTGCGCTGGCGCTGGCCTTCCGCGCCTGGCAGAGCCTCGGGACGGTGGAGATGGACGCGATGCGCGCCTGTGAACCGCTGGAGCCGCCGACCCCGCCCGTGGCCAGTACGCCGACCCCGGTCACGGGCAGTCGCAGGGAGGCCGCGGAATGATCCTCGTCTGGCCCATCGTCATCCCGATGATCACGGCGGTGATCACGCTGCTCTTGCGCAAGACCGCGCTGGCCTATCACGTGTCCCTTCTGGGGTCCGTGGCGCTGCTCGGCTCCGGGCTGATCCTGTTGCGGGCGGTGCTGACCGGTGGCCCCATGGCCGCGCAGATGGGCGGCTGGGAGGCACCGTTCGGCATCACGCTCTTTGCCGATATCCTGTCGGCGGCGATGGTGGTCATCGCGGGCATCGTGGCGGTCGCGGTGATCGTCTACAGCCGGTTCGACGTGACCGAGGATGAAAAACGCGTGGGCTTTCATGCCCTGAGCCATGCCCTGCTGGTCGGGGTCTGCGGTGCGTTCCTGACCGGCGATATCTTCAACCTCTATGTCTGGTTCGAGGTGATGCTGATCGCGTCCTTCGGCCTGCTGGTGATCGGCGGGCGGCGGGACCAGATCGATGCGGCGGTGAAATATGTCGGTCTGAACCTGGTGGCCACGCTCGCCTTCCTGACCGGCGTCGGGATCCTCTATGGCGCGGCGGGCACGCTGAACATGGCCGACCTGCACCTGGTGCTCGCGGACCGGCAGTCCGAGACCGCCGTGCTGGCCTCCGCGGCGCTCTTGCTGTTCGCGTTCGGGGCCAAGGCCGCGATGTTCCCGGTCTTTGCCTGGCTGCCCGCGTCCTATCACACGCCGGCCTTTGCGACCTCGGCGCTTTTTGCGGCGCTGCTGACCAAGGTGGGGGTCTATGCGCTCCTGCGGGTGTTCACGGTGGTCTATGACGGCGGCGGCGGCTTCATTCAGCCGATCCTGCTGATCGGTGCGGTGCTGACCATGGTGATCGGCGTGCTCGGGGCCGCGGCGCAGAACGATGTGCGTCGCATCCTGTCGTTCCACATCATCAGCCAGATCGGCTACATGGTGCTGGGCCTTGCCCTCTTCACGCCTTTGGCGATCATCGGGGCGATCTTCTACCTGTTCCATCATATCATCGTGAAGGCCAACCTGTTCTTCGTGGCGGGCCTGATCAAGCTGAAGGCCGGGTCGGAGGAGCTCGACAAGATCGGCGGGTTGCTGAAAGCCTCGCCCTTTCTGGCCATCCTGTTCCTGATCCCCGCGCTCAGCCTCGCGGGCATCCCGCCGCTCTCGGGTTTCTGGGCGAAGTTTATCATCGTGCAGGCGAGCCTGGAGGCGCGCGACTGGTGGGTGGCGCTGGCAGCCCTGGCCGTGGGGCTGATCACGCTCTTCTCGATGACGAAGATCTGGCTCGCGGCCTTCTGGAAGGATCATCCGGACGCGGCCTTCGCCAAGGGCCCCGTCATGCCGCGCAGCATGACCGCCCCGATCGCGGTACTGGCGGTGATGACGGTGATCATCGGTCTCGGCGCCGGGCCGCTCTATACCGTGGCCGAGGAGGCGGCGATCACGCTGCTGGATCCGCTGGCTTATGTCGAGGTCGTGCTGGGGCCCGAGGTGGCCGAGACCGCCCGGGCCGAGCGGGCGGCGACCCAACTGGCGGAGGTGTCGCAATGAAGCTGGTGCTGCGGATCTATTACTCGATCAATCTCTTCGTCTATTTCCTCTACGAGCTGTTGGTTTCCAGCGTGCAGGTGGCCTGGGACGTGCTGACGCCCGAGATGAAGGCGCGGCCCATCCTGGTCGTCGTCCCGCTCGACGCCAAGACAGACCTGGAACTGATGCTGACCGCCAATATCATCTCGCTCACGCCCGGAACGCTGTCGATCGACCTGAGCGCCGATCGCACCGAGTTGCTCGTGCATTCGATGTTCGGGGCCAAGGACCCGGAGGGCGAGATCGCGGCCATGAAACACGGGATCGAACGGCGCGTTCTGCGCGCGACACGGGGGGTGCATCTTGCTTGAGTTCTTCAGTTCGCTGCTGATCGAGACCCGGCAGACCGGGCCGCTGGGCGTGGCGGTGCTGCTGTCTTTCGTGATGGTGGTCGCGGCCCTGGTGCTGTCGACCATCCGCCTGTTGCGCGGCCCGACCCTGCCCGACCGGGTGGTGGCCCTCGACCTGATCTCGATCCTTCTGGTGGCGCTGCTGACGCTGTTCGCGATCTCCAGCCAGGTGGATGCCTATCTCGACGCCGCCATCGTGCTGGCGCTGGTCGCCTTTCTCGGGACCGTGGCGCTGGCGCGGTTCGTGCTGCGCTCGGGGCGCAACTACAAGAGCGGTACGCCGATGCCCCCGGGGGAGGAGCGGCCATGACCGTGCTTGAATGGATCGTCGCGGCGCTGCTGGTGGGGGGCGGGTTCTTCTCGCTGATCGCGGCCTTGGGCGTGGTGCGGATGCAGGATGTGTATATCCGCATGCATGCCTCGACCAAGGCGGGCACCTTGGGCGTGGGCATGATCGCCGGCGCGGTCGCCCTGCTGACCAGCGGCGAATCCGTGGCCAAGGAAATCGTGATCATCCTGTTTCTGCTCTTCACCGCGCCCATCGGCGCCCATGTGATCGCGCGCGCGGCCTTTCAGTCGCGGGTGCCGCTCTGGGGTGAGAAGCCGGAGGACATCAACCGCGACAATTTCAAATGCGAGAATGGCCAGGACTGAGCCGACATATCGGCTCGACCACCTGGCCATCGCCGCCGAGACGCTGGCCGAGGGCGTGGCCTGGGCAGAGGCGCGGCTGGGCTGCGCGCTGGCCGGGGGCGGGGCCCATGCGGCCATGGGCACCCATAACCGTCTTTTGTCGCTCGGCCCGGACCTCTATCTCGAAGTGATCGCCATCGACCCGGAGGCCCCGCGGCCGCCCCATCCGCGCTGGTTCGGGCTGGACCGGTTTACCGGCCCGCCCCGGCTGCATGCCTGGGTCGTGGCGGTGGACGATATCGCCCATGCGCCCGCGGCTGCGGGCCGCCCCCTCGCCCTGGCCCGCGGGGACTTGCGCTGGCAGATGGCGGTGCCGGAGGCGGGCGCGCTGCCCTTCGACGGGGTGCATCCCGCCGTGATCGCGTGGGAGGGGGCGGGCCATCCCGCACCGCGCCTGGCCGACCAGGGCCTTCGGCTCACCTCGCTCACGGTCTCGCACCCGGAGGCCGCGACCCTGCAAACCACGCTCGCCCCCCTTGGCGAGCCGCGCGTGACCCTGACCACGGGTGCGCCCGGTCTCAGCGCGCGCCTGTCCGGCCCGCGAGGCGAGATCCTGCTGTGATCCGCCCGGCGACGCAGGACGACGCGGCGCAGATCGCGGCCCTCTGGTCCGCCCTGATCCGGGACACGACGGTCACCTTCAACAGCCACGAGAAGACCGCTGCCGACATCACAGCGCTGCTGGCCGACAAGGCCGCCGCCGACCAGCCCTTCCTCGTGGCCCTCCACGCAGGCCGGGTCGCGGGGTTTGCCACCTACGGCCCCTTCCGCAACGGCCCCGGCTACGCCCGCACGATCGAGCATTCGATCCTGCTCGACACCGCGGCGCGCGGGCAGGGGCTCGGCCGCGGGTTGATGTCCGCCCTGGAGGATCACGCAAGGACGCGGGGCATGCACACGCTCTGGGCCGGGGTGAGCGGCGAGAACCCCGCGGGCGTCACCTTCCACCGTCATCTGGGCTTTGCCGAGGTCGCCACCCTCCGGGAGGTCGGCTACAAGTTCGGCCGCTGGATCGACCTTGTGCTGATGTGCAAACGGCTGTGATCCGGGCGGGGTGCGACACTTGTCCCCTGACGGTCGCCCCGTCCTTCCGGTAGCCTGCGCCCCATGTCACTCTGGACCCGCATCGCTGACGCCATTTCGGCCTATCGCTCCGGCGAAAACCTGTCTTCGGTGTTCGAGAAACTGCGCTCTCCACCCGAGCGGAGCGTGGCCTTCACCATCGCGGTGATCGCGCTGAGCGCCAAGATGGCGAAGGCCGACGGGCTGGTCACCCGGGACGAGGTGACGGCCTTCCGCGAGGTGTTCACCATCGCGCCCGCCGACGAGCCCCACGCCGCCAAGGTGTTCAACCTGGCGCGCCAGGACGTCACCGGGTTCGAGATCTACGCCAGCCGGATCGCCGAGATGTTCGCCGACGATCCCGACACGCTGACCGATCTGATGGAGGGGCTCTTTCACATCGCCATGGCCGACGGCACCTACCACCCGGCGGAGAACGCCTTTCTGGCCGAGGTGGGCGAGATTTTCGGGCTGAGCGAGACCTGTTTCCGCCGCCTGCGCGCGCAGCATGTGCCCGACGCGGTGCCGGACCCCTATGACATCCTCGGGATCGCCCCCGATGCACCGCTGGCAGAGGCGCGCAAGGCCTGGCGCGCGCTGGTGCGCGAAACCCATCCCGACCGGATGATGGCAAGAGGCGTGCCCGAAGAGGCGGTGAAACTCGCCGAGCGCAAGCTCATCGCGATCAACCGCGCCTGGGAAGAAATCCAGCAGGTGAAATCCGCCTGAGGCCCGCCCCGGTGGCCTCGCGGCGCGGCCTGCGCTAGACTTGAGCCAAGGAGAGTCCCCATGCGCCGTCTTGTCGTGATCTTCGCCCTGCTTCTGGCCGCGCCGATGCCCGTCGCGGCGCAAACCGAGTCCGACGAGGTGCAGGAAGGGCTCGACCTGCTCACCGAGGGGGCGCGTCGTCTGCTCGAAGAGTTGACCGAGGAGCTCTCGCCGTTTCTGCGGCAACTGGAGATGCAGCTCGACGAGTTGCAGGCCTATGAGGCGCCCGAGATCCTGCCCAATGGCGACATCCTGATCCGCCGCAAGCCCGACCCGGAGGGCGTGCCCACGCCGCCCGAGCCCGCCCCCGAGGGCGAAGACGCCCCAATCGACCTCTGATCCGGCCCGGCGAGGCTCAGATCAGCACGCGCGCTTCGGCTTCGAGCGCGGCGGCGAGGGACTTGAACCGGGCCTGGGCGACCTCCCCGAACAGATCGCGGGTCTCCACCGGCATGCGCAGCTCCAGCACCTTCTTTTTCGGGTAAAGCTTCAGCCGGCCCATCTTGCTGGGATCCTGCGCGGCCAGCATCGCGCCGAACCGCATGGCCTTGCCCAGCACCTCGGCCTTCTTCTGGTCCTTTTCCGGTAGCAGTTCGAAGAAATGCTCGAACCGGCTGCCGGAGCGGCTGTTCTTGTAGCGGTGCAGCAGCGCAAGCCCGAGGAAGATCCGCTCCGAATGGGACAGCCCGCCGAGATTGGCCCGCGTGGCGGTGTCGAAGCACACCTCCGCCCGGTAGTCCGGATGCGCGCGCCAGCTGATGTCATGCAGCAGGCAGGCCGCCTTGATCAGCCGCCGCCCGCTGGCTTTTTCCGACGAAAACAGCGGCTTGAGAAACTCGTACAGCCCCCTGCCGAAGCCCGGAATGCGGGAGGACTGCGCCTCCATGTAGCGGCAGGCCTCGATCAGCGGATCGCGGTTGCGCAGCTTCTGCGGCATCTGCTCGTAAAGCAGACCCTCGCGGATCCCGTAGGCCGAGACCGCGATTTCCTTGGGTCGGAAGGTGCGGATCAGGGGCCCGAGCACCTGTGCCGCCTCCGGCAGCAGGGACATCCGCGCCTCGCCGATGCCGGACATGGCGCGCAGCGCCTCGGGCGTGTTGTTCTGGATCATCGCGATGGTTTCGGAGACCGCGCGCGGGCTCATGCGGTACTCATGCAGCACGGCCAGCGGGTACTCGCGGCGGATCATGTCCAGCCGCGCGATGGCCCGCCAGGAGCCGCCCACCAGGAACAGCCGGTCGTAGCTGCCGTCGATCCGGGCGCGCAGAGTGTCGAGTTCGGACCGGATATGGGCCTTCAGCCCCTTCTTGCCCCCGGGCACGTCGCGCAGCTTCAGCGGGCCGAGGGCCGAGGTCTCGCGCTTGCCGACCTGCCCCTCCGACAGCTCCGCCAGTTCCAGGGACGAGCCGCCGATATCGCAGACCAGCCCCGTGGCCCCGGGCCAGCCCAGCAACACGCCCTGCGCACTGAGGCGGGCTTCTTCGGCACCGTCGATAACCCAGAGGCGGAGGCCGGTCTCCTGCGTCAACTCCTCCCTGAACGCAGGACCGTCCTCCGCCTCCCGCATTGCAGCTGTTGCAACAGCTACCAGCGGGGACACGTTCATGGATTGCGCCAGCAGGACAAACCGCTTCATCGCATCCATGGCCCGGATGCGGCCCTCTGGATTGAGCCGCCCGGACTGGCTCAGGCCGGCCCCGAGGCCCGCCATCACCTTTTCATTATAAAAATACGCGGGCGACCGCGCCGCCCCGTCAAATACCACCATCCGGACCGAGTTTGATCCGACGTCGATGACACCCACCCGGCCCAAGGCCTGAGCAGACGGGTCTTCGAACAACGCCTTTCCGAACGGTCCCCAGTCTTCGTCTTGCACGGGATCTCCGCTCGCTCCCCACTCGCTCGCTGGGTGACCGTAGTCAAACAGGCGCAGTTCCGTCAATTCCTTTTCCGCCGATTTGCGCGCCGGTCAGTCCCTGGAATGGGTCAGTTCCGGCACATCCGACGCCCCGGCGGACCCGCGGCCGGACAGCGACGGGTTTTCCATGAAGAACCGGTGGCAGCTGAAGAGCGGCTCGTCCGGGCGCTCGGTCTCGCGCTGGAACGAGCCATCGGGCGACAGAACCCAGCTCTGCGCGGTGTCGGCGAGGTTGGCGGCCATGATCTGGCTGACGATCTGGGCCTTCACGGTGGCGTTCTTGATCTCGACCAGGGTCTCGACCCGGCGGGTCAGGTTGCGCCCCATCCAGTCCGCCGAAGAGATGAAGACCCGCGCCTTCTTGGCCGGCAGGCCGTGACCGTTGCCGAAACAGACGATGCGGGAGTGTTCGAGAAACCGGCCCACCACGGATTTCACCCGGATATTCTCCGACAGGCCCACGACACCGGGCCGCACGCCGCAAATGCCCCGGACCACGAGGTTGATCTTCACGCCGCGGTTCGACGCATCGTACAGCGCGTCGATCACGTCCGGCTCGATGATCGCGTTCATCTTGGCCCAGATCTCCGCCGGGCGCCCGGCCTCCGCATGGGCGGCCTCGGCGCCGATCAGCTCGATCAGCCGGGCCTTCATCATCGTGGGCGAGATGGCGAGGTTTTCCAGGGTCTCGGGCTCGGCATAGCCGCCGATATAGTTGAACACCTTGGTGGCATCGCGCCCCAGCGCGTCGTCGCAGGTGAAAAAGCTCAGGTCGGTATAGATCCGCGCGGTGATCGGGTGGTAGTTGCCGGTCCCGTAATGGGTATAGGTGACCAGCTTGTCGCCCTCCCTCCGGACCACGGTGCTGATCTTGGCGTGGGTCTTGTAATTGATGAACCCGTAGACCACATGCGCACCCGACCGTTCCAGCTTGCGCGACTGGCGGATGTTCGCGGCCTCGTCGAAACGGGCCTTGAGCTCGACCAGCGCGGTGACGGACTTGCCGTTCTCGGCCGCCTCGCAGAGCGCGTCGACGATCGGGCTCTCGTTCGAGGTGCGGTAGAGCGTCTGCTTGATCGCCACCACGTTGGGATCGCGCGCGGCCTGAGCGAGAAACCGGATCACCATGTCGAAGGTCTCGTAAGGATGGTGCAGCAGCATGTCCTTCTGGCTGATCGCGGCGAACATGTCGCCGTCGAAATCCTGCACCCGCTCTGGCACCCGCGGGGTGAAGGAGGGCCATTGCAGGTCGCGGCGGGTGTCCAACACCAGTTCGTTGAGGTCCGACAGCCCGATCAGCCCGTCGATCTCGATGATTTCCTCCTCGGTGACGCGCAGTTCCTGCACGATCACGTCGCGCAGGGATTTCGGCGCGTTGGCCGACAGTTTCAGCCGCACGACCTCGCCCCGGCGGCGGCGTTTCAGCGCCACCTCGAATTCGCGCACCAGGTCCTCGGCCTCGTCCTCCACCTCCAGGTCGCTGTCGCGCAGCACCCGGAAGGCGCAATGCCCCTTCACCCGGTAACCCGGGAACAGGTCCGGGATCTTCTGCAACAACAGCTCTTCGAGCGGCAGGAACCGCTGGGTGCCGTCCACCTCGGGCAGTTGCAGGAATCGGTCGATCTGCGCCGGGATCGGAAGCAGCGCCTGAAGCCCCCGCTTGTCGCGGCTGCGCTCCAGCTGCAGGGCGAGCGAGAAGCCCTCGTTGGGGATGAACGGGAACGGGTGCGCGGGGTCGATGGCCAGGGGCGACAGGACCGGAAACACGTGGGACATGAACACCGCGTCGATCCGCGCCAGATCGCTCTTGGTCAACTGGTCGCGGGTCAGCACGTCGATCTTCTCGTCATGCATTTCCCTCAGCAGGGCATCCAGCGTCGTCTGCTGGGTCTCCATCAGCTTGCGCGCATCGGCGTTGATCAGCACCAGCTGCTCTTCGGGCGTGCGGCCGTCCGCGGCGGGGGTGTGATTGCCCTCGCGGGCCAGCTCGCGCAGCCCGGCCACGCGCACGGAATAGAATTCGTCCAGATTGGTGGCCGAGATCGACAGGAATCGCACCCGCTCCAGCAACGGCACCCTGGGGTTCGCGGCCTCCTCCAGCACGCGGAAGTTGAACGCCAGCCAGCTCAGCTCGCGGTTGAAGAAGCGGCCGGGGCCCATGCGCTCTTCGTCGGGCAGGGTGATCGCGGGCGGAAAGGGGTCGGTCAGGAAATTGGCGTATGTCATGGGCTGTCTGTCGCCTCGTGATGTGACGGTGGGATCACCCTAGCCGGGCGCGCGGTCGAGAGAGGTCAGGATTTCCGCCGCCAGCGCGGTGCCGATGGCGCGGCGCTCGCTCAGGGCGCGGTGGTCCAGTTCGGCCACGACCGCGCGGGCGGCGGCAAAGGACCGCTCCATCCGGATGAGCAGGAAGGGGATCAGGTTGGGCGGCGGCGCGATCTGCCGATCCTCGAACAGCTTGGCCAGCAGCGCGCCCAGCAGCGCGTCGTCCGGGGCCGACAATTGCGCCAGCGGCATCGCCTGCAAGCGGCTGGCCAGGTCGGGCAGGGCTATGGACCAGCGCGCGGGCGGCGCGGCCCCGGTGATCAGCAGCGCGCCCTCGGCCTCCGCCGCAAGCCGGTTGTGCAGATGAAACAGCGCCTCCTGCGCCTCACCCATCCCGAAAAGCTGATCGGCATCCTCGATGGCCACCTGCGCGGGTAGCTCCGCCACCATGTCGAGCGTCAGCAGCCGGGCAGGCAGGATCTCCGCCCGGGCCTTGGCGGCCCAGATCTGCGCGAGGTGGGTCTTGCCCGAGGCCGGCGGGCCGCACAGCACCAGCCGCGGCGCGGGCCAGTCGGGCCACGCGTCGATGCGTGCCAGGGCCTCGGCGTTGCAGGGCGCTGCGATGAAGTCCGCGCGGCCCAGGGCGGGCCAGGCAGGCAGGGGAAAGGCGAGCTGTTGCGGCGCGCTCATCGGGCCTCTTCATCCGGCGGTGGACGACTGCCCGACAGGCCGCGATAGAGCAGCCCGCCCCGATACTGCCCGATGGCGAAGCGCACCAGCACCCCGATCATGGCCGAAACCGGCACCGCGACCAGCATGCCGACGAAGCCGAAGGCCGTCCCGAACGCCGACAGCGCAAAGAGCAGCCAGACCGGGTGCAGCCCGACCGAGTCGCCCACCAGCTTTGGTGTCAGGTAGTTGCCCTCGATCATCTGGCCGAGGATGAAGATCAACGCCACCGCCACGATCCAGCCCGGATCACCCCAGAACTGGAAGATCGCCAGGCCAATGGACAGCGTTCCGCCCACCAGCGATCCGACATAGGGAATGAAAGTCAGCAGCCCCGCCACCGCGCCCACCACCAGGCCGAATTGCAGCCCTACCAGCATCAGCGCGATGGAATAGAAGGTGCCCAGGATCAGGCACACGGTCAGCTGGCCCCGGACGAACCCGGCCATGACCCCGTCGACCTCGCCGGCCAGCTTGCGGATCGTGGCCTTGTGATCGAGCGGCAGCAGATCGTCGATTCGCGCCACCATGTTGTCCCAGTCCAGCAGCAGGTAGAACGCCACCACCGGGCAGACGATGATGAAGATCACCGCGTTGATCACCCCGAGGGCCGAGGCGAAGACCTTGTTGACCAGCTCGCCCGAGCGCGAGCGGATCATCTCCCCCAGGGTGGCGAGGGATTCCCGGATGGTGCTCTCGGGATCGTTCAGGCTGGGAAAGCGTTCGGACAGGAAAGCCTGCAATTGCGACAGGATCTGCGGGATGGCCTCGCCCAGGGCGATCGTCTGCTGGATCAGCGTCGGGATGATCAGAAGGGCTGCGATGATGAACACGAACACCGCCACCAGCGCGATGATCGCGGTGGAAATCGTGCGGCTCAGCCCCATCGCCTCCAGCCGGTCGGCCACGGGGTCGAGGAAATAGGCGATCGCGCCGCCCACCACGAAGGGCAGGATGACATCGCCCAGAAGCCACAGCAGCGCCAGGAAGACGAGCGCTGCGATGCTCCAGGACAGGACTTGTTGTCGAACAGGTAAGGCCAAGGGCGTGCTCCTTTGGAGTGTTCATCGCGCGCCCGGAGCGCAGTTTCAAGCCCGCGCAGGCAGTTTCCGGCCCCGAGGCGGGAACGGATTGCATCCTCGGGGGGTTGACCCGGCGATTGCTCCGGGTGCGGCCTGTGCCGGGGTCTTGGCCAAGGATGCCCCATGCGTTTGTCCCGTCTGCTGCCCTGCCTTGTTCTTCTGGCGCTGATCCTCGTGGATCTCCGCCTCCCCCAGGCGGTGGCCCAGACCGCATCCGCGCCCGCGCCCTCGGAAGAGGTGGTGGACACAGACCAGACCGTGTCCGTGGATGCGGGCATTGCCGATACGCAGATCGCGCGCCGCCTGACGGAGATCCTCGAGACCACCGGCTGGTATGACGACGTGACCCTGCGCGTGGAGGACGGCATCGTGTTCCTCGACGGCACCGTGACGACCGAACAACGGCGCGACTGGCTGCGCGATCTGGCCGCCAAGACCGACGGGGTGGTGGCCATCGTCAACCGGCTGCAACTGGACCAGGAGGTGCAGCTGACCCTCGACCCGATCGAGGCCGAGATGCGCGCGCTCTGGGACCAGGCGGTCGCGGCGGCCCCGTCGATCCTGGCGGCGGTGCTGATCCTGCCGCTGGCGCTGCTGCTGTCGCGCCTTGTCGGGCGACTGGCGCGCTGGATGCTGCGCGGGCGCGTGCGCTCGCCCTTTCTCGGCGATGTGCTCGCCCGCCTGATCGCGCTGCCGGTCTTCCTGATCGGGGTCTACGTGGTGCTCCAGGTGGCGGGCCTGACCCAGCTGGCGCTGTCGCTGATCGGCGGCGCGGGGATCGTGGGCATCGTCATCGGGTTCGCCTTCCGCGACATCGCCGAGAACTTCCTCGCCTCGCTGCTGCTGTCGATCCGCCAGCCCTTCCACCGCAACGACGTTGTCCGCGTGGGCGAGCATCTGGGCGTGGTGCATTCGATGAACACGCGCTCCACCGTGCTGGTCTCGCCCGAGGGCAACCATATCCAGATCCCCAATGCGCAGGTCTTCAAGACCACCATCGAAAACTACACCACCAGCGCCTCCCGGCGGGAGACCTTCACCGTGGGCGTGGGCTACGACGTGCCGATCTCGGAGGTGCAGGACATCATTCTGGAGGTGCTGCGCGGGCACGAGGCGGTGGTGCAGGACCCCGAGCCGATGGTCCTGGCCGACAGCCTGGGGGCGGCGACGGTCAATGTCATGGTCTATTTCTGGTTCGACGGGGCGCGGGTCTCGCCGATCAAGCTGCGCTCGGCCCTGATCCGCCGGGTCAAGCAGGCGCTGACCGAGGCCGGCGTGTCCATGCCCGACGAGGCCCGCGAGGTGATCTTCCCGCAAGGCATTCCGATCCACCAGGCCGACGCGCCCCCCACCGCCGCCCCCGCCCCGCCGCGCCCGGCCCCCGCGGCGCGGGAGACCGACGTGTCGGAGGCCGAAGGCGATCTGCAAACCGACCTCGTGGACCTTGACGCCCAGATGGCGGCGGAGGTCGAAGGCAGCGGCGAAGAGAACCTGCTGCGCGGCTGACCGGCCCGCCGGGTCCGGGCACTCTTGCCAAGCCCGCCGCCGTGGCGCAAAACCCCGTGAACTGTCTGCAAAGGTACCGCCATGCGCCTGTCCCGCTACTTCCTGCCCGTGCTCAAGGAAACCCCCGCCGAGGCCCAGATCGTCAGCCACCGGCTGATGCTGCGGGCGGGCATGATCAAGCAGGCCAGCGCGGGGATCTATTCCTGGCTGCCGCTGGGCTACAAGGTGCTGCGCCGGATCGAAGAGATCGTGCACGAGGAACAGCAGCGCGCGGGCCATATCCCCATGCTGATGCCCACCCTGCAATCGGCCGACCTGTGGCGCGAGAGCGGACGCTACGACGATTACGGCCAGGAGATGCTGCGCATCACCGACCGGCACGGGCGCGACATGCTCTACGGGCCCACGAACGAGGAACTGATCACCGATATCTTCCGGTCGAACGTGGGAAGCTACAAGGACCTGCCGCTGACGCTCTATCACATCCAGTGGAAATTCCGCGACGAGGTCCGGCCCCGGTTCGGCGTGATGCGCGGGCGCGAGTTCCTGATGAAGGACGGGTATAATTTCGACCTAACCAAGGAGGCGGCGCTGCACGCCTATAACCGTCACCTGGTCAGCTACCTGCGCAGCTATGAACGGATGGGGCTGCAGGCGATCCCGATGCGCGCTGATGGCGGCCCGATCGGCGGGGATTATACCCACGAATTCCTCGTGCTGGCCGAGACCGGCGAGAGCGAGGTTTTCTACGACGCCGAGATCACGGATCTCAGCTTCGGCGACCGACAGATCGACTATGACGATGTGGGCCAGTGCCAGGCGGTGCTGGAGGAGTTCACTTCCCGCTACGCCCGCACGGACGAGACCCATGACCCGGACGCCTTCGCCAAGGTGCCGGAGGCGCGACGCCGCTCCGCGCGCGGGATCGAGGTCGGGCAGATCTTCTATTTCGGCACCAAGTATTCCGACGCCATGGGCGCCACGGTGATCGACAAGGACCAGAATCAGGTGCCGGTGCACATGGGCAGCCACGGGATCGGGGTCAGCCGCCTGCTGGGCGCGATCATCGAGGCAAGCCATGACGACAAGGGGATCATCTGGCCCGAAGGGGTGACGCCGTTCCATTGCGGGATCGTGAACCTCAAGCAAGGCGATGCCGCGGCGGATGCGGCCTGCGAAGGGCTCTATGACGCGCTGACCAAGGCGGGGCTGGAGCCGCTCTATGACGACCGGAACGAGCGGGCGGGGGGCAAGTTCGCCACCATGGACCTCATCGGCCTGCCCTGGCGGATCACCGTGGGGCCGCGCGGGCTGAAGGCCGGGGTGGTCGAGCTGACCAGCCGCAAGACCGGCGAGAGCGAGGAGCTGTCGCCCGAAGCTGCGGTGGCCAAGGTCGTGGCGCGCTACGCAGGGGCCTGAGCCAAGGCTCTTGCAAGAGCCTTGCCAAGGATTTTCGAAAATCCTTGGTCCCGGCCCGACCGAGTGCGAGACAGACACGCGCGGGGGGCGGTTGAGCCTGATCCGGCGGCCCGGTGCAACAGACCGCGGGATGGTCCCGGCCAAGGATTTTCGAAAATCCTTGGCCCGGCTCGGAGGGAAGGGAAGACATGACAGGTCAGCACGGCTTTGAAATCGAGTGGTCGGAACTGCCCAAACCCGTCGATGACGGGGCGGCGGCGCATCTGCCGGGCATGGTCTTGCCTGCCGTGGCGCTCCCCTCGACGGGCGGCGGCACGGTGGCGCTGGACCGGCTGACGGGCACCGCGGTGCTCTATGTCTATCCCATGACCGGCACTCCCGGCGTCGCCCTGCCCGAAGGGTGGAACGACATCCCCGGCGCCCGGGGCTGCACCCCGCAATCCTGCGCCTTTCGCGACCATTTCGCGGATCTCCAGGCCGCTGGCGCAGCCCATGTCTTCGGGATCTGCACCCAGTCGCCCGTGGATCAGGCGGCGGCTGCGGCGCGGCTGCACCTGCCGTTCCCGCTGCTGTCGGATGCCGCCGGTGCCCTGACCCGCGCCCTGCGCCTGCCCACGTTCGAGGCCGATGGGATCACCTGCCTCAAGCGGCTGACCCTGATCGCACGCGACGGGTGGATCGCCACGTGTTTCTACCCGGTCTTTCCGCCGGACCGGAACGCGGCGGAGGTCGAAAGCTGGCTCAAGGCCGCGCCAAACCGCTGACCACGGGCGGAAAAATCTCTTTGCAGTTGCGTGGTTTTGCCGCACTCTGCCCCGGATTGCGCCGACCGGATGGCGGCGCGCGACACGGGGGATAAACATGTTCAAACGCACCTTGGCCGAATTCATCGGCACCTACTGGTTGGTTTTCGGCGGCTGCGGTGCCGCGTTGCTTGCGGCCGGCGTCCCCGAGGTGGGCATCGGTTGGGTCGGGGTCAGCCTCGCCTTCGGGCTGTCTGTCCTGACCATGGCCTATGCAGTGGGCGGCATTTCCGGCGGCCATTTCAACCCGGCCGTGACCCTGGGGCTGACCATCGCGGGTCGGTTCGAGGCCAAGGACATCCCGCCCTACTGGATCGCGCAGCTTCTGGGCGGGGCGGCGGCGGCGGGAACGCTGTTCGTCATCATGTCGGGCCAGGCGGAGTTTGCCAGCGTCGGCAGCTTTGCCTCCAATGGCTACGGCGTGGCCTCTCCGGGCGGGTTCGGCATGATGTCGGGCATGATCGCCGAGGTGGTGCTGACGGCGGTCTTCGTCATCGTGATCCTCGGGGCGACCTCGCATATGGTGCCCGAAGGCTTCGCGCCCATCGCCATCGGGCTGTGCCTGACGCTGATCCACCTGATTTCGATCCCGATCACCAACACCTCGGTGAACCCGGCACGCTCCACCGCCATGGCGATCTATGCGGACGGCCCGGCCCTGGGCCAGCTCTGGCTCTTCTGGGCCGCACCCCTCGCGGGCGCGGTGATCGGGGCGCTGATCTGGGCGGCGCTCGACGAGGACTGAGCGAAGACGGAAAGGCGCCGCTCGGGCCGCTGGCGATTGACCCTGCCCGTGGGCAGGCTAAACCGGGCGGGCACCCAGACAGGAGCCCGCCCGTGGTCCGTTCCCCGCCGCCCTTCGCCCGCTTCGAATGGCTGATCGCCTGGCGCTACCTGCGCGCGCGCCGCTCCGAAGGGGGCGTCAGCGTGATGACCTGGATCAGCCTGGTGGGCATCACGCTCGCGGTCTTCGCCCTGATCGCGACGCTTGCCGTGCGCAGCGGGTTCCGGGCGGAGTTCGTCGACACGATCCTCGGCGCCAACGCCCATGTCACGGTTTACGGCGCGATCTATGACGCCGAGACCGGGGCGACCTCCCGTCTGCTGACCGAGTACGCGGCGCGGACCGAGGCGCTGGCGGCAGTGCCCGGCGTGACCCGGGCCGCGCCGCTGATCCGGGGGCAGGTCATCACCACCCACGAGGGCCGCACCTCCGGGGTGGAGGTGTTCGGGCTGTCCGAGGGCGACCTGCGTTCCCTGCCCGGGATCGCGGCGGATGAGACCGCGCGGGGCGACCTCGACCGGTTCTCCGACGGGATCGCCATCGGCTCCGGCGTGGCGCGGGAGCTGGGCGCGGGAGTAGGCGACATGATCCGCCTGATCTCGCCCGACGGGGTGAAGACACCCTTCGGCACCAGCCCGCGGGTCAAGGCCTATGAGGTGGTCTACGTGTTTTCGCTCGGCCGGTTCGACATCGACCGGACCCGGGTCTACATGCCCTTCGCCGAAGCTCAGGCGTTTTTCAACCGCGAGGGCGGGGCGGACGAGATCGAGGTGATGGTGGCCGATCCCGAAAACCTCGACCGCTATACGCTGGGGCTGATGCAGGCGGCGGGGCAGGGGGCGCTCCTGTGGACCTGGCAGGACGCGTCGGGCGGGTTCCTGCGGGCGCTGGAAATCGAGGACAACGTGATGTTCATCATCATGTCGATCCTCGTGCTGATCGCGGCAATGAACATCATTTCGGGCCTCGTGATGCTGGTGAAGAACAAGGGCCGCGATATCGGGATCCTGCGCACCATGGGGCTGAGCGAGGGCGCGGTGCTGCGGGTGTTTTTCCTGTGTGGCGCGGCCACGGGGGTGATCGGAACCGCGCTTGGCGTGGTGCTCGGCTGCCTCTTCGCGATCTATATCGACCAGGTTTTTTCCTTTGTGAACTGGGCCTTGGGGGGTGGTGTCTGGGATCCGAGCATCCGGGGGATCTACAATGTGCCGGCCAAGCTGGAGTTTGGGGATGTCGCCTCGGCGGTGGCGCTGTCGCTGGGGCTGTCGTTCGTGGTGACGCTCTTTCCGGCGCGGCGGGCGGCGCGGATGAACCCGGTGGAGGCGCTGCGCTATGAGTGAGCCGGTGCTGGTCCTCGACGGGATCACCAAGACCTACAACGCAGGCACGCCGGGGGAGATCGCAGTGCTGCGCGGCGCGTCCCTGAGCGTGGCGCCGGGGGAGGTCGTGGCGCTCGTTGCGCCCTCGGGGTCGGGCAAGTCGACGCTCTTGCATATCGCGGGGCTGCTGGATGTGCCGGATGCGGGGACGGTGACGCTGGCGGGTACGGCGGTCGCGGGTTTGCCGGACCGGACGCGCACCGCGCTGCGCCGTCGCGAGGTGGGATTTATCTATCAATTTCATCATCTTCTGCCGGAATTCGATGCCGCCGAGAACGTGATCCTGCCGCAGCTTGCAGACGGGGTGCCGGAGGCCGACGCACGGGCACGGGCCGAGGGATTGCTGGCCTCCGTGGGCCTTGGCGCGCGGCTGACGCACCGTCCCGCGGCGCTGTCGGGGGGGGAGCAGCAGCGGGTCGCGTTCTGCCGCGCGCTGGCCAATGCACCCAAGGTTCTGCTGGCCGACGAGCCGACGGGGAACCTCGATCCCGCGACCTCGGACACGGTGTTCGACGCGATGATGGCGCAGGTGCGGGAGACCGGGCTGAGTGCGGTGATCGCGACCCACAACATGGCGCTGGCGGGCCGGATGGACCGGGTGGTGCGGATGGAAAACGGGGTCCTGTCGGAGGGCTAGAGGGGCGCCCGACAGGGGTCGGATCGGCGTCGGCCTTACGTCGGCTATGTGTCGGGCAAGTGTCGGGCACCTTCGCACGGTAGGTTAGGGATTGGTTTATCTTTGAGGGTGGGGCCTGGGGAGGCCGCTTCGGGGCGCGCCGGGGTGGACCCACGGCCTACGGGCGGTGCGGGCGGTGTGCTCCGCGCGCCGCTTGGTGCGGGGGTTCCTGCGCAGGTGCAGGCCGGGGTTTCACCCCGGCATCGGGGCGTGCACCGCAGGCGTGCGCAGGTCGGTTGCACGATGCAATGCACCGTGCGGGAGGGGCCGACATTGCTCCGGTGGCGCCAAGCGCCCCAGCGCGGGACAAGGCCGCAGGCCGCCGCGTGATCCAAGCGTGCGCCTTTGGCGCGCGCGTAGCCCGGCAGGGTATTGCGCAGCAATGCCCGAGAGGGGCCGACATTCCCTCATTTCAGCTTATCCCCTAGCGCGGAATCAAGGCCGGAGGCCGCCGCGCGATCGCCGACCCGCCCCCCGGGGCGGCGATTGGTTGGGGTTGGTGCTGAGATCGGAGCGGGGCGTGTGCTTGGCTGCCATAAAGCGCGCCGCTCGACCGCTGATCGCCACCCCGCGGGTCGGCGAGCGCGCGGCTTGGCGTTTGGCGGAGAGGACGCTTGTGGAACGGCTGGTGAAGGGCTGCGGCCGATCCGAGGGCGGTTAGCGCGCAGCGCGTCCGCCCGTGGGGGCGGATCGGACGCGGCCCGGTCTGGCGACCGAGCAGATTTGCAATTCAATCGTCAGTTCCAGGAAACTACTCTCATCCCAGCCTCCTGCCCATTCCCTTCGAGATAGGCAAAGTTTTTTGTGTATAAATAGTCTTCTGACAACTGTACCTGCCAATTGTGTGTACGGCCATAAAATGATCTGCTCACTATCCGTATATCACTACCATATGAACACTTTAGACCGTTTAGAGACATTCCTGTTCCGAGGTTTGAGCTTGGATCAGTGAGGATTTCTAAGTCTCTGCTATTGAATGCCTTTCTAGAGGCGAGTTCTTGCCTGAGAAATCTGGATGTTCCGGGAGACAGACCGATCCGTTTCTGGTTCCTCAAATACTCGCAGAGTGTTGCATCAAAAGCGGAAGCTTCTTTGAAGGTTGGTAATCGGCGCAACTCATCAATCTGTTCTTGGGAGGTGTCCTCGATCAGGGTGCTATAGCTAGTGTAAAGTATTGGGTCGCAAGCTGTTAAGACGAATAAAGCGGCCGCGCACGCGACCGTGTTTTGCGGATATCTCAGTTTCTTTATCAAATCAAACATCCAACTCCTCCACGAACCGGGCGTTCTCCTGGATATACTCGAAGCGCTTCTCCGGTTTCTTCCCCATCAGCCGCTCGACCAGATCCCCCGTCTCACCCGGCTCGTCCTCGTCGATGGACACCCGGATCAGCTTCCGGGTTTCGGGGTTCATGGTGGTGTCCTTGAGGTCCTTGGCGTCCATCTCCCCCAGGCCCTTGAAGCGGCTCACGTCGATCTTGCCTTTGCCGCCGAGGCC
The DNA here is from genome assembly GCF_000018145.1 of Dinoroseobacter shibae DFL 12 = DSM 16493. Classification (NCBI taxonomy): domain Bacteria; kingdom Pseudomonadati; phylum Pseudomonadota; class Alphaproteobacteria; order Rhodobacterales; family Roseobacteraceae; genus Dinoroseobacter; species Dinoroseobacter shibae. The sequence continues at coordinate 758,615 of NC_009952.1, forward strand.
TTTTTCCAGCCAGGCGTCGCGTTCGGCCTCGTCGAGGCAATAGACCCGTTTCGCGCCTTGGGTCAGGCGGAAGAGGGGCGGGCAGGCCAGATAGAGGTGGCCTGCGTCGATCATCGGGCGCATCTGGGTGAAGAAGAAGGTCATCAGCAGGGACGCGATATGGGCGCCGTCCACGTCGGCGTCGGTCATGATGATGATCTTGTCGTAGCGCAGATCCTCGATGTTGAATTTGCTGCCGAGCCCGACGCCGAGGGCCTGGGTCAGATCGCTGATCTCCTGGTTGGAGCCGAGTTTCGAGGACGCGGCACCGAGGACGTTGAGGATCTTGCCGCGCAGGGGTAGGAGGGCTTGGGTCTTGCGGTCGCGGGCCATCTTGGCGGAGCCGCCCGCGCTGTCGCCCTCGACGATGAACAGTTCCGTACCCGCGCGGTTGGTGGCGGAGCAGTCCACCAGCTTGCCGGGCAGGCGCAGGCGCTTGGTGGCTGATTTGCGGGCGGTTTCCTTTTCCTGGCGGCGGCGGAGGCGTTCCTCGGCGCGCAGGACGAGGAAGTCGAGGATGGCGCCGGCGGATTTGGTGTCGGCGGCGAGCCAGTTGTCGAAGTGGTCGCGCACGGCGTTCTCGACCATGCGCTGGGCCTCGACGGTGGCGAGGCGGTCCTTGGTCTGGCCGACGAATTCCGGCTCCCGGATGAAGCAGGACACGAGCGCGCCCGCGCCGGTGATCAGGTCCTCGCGGGTGATGGTGCTGGCCTTGCGGTTCGAGACAAGCTCGCCGTAAGCCTTGATGCCCTTGAGGATGGCGGCCCAGAAGCCCGCCTCGTGGGTGCCGCCCTCCGGCGTGGGGACGGTGTTGCAGTAGGACTGGATGAAGCCGTCGCGGGCCGGGGTCCAGTTGATGGCCCATTCGACCTTGCCGGGGCGGCCGAATTTCTCGAACGACACGGTGCCGGAGAACGGCGCGTCGGCATAGGTGGCGGCCTGGCCGAGTGTTTCGTTGAGGTAGTCGCTGAGCCCGCCGGGGAAGTGGAAGGTGGCCTCCTCGGGCGTGTCGCCGTCGTCGATGGCGGTTTTCCAGCGGATCTCGACCCCGGAGAAGAGGTAGGCCTTGGAGCGGGCCATCTTGAACAGGCGCGCTGGTTTGAGGGCGAGGGAGCCGAAGATCTCCGGGTCCGGGTGGAAGGTGACGGCGGTGCCGCGGCGGTTGGGGGCGGCGCCGATTTTCGCCAGTTTGCCCTGGGGGACGCCGCGGGAGAATTCCATGGCGTAAAGCTCGCGGTTGCGGGCGACTTCCACGCGGAGGTGGTCGCTGAGCGCGTTGACCACCGAGGAGCCGACGCCGTGCAGGCCGCCCGAGGTCTCGTAGCTGTCGCCGGAGAACTTGCCGCCCGCGTTGAGGGTGCAGAAGATCACCTCCAGCGCGGATTTGTCGGGGGTTTTCGGGTGCGGGTCGGTGGGGATGCCGCGGCCGTTGTCGCGTACGGAGACATGGCCGTTGGCGTGCAGCTCGACCTCGATCCAGGTGGCGTGGCCCGCGACCGCCTCGTCCATGGAGTTGTCGATGATCTCGGCCACCATGTGGTGGAGCGCGCGGTCGTCCTTGCCGCCGATATACATGCCGGGGCGGAGGCGGACATGTTCCATGTCTTCCAGCACCTGGATCGAGGAGGCGTCATAGGTGGCGGCGGTGTCGGCGCGCGCGCCCGAGAGAAGGTCGTTGGCCATGGGACTGCTCATTCTTGGTGTTTGCGCCAGTATGGCAGGGCGGGGGGGAGGTGGGAAGTGGCCGCGAGGGGCGAAGGGGGGCGGGGATGTCGCCGCCCGGGCGGGCAGGCGCACGACCTTGGGGGCTGAGGCCGGTGCGTCGGGTGAGCGCGGGGGCATCATTCGTCGCGGGGGCGATGATCGCCGCCCGGAGCGAGAGCGGTGAGTCCGCCGGTCGTGACGCGGTGCGCGACCAGGGGCGGTCTGCGGTTTGCGCGCCGGGTGTGGCGGTGGACGCCGAGTTCAGGTGCCGCTGGCGGGGCAATCGCGTGCGCGGGGTGGCGTGCCCGCCGCATGTGCGATTGGTCGCGACAAGTCCGTGCCGGCCACGTAAAGCCCGGGCCGGGCGGGGCGTGCAGGGCGCGGGGCGCAGGGCCGGAGGGGACGAAGCACGGCCTCCAGGCTGGTGCGAGGGCGGCGGTTCGCGCGGGCCGCTAACGCGCCCTGCGCTGGGAACGCGGTCGAGACTGCTGCTTATTTGTGCAACTTTCGACCGCCTGCGCGTGAAGACTGCCGATTTGGCGCGGTGTTAAGACAATCTTTACAAAGTTTGACTTCCGCGGGCGCAGATGTGATAGTGAAATTTGGTATTTGGACTACAACGAGTGGAAGTGTGACGATGACATTCAAGACAGGACTACTGGCGACCGCAACGGCGCTGGCCCTCGGGGCGGCACCGGTCTGGGCGGTTTCGATTTCGGTGCAGGAATTCGACGCGACCAACTTTGGTTTCATCGAGGGGCTCGGCACGTTCACCGAAGAGGACTTCGAGAACCTCGGGCCGGGCGGTGGAGCGACCGTCGAGGGTCAGGTCGGCTTCCAGGGCTCGCCATTGTCCACCGCCGTGGGCAACTTCGAAACGGTCGGCGGCACAGGCGGTGGCGGGACCGTGACGGGAAGCGGCTTTCCGAATGACGGGACCGGGCTCGCCCTGCGCGACGGGACCGTGTTCGGACGTACCAACAAGATTCCCACGACCGGGACGTGGTTCCTCGACAGCAACGATACCCACGGGATCGAGTGGGATGTGTCCCTCGGGGGAGCTTCCTTCGACGCGATCTTTTTCACCCTGACCGATGGTAGCGACCAGGGCGCATTCCTTCGGATCGACGCGGGTGGCGGCAACACGTTCGAGCAACGCGTCGGTGGAAAACTGCCCGATGGGAATTCCAGCATCGTCGTGATCGAATTCAGTAGCGCAGTGACCGCTGCGGATATCGATTTCTTCAACTTCGAGTCGGATGGCGTGACCTTTCGCGAAGACGACGGTTTCTCGCTTGACGGTATGAGAGTGGGCATCGGTGGTCCGGGCTTCGGGGCGCCGCCCGCGCCGGTTCCGTTGCCGGCGTCTGGTCTGTTGCTGATCGGGGCGCTTGGAGCGGTGGCCTTGCGGGCACGCAAAGCCCGCGGCTGAGCTTCGGCCTTTTGAAAAATATAGAGCCGCTCACAGGGATGTGGGCGGCTTTTTCATGTCTTGTGCCCCGTGGTCGGGGGACCTGCGCGCCTTGTCAGGGCGTGGCAGGAGTTCTTGACTCGTGTCAAAGTCGGCGCTGCGCGAACCTGCTAGGCCGTCGGGGAACCTCAAGGAGCGCCTATGACCGACCAGACCCCGATCGCCGATCTTCCCAAGTCCGAGACCAAGTCCAACGGTCAGAGTGCCGCGGCGCCCGCGCGGAGCCCGTCGCCGAGCCCCGAGGCCGTGCGGCAGGCCTTCGAGACCGGGCGATATCCCTATCGCCGGAAGATGGCGCGCCGGGCCTACGAGGCCGAGAAGGCGCAATTGCAGGCGGAGTTGCTGAAGGTGCAGCTCTGGGCGCAGGAGACCGGACAGAAATTCGTGATGCTGTTCGAGGGGCGCGATGCCGCCGGCAAGGGCGGCACGATCAAGCGGTTCACCGAGCACCTGAACCCGCGTGCGGCCCGGGTCGTGGCGCTGAACAAGCCCACGGACGAAGAGCGCGGCCAGTGGTATTACCAGCGCTATATCGAGCATCTGCCGACCGCGGGCGAAATGGTGTTCTATGACCGGTCCTGGTACAACCGCGCCGGTGTGGAGCGGGTGATGGGGTTCTGCTCGCCCACGGAATACCTGGAATTCATGCGCCAGACCCCGGAATTCGAGCGCATGCTCACCCGGTCGGGCATCCGGCTTTACAAGTACTGGTTCTCGGTCACCCAGGCCGAGCAGAAGCGCCGGTTCGACAGTCGCGCGACCGATCCGCTGAAGCGTTGGAAGCTGTCGCCGATCGACAAGGCGAGCCTGAGCAAGTGGGACGAGTACACCGAGGCCAAGGAGGCGATGTTCTTCTACACCAACACCGCCGACGCGCCCTGGACCATCGTGAAGTCGAACGACAAGAAGCGCGCGCGGCTCAACTGCATGCGGCATTTCCTGTCGACGCTGGACTATCCGGACAAGGATTACGACATCGTGACCCCGGCCGATCCGCTGATCGTGGGCGGGGCGGGGCATGTGGTGCATTCGGCCGAGCATATCCTCGGCGCCTCGCTGCATCCCGATACCCGCCGCAGCAGTTGAGCGGCGATTGAGGTTGCGGGGTGGAGCGACTATCTTCGCCCCATGAAAGCTTTGCGCGCCTTTTGTGCGGTGTCCTGGCTCGCCCCTGCCTGGGTTGCAGCGGCGAGCCTTCCTGCGTTTGCCCATCCGCATATCTTCATCGATGCGGGCGCGACGCTCGTGTTCGACGAGGAAGGCCGGTTGGGGGCCGTGCGGATCGTGTGGGCCTACGATTCGCTGTTCTCGCTGGTGGTGGTGGAGGAGCGGGGCCTCGACCCGGATTTCGACGGTGTGCTGGAGCCCGGCGAGGCGGAGCAGCTGTCGGGCTTCGACATGAACTGGATCGAGGGTTTTGCCGGGGACAGCTATCTGCTGGCCGGGGGCGCGGAGGTGCCGCTGACCCGACCGTTGGAGTATGACGCGGCCTATGAGGAGGGGCGGGTCGTGTCCACCCATCTGCGCGCGCTGGAGACGCGGGTCGCGGTGGGGGCGGAGCCGGTGATTTTGCAGATCTACGATCCGACCTATTACACGTCCTACGAGATCGACCTGCCCGTGCGGCTGGAGAACGCGCCGGAGGGTTGCGTGGCGGAGGTTTACGTGCCCGACCCGGAGGCGGCGTCGGAGCAGCTGGTGGCGGCCTTGCAGGAATTCGCGGGCAGCGACGATCCGCTGTTCGAGGACGATTTTCCGGCGGTCGGGGATCTCTTTGCCCATGAGGTGCGTGTCACATGCGGGCCCTAGGCGCGGGCGCGGCGCTGCTGCTGCTGGGGGGTCTGGCCTTCCTGCTCTGGGGCGGGGGCGGCGACGGGATCGCGCGCTGGGCCGCGAGCCAGCAGCGCGAGGTGCAGGACGCGCTGGCGGGGCAGTTGCGCGCGCTGCGGGTCGGCGAGGCGGGCGCGCTTGCGGGGTTCCTGGGGGTCTGTTTCGCCTATGGTTTCTTTCATGCGGCTGGGCCGGGGCACGGCAAGGTGGTGATCGGCGGCTACGGCGTGGCGCGGCGGATCTCGATGCTGCGGCTGTCGGGGGTGGCGTTGATCGCGAGCCTCGGGCAGGCGGCCACGGCGATCGTTCTGGTGGGCGTGGGCGCCTGGGTGTTCCAGGCGAGCACGGCGCAGTTGACGGGCGTGGCCGACGACTGGTTCGCGCCGGCGAGTGCGGCGGCGATCCTGGTGCTGGGCCTGTGGCTGGTCTGGCGCGGGGTGGCGCGGTTGCGCGCGGCGCGGCGGGTCGAGGCCCATCACCATGACCATCACGACCATCACCATGGGCACGACCACGATCACGACCACGATCACGACCATGGCCACGGCGACGGGGCTTGCGAGACCTGCGGTCATGCCCATGCGCCCGACGCGAGCGCGGTGCTGGCGGCGCGGGGCCCGCGGGAGATCCTGGCCCTGATCGGGGCGGTGGCGATCCGGCCCTGTACCGGCGCGCTCTTCGTGCTGATCCTGGGGCTGCGGTTGCAGATCGAGGCGGCGGCGGTGGCCGGTGTGGTCGCCATGGCGCTGGGCACGGCGAGCGTGACCGTGGCGGTGGCCGTGGCGGCGACGGGGCTGCGCGAGAGCAGCGCGCTGGCCTCCGGCGGCTGGAGCCAGGCGCGGCACCTGGGCAGCGTGCTGGAGATCGGGGCGGGGGTGCTGGTGGCGCTGCTGGCCTGGGGCCTGTTGCAGGCGGGGATGTAGGAGAGGCCCATGTGGAACGCGCGCTACGACCGGCCCGATTACCTGTTCGGGCGCGACCCGGCGGCGTTTCTGGTGGCCCAGGCGGGCCATATCCCGGACGCGTCGCGGGTGCTGGTGGTGGCCGATGGCGAGGGGCGCAATTCGGTGCACCTGGCCGGGTTGGGCCATGAGGTGACCGCCTTCGATGCGGCGCCCAACGCGGTGGACAAGGCGCGCAAGCTGGCCGCCGAGAAGGGCGTGGCGGTGGATTTCCACGAGGCGGACATCTTCGCCTGGGACTGGGCGGCGGCGCCGGTGGATGCGGTGGTCGCGATCTTCATCCAGTTCATGGGGCCGGGGCCGCGGGCAGAGGTGTTCGCCGGGCTCGATGCGGCGCTCAAGCCGGGCGGGGTGCTCTTGCTGCATGGCTATGCGCCGAGGCAGGTGGGCTACGGCACCGGCGGGCCCCCGGCGGAGGCGAACATGTACGAGCTGGAGATGCTGCGCGCGGCCTTCCCGGGCTACGCGGTGCTGCACGCGGCCGATTACGACGCGGAGATCGACGAGGGGCCGGGCCATTCCGGGCGCTCGGGGCTGATCGACTTCGTGGCGCGCAAGCCGGGCTGAGCGGCCTTGCCCGGGGGGGCGCCGTGATCTAAGGCCGGATCATGTCGCAGACGCTCACCTCCTTCGGCCATGCCCGCGCGATCCTGAAACTGGGTCTGCCGTTGATCGGCAGTCACATGGCGCAGATCGCGATTTCGGCCACGGATACGGTGATGCTCGGCTGGTATTCCGCCGAGGCGCTGGCGGCGGTGGTGCTGGGTTCGTCCTCGATCTTCTTTGCGTTGCTGATCGTGGGCTCGGGCTTTGCCTGGGCGGTGATGCCCATGGTGGCCAAGGCCGCGAGCGAGGGCGACGAGGTGCAGATCCGGCGGGTGACGCGGATGGGCTTCTGGCTGGTGCTGATCTTTGCCGCGGTGGTCACGCCGCCGATGCTGTGGTCGGCGCCCTGGCTGGTCGCGCTGGGGCAGGACCCGGGCACTGCGCAGCTGACCCAGGAGTACCTGCGGATCGCGGGGCTGGCGCTGGGTCCGGGGCTGCTGGTCATGGTGCTGAAGGGATATCTCTCGGCGCTGGAGCGGACGCAGGTCGTTCTCTGGGTCACGATCGGGGCGGCGGTGCTGAACGCGGGGCTGAATTACGTGCTGATCTTCGGGCGGCTGGGGATGCCGGAGCTGGGGATCCGGGGTGCAGCGCTGGCGTCCCTGAGCCTGCATCTGGTGTCGCTGGTGGCGCTGGTGATCTATGCCCGGCGCAAGCTGCCCGAGCATGACCTGTTCCGGCGGCTCTGGGTGCCGGACTGGTCGGCGTTCCGGGCGGTGTACCGGCTGGGCTGGCCAATCAGCGTCACGAGTTTCGCCGAGAGCGGGATGTTCGCGGCCTCGGCCATGATGATGGGCGCCATCGGGACCCTGCACCTGGCGGCCCATGGCATCGCGCTGCAGATGGTGGCGATCACCTTCATGGTGCATGTCGGCCTAAGCCAGGCCGCGACCGTGCGGGCGGGCCGGGCGCTGGGGCTCGGGGATGCGGCCGCACTCAAGCGCGGCGGGGCGGTGGCGATCGCCCTGTCGGCGGGGTTCTCTCTGTGCACGGTGGTGGTGTTCGTGACCATGCCGGAGGTTCTGATCGGGGCTTTCCTGTCGCCGGATGAGCCCGCGCGGGCCGAGATCCTGGGCATCGGGATTGCGTTGCTGTTCATGGCGGCCCTGTTCCAGTTCGCGGACGGGGCGCAGATCATGGCGCTGGGCCTGTTGCGCGGGGTGCAGGACACGCGGGTGCCCATGGTGATCGCGGCGCTGGCCTATTGGGGGGTGGGCTTGCCCGTGGGGTTTGTCCTGGGGTTCTACACGCCGCTGGCCGGGGTCGGGATCTGGGCCGGGCTGGTGGTCGGGCTGGCGCTGGCGGCGATGTTGTTGATGTGGCGGTTCTGGGGGCGTCGCGGCTGGCAGGCGCGGGGCCTAGTGCGGGAGTAGCAGGGACAGGCCGCCCACGAGGATCAGGCTCAGCGCCCAGACCACGTCGAGGTTGAACCAGCTGCGCGACAAGAATTTCAGCCCCAGCCAGTGATAGACCCCGAGGGCGAGCGCGCCGCCCGCGAGTGTCATGGCCAGCGTGTGGGCAACGGCGACGGATGCGGCGACGGCGAGGTTGCCCTGCATCAGCGTGGCGGCGGCGGCGTGGCCTGCATCGCTGTCGAGGGTCTGGCAGATGCCGAGATAGATCGGCACCAGCATCAGGCCCGCCCCGTGGGCCATGGCCGCGAGGAAGGACCACAGCGCCAGGCGGCTGGGCGGGACGCGGGCGAGAAAGCGCGGATGGCGGCGGTTGATCAGCAGGTAGATCCCGAGCCCGATCACGAGGCAGGCGGCACCGATCTGGATCTGGCGCTGCCAGTCCACGAGAAACATCAGCACCGCGAAGGGAAAGAGCACCGCGACCATGGCCACCAGGTGGCCGAGCGCGAGGGCGACCAGCGCTCTGAACAAAGCGCCGGGCGTGCGGTCCATCAGGGCGGCGGACACCGCCAGCGGCCAGCCCATGCCCGGGTTGATCCCGTGGTAGAGGCCCGAAGCGACAACGGCCCCCCAGAGGGCCGTTGCGGTGGTCAGCGCGTCCACGCCTCAGACGGAGGGGTAGCAGAAGCTGTCGGTGGAGCAGTCCCCGCCTTCGAGGCGGATCTGGTGGCTGCGGTAGCCCTTGGGGAACTCCACGTAGAAATCCTTGTCCAGCGTCAGCCCGCCGTTCTCGCCCACATGGGCCATGACCATCTGGCCGCCCTCCTCGCCCGGGTAGAACTGCTCGTCCCATGTGGAATAGAGCGAGTTCGTCCAGTAGACGCGCTTGCCGTCGCGGCTGATCTCGACCATCTGCGGGCCGAAGACGAAGGGTTTGCCGTTCGGGTGGGTGGTCCCGCGCCCGATGCCGCCCAGTGCGACCTTGCCCGCGAGCTTGGGGTGCATCGGGTCGGAGACGTCGTATTGGTGCATCTCGCCCAGGCCCCAGCAGGAGACGTAGAGGTACTTGTCATCGAGGCTCAGGTCGATGTCGGTGATCAGCGGCGGGACCGCGCCGAAGCCTTGCAGGAGCGGCGGCAGGTTCGCTGCGTCCTCGGGGCGGGGGTCGATGGTGAGGGTTTTCTTCGCCTCGAAACTGCCGTCGTCCTTCTGCCACCAGGTGAAGATCGCGCCTTGCAGGTTGGTGGTGTCCACCACCACGCCGCAGAAGCCGTAATCGCGGGACGGGTCGTGGGCGGGGCGGATTTCCAGCGCCATCTGGTGATTGGCGCCCAGGTCGATGGTCTGGACATTCTTTCGTTGGCGCAGGTTCCAGAAATGGATGGAATGGCCGTACTTGTTGGCCAGCAGGTCCTCGGCGACGATGCCGTTCTCGAATTGCGGCGGCAGACCCCATTCGGAGCTGACCATGTAGTCGCGCGGCAGGTTCCACCAGAAATCATAGTGCTTGTCCTGCTTGCCCCGGTCCATCTCGTAGCGGCCGAGGATCTCGAAGGTTTCGCAATCCATGATGAAGATGCCCGGCGGGCCGTCCATGCCGTCCGCGCCGCCGCCGCCCAGGGTCGAGACATAGATGCCTTCGGGGCCGCAATGGATGGTGTGGGGGCGGGAATAGCCGGTCTTGGCGAAGACCTCTTCGGGTTCGATGATCTTGTGGATCTTGGCCTTCAGCGGCTCCTTGACGTCGATGATGTAGATCCGGCTGGAGCGGATGCCCGGGATGATCAGGTAGCGCCGTTCGAGGAAGGCGTGCCCGCTGAGCGGGGAGAGCGACGAGGAACAGGCGTTCCAGCCGAAATGGTGAAACTCGTCGCCTGTATTGGGCATGATCACCTGGTGGACGATCTGACCGTAGGTTTCGGAGGCGGGGTTCACGTCGACCACCGCGAGCCCGTCCGGTTGCGCGCCATCGGGACTGAGCATCAGGGTGAAGGCCAGGGTTTCGGGCGGCGCCTCCATGGCGAGCTTGGGGGTGGCGTGGAATGTCGGGTCCGGTCTCAGGTTCATATGTGTCTCCTCCCATGTCCGGATGCGGTGCAAGTCTTGACCGTTACTTCCGCATCAGGCCAAAAGCGTGCCATGGATGGGGGATTCTGGGAAACAGTTTTGTATCAGGGCGCGGATCGGGCCGTTGTTCCGGTTTTCTGCGGTCTGGCGCAATATTGGTCCGGTCAGGGGCCGTCGCGCTCCTGGGCGGCGCGGGCGTTGTGTTCCATCCGGGCCAGCAGGTCGAAGGCGAGGCTGCGCTCCGTGGGGGTAAACCCGGCCAGCAGGGCCTCGTTGATATGGTCGTAGAAGCGCGCGAGGGGGTCCAGAGCCTGCCCCGCCGCGGTCACGGCAATCAGGACGCTGCGCCGGTCTTCGGGGTCCTTGCGCTTGACCAGCAGGCCGCGGTCTTCCATGCGATCGACGATCCGCGAGGTCGCTGGCAGGCCGGTGCCGACCCGCTCGGCCAGCAGGCCGATGCTGATCTCGCCTTCCCGCCACAGGCACGAGAGCACCACCCATTGCGGCAAGGACAGCCCGTGGGGCGCCAGCCAGGCCTGGCAGAGCGCGTTCATCTGGCCCGTGGTGAAGTTCAGTTGGCGCCCGAGGGAGGGCGGGTTCGGATTTTTGTTTGCCATGTAAATTATTCTGTGTTTTAGTTTACGCGTAAACATTCATAGGCCGCCTCGGATCCGGGAGCAATCCTGGTTTGCCTCGACCGGTCCGGGGGCGGCACAAGGCACGGAGGAGACATGGATGGCAAAGAAGGTTCTGATGGTGGGCTGGCACCCGAGCGTGGTGGCGTATGACAAGTGGCCGGGCTTGACGCCGGAGAAGCTCGAAGCCGGGTTGCGGGCCGATGCGGCGGCGTTGGAGGCGGCCGGGTATGAGACGGAGATCGGATTTATCCGGAGTGGTGAGACTGCCACCGACCAGGTGGCCACGCAGCTGCGCGAAACAGCCTATGACGTGGTGATGATCGGGGCGGGCGTGCGCCGGGATGACGAACATTTCCTGGTATTCGAGACCCTAGTGAACGTGGTGCATGAGCATGCGCCGCAAGCCCGGATCGCCTTCAACACCGGGCCGACCGATTCCAGGGCGGCGATCGAACGCTGGGCCTGAGCCGGCCCGGGTCGCCGCGGTGCCTTCGAAGCGGGACCATGAAAAAGGCCGATGCGCTTGCATCGGCCTTTGACATGCAGGTGTTGGGCGAGATCGGCTCTTGCGCTTGCGGCGGCGCAGCGCGGCCGCACCCAGAAGGCCGGAGCCCGGCAAAAGGGCGCTCGCCGGTGGTGGTCCCCGCGGCGGCAGGGCCGAACGCAGGGCCGTGACACGCACGGAGCCGATGTCGAATCCGTCGCCGGAGGTCGGGTCAATGGTGCTGACGGCGCCGATCTCGACGAACTTGGCGTCGTCGGTGCCGCGCCGCTGGCTGCGAAGGACACCCGCGATCACGGCGCCTGTCAGAATGCGTTCATGGCGGCCCTTGGGAGACGCGTCAGACACAGGTGAGGATGTCACGGATAAGGCGCCAGTCTCGGGAGAGGGCGGAATTGTTGCCCCCCGTGCGGCGTGGTGGGACATGTGCGCGCCACCGGGTGGAGGGTTGGCACGCGCTGGCTTCTAGCTGCGCAGTCGTCGGACCCGGATATGGGTGCCGCCGACCACGGCGGCCCAGAGCGCCAGCAGCGGTGTCCAGCCGGTTGCGGCCAGGGGCAGGACCAGCGCACCGGCCCCGACCGCGACCAGGTCGCGGGTCTGCCAGCCATCGGCCAACAGGTCCGGCAGCAGGCCCAGAAGGCTGCCCAGCATCCCGGCGATGGTTGCGGTGACGATCCCGCCGAGCCCGGCCAGCAGCCAGCCGCCGAGCCCCTGCCGCCCGAACAGCCCCGACAGCAGCGCCCCGCAGAGCGCGCCGCCCGCCGCCATCGCCACCAGGTAGCGCAGCACCAGCCCCCAGGGCAGTTCGGCCTGCAGCGTTGCCATGAGACCGCCGAAATCCTCGGCCAGAAAGACGATGAAGAGCAGCGCGCTGCTCAGGGCCATCATGCCGGCCACGAGTTTGCGGGGGCTTGCGGCGGGTGCCGGGGCTGGCGGGGTGGACATGGCGGTCTCCTTCGGCGGGGGCGGTGTCAGTCGTCCTTGGGACGTGCCGCCATCACCCGGTCGGCCTTCTTGCGCACCAGCAGGCTGCGCAGGTCGTGCATGGTCAGCAGCAGGATGTCGGTGATCTCTTCGAGCTGGTCATCCGTGGCGCGGGACTGGACCCATTGCGCAGTGTGGTTGAGAAAATCCACCGTTCGGTGCACGTCGTCCATGTGGCGCGCATCGAGCACGGCGCGGCGGGTCTCGATCCAGGCTTCGATCTCGGTGCGCTCGGTGTCGGAGATGTCCTTGTTGTTCTGCACCTTGATGTCGCCATTGCGGATGTTCACCGTGGCGACCTGCGTCATGTCGAGCCGGTTCTGACGGGTTTCGGCGGTCACCCGAAACACCGTCGCGCCGTTCTCCTTCACCCGGAAGAAGAGGTTGGGTAGGGACAGGGACACCGCCGCCTCAGCTGAGCCCTGCGCAGAAGTCCTGGATGCGGGTGCAGGCTTCGGTCAGGGCGTCGTCGGAGGTGGCGTAGCTGACCCGGAAATTGGGGCTGAGCCCGAAGGCCGCGCCGAAGACCACGGCGACGCCTTTTTCCTCCAGCAGGGCCTTGGCGAAGGCCTCGTCATCGGTGATCTTGGTGCCCCCGGCGGAAGTCTTGCCGATGCAGCCCGCGATGGAGGGATAGACGTAGAACGCGCCCTCGGGTTTCGGGCAGCTGATCCCCTGGGCGTCGTTGAGCATGCCGACCACCAGGTCGCGGCGGCGTTTGAAGGTCTTGTTATTCTCGGGGATGTAGTCCTGGGTGCCGTCGAGGGCCTCGACCGCGGCCCATTGGCTGATCGAGCAGGGGTTGGAGGTGGACTGGGACTGGATCTTGCGCATCGCGCCGATCAGCTCCTTGGGGCCCGCGGCATAGCCGATCCGCCAGCCGGTCATGGCATAGGCCTTGGAGACCCCGTTGCAGGTCAGGGTGCGGTTGTAGAGTTTCGGCTCCACCTGGGCGGGGGTGGCAAACTCGAAATCGTCATAGACCAGGTGCTCGTACATGTCGTCGGTCATCACCCAGACATGGGGGTGGCGCAGCAGCACATCGGTCAGTTCCTTGAGCTCGGCGGCGGTGTAGCCCGCCCCGGTGGGGTTCGACGGCGAGTTGAAGATGAACCACTTGGTGCGGGGCGTGATCGCCGCCTCCAGCTGGTCGGCGGTCAGCTTGAAGCCGGTCTGGATCGAGGCCTCCGCGATCACCGGCTCGCCGCCCGCCAGGAGCACCATGTCCGGGTAGCTCACCCAGTAGGGCGCGGGGATGATCACCTCGTCGCCGGGGTTCATGGTCGCCATCAGCGCGTTGATCAGGATCTGCTTGCCGCCATTGGCCACGGTCACTTGCGTGGTGTCATAGTCCAGGCCATTGTCGCGCTTGAACTTCGCGACGATCGCCTTTTTCAGCTCGGGGATGCCGTCCACTGCGGTGTATTTCGTTTTCCCGGCATCGATGGCCGCTTTTCCGGCATCCTTGATGTTCTGGGGCGTGTCAAAATCGGGTTCACCGGCGCCGAGACCGATCACGTCCCGCCCGGCGGCCTTGAGCTCGTTTGCCATGTTGGTCACCGCGATGGTCGGCGACGGTTTGACACGGGCGAGAGAGGTCGAAAGGAAGGACATTTCAGGGGACTCCGGTTTGCATAACCCGGGTCCATGTCTTAGGCTTGCGGCATCTGCCAATCAAGCTGAAACGCAAGGGAGCGGAGCGCAATGCCCGAAGACCAGGACTGGTATTCCGAAGCGACGGCCACCTTCGGGGACAGGCTCGCCGGGGCCCGGGAGGCGGTGGGGCTGACCCAGGCGCAACTGGCCAAGCGGCTGGGCGTGAAGGCCAAGACCCTGCGCGACTGGGAAGAGGATCTGTCGGAGCCGAGGGCGAACCGGATCCAGATGCTCTCGGGGCTGCTCAACGTGTCCCTGAGCTGGCTGATGACCGGAGAGGGCGAGGGGATCGACGCGCCCGATCTCGGCAGCGACATGCCCGGGGATGTGCGCGCCGCCCTGACCGAGCTGCGCCAGGTGCAGGCGGAGATGACGCGCCTGAGCGGGCGCATGGCCCGGCTGGAAAAACGGCTGCGCAAGAGCCTGGAGAATGCGCCATGAGCGAATTTCACCTGACCGAAGCCGCCATGGGGGTCGTCACCCCCAACGAGACCCCGGAGGCCCGGATCAAGCGCATGAAGATCCGCGCCTGGCGCCGGGGGATCAAGGAAATGGACCTGATCCTCGGGCCTTACGCGGACACGCACCTCGCCGGGATGAGCGAGGCCGAGCTCGACGCGTTCGACGCGCTGCTGAAGGAAAACGACCAGGATCTCTATCAATGGGTCTCCGGGCAGGCCGCGCCACCGGAGCGGTTCGCGGCACTGGTGACGCGGTTGGGGCAGACCGGCCGTTGACGGACCCGGACAGGTTTTTTCGATTTATCCGACAATAGATGCGTTTGCATTAAGGGATTGTTGGGGAAATTCCCCGAGTGTCGGCCTCAGGTACTGATACTCGGAGAATGACATGAGCTTGCACGCGCGACTGGAAGACGCCCCCGATCTCGGTGTTCTGACCGGGTATCTCGAAAGCTTGTCGCTTGTGGAACGTCTCCATCGTCTGCTGCTCGATGTGATCAAGGACGAGTTCGAGCGGGTCGGTGTGCTGGAGATCAACGCGGTGCAGGCGCTGCTGCTCTACAATATCGGCGATAACGAGGTCACGGCGGGGGAGCTGAAATCCCGCGGCTATTATCAGGGCTCCAACGTTTCGTACAACCTCAAGAAGCTTGTGGAGATGGGCTACATGCATCACCAGCGCAGCGAGATCGACCGTCGGTCCGTCCGGGTGCGCCTGACCGAGGAGGGGCACAAGGTGCGCCGGGTGGTCGGCGACCTGTTCGCGCGCCATGCAAGCGGGTTGGAAAGCAAGGGCGTTCTGGGGCGCGAAAGTCTCGAAGAGATCAACACCGCCCTGCGGCGGATGGAGCGGTACTGGGCCGACCAGATCCGCTACATCTACTGAGGGGCGCGGAATGGACCTGGTGATGACCGGTGTGCTCTGGCTGGGCGCGGTTGCGTGCCTCGGGGCTGCCCTCGCGCTCAGCGCGGCCCGGAGGCCAGCTCCGAGAATTGCAATACGCGTATCTCGCGCAGCAGCTTGCGACGCATCGCCATCTCGAACCCTTCGAAGCCCAGGGCAACCTCGGTAAACGCGCCCGGACCCCGGATCACGTGGCGCTGGAAATAGGCGACCATCTCCCCGATATGGGCATTGCGCCGGGTGGCGTCGGTGCCGGACCCCGCGCCGATGACCAAACCGTTGATGGTGATCCCGTCGAGGCGCGGATCCTGCGCCAGCATGCCCGGGGTCGGCCCGTCATTGTTCTTACCATCCCCCGACAGATCCAGCGTCTTGCGCCAGCAATCGCCCACCTGCCCGAAGGCGCGGGCGGCAAAGAGCGCGGCCCCGCCGATCGCCGTGGCGTTCTCGTTGCGCGGCCCGGAGGGACCGGCCAGCACCGAGGCCGCCGCGCGCAGATCGTCCCGGGACCGGATCGGGGTCCAGGGCAGCAGGACCGTCTGGCTGCGATAGCCGCTCCACTCGAAGATCATCAGCGTCACGGGGGCATCGGGCAGGGCGGTGAAGGCCGCGACCACCGCCGGGTCGAGCAGGGCATGGGCGAGGCCATCCCGTTGCAGGCGGTATTCGGCGGCGTCGACCGAGGCCGACACATCCATCCCGAGCGCCAACGCCTGCCGACAGGGGGTCTCGGCCCGGGCCAGGCCCGGCCCGAGCCCGACAAGGGCGGCGAGCGCCAGGGCCACCGCGCGCATCATCCTACCAGTGCCCGGTGTTTTCCATTTGCGCCCAGGGCTCGGCCGGGGGCAGGGCATCGCCTTTCTGCAGAAGCTCGATCGAGACGTTGTCGGGCGAGCGCACGAAGGCCATGTGCCCGTCCCGCGGCGGGCGGTTGATGGTCACGCCCGCGTCCATCAGGCGCTGGCACAGCCCGTAGATGTCGTCGGTCAGGAAGGCGAGATGCCCGAAATGACGGCTGTCGCTCGGCAGGCCCTCATCCCCGTCCCAGTTATAGGTCAGCTCCAGCGGCGGCGCGCCGGTGTCGCCCGGGGCCTTCAGGAACACCAGGGTGAAGCGGCCCTGTTCGCTGTCGCGGCGGCGGACCTCTTCGAGGCCGAGCAGCTTGTAGAAGGCGAGGGAGGTGTCCAGGTCCTTTACGCGGACCATGGTGTGATAGAATTCCAGCATGAGTCTTGTCCGTTAGTTCCGGTGCCCAACAGGTAGCCGGAACCGGGGGCGGAGCAAGCCGGACCCGGGTTATCCACAAGATTCTGTGGGGTGCGGCCCGCACGAACACATTTTGTGGTAGAAATCCCGGCCCGAATCCACAGAATGTAGATATGTCAGGAAAAGAGGCGCTTCCCATGAACGACCAGGCCGACACGCCCCAGACACCCGAGGCCGAGATCGCGGCCCTGCGCTCCAACCCGCAGCCGACCCTTCGGGCGGTCGCCCCGGGGATGGAGGCGCATCTCTATACGCCGCAGCCGGTGCTGGACCACGGCTTCGTGCGGGTGGTGGATTACATGGGCGACGACGCGGCGATCGTGCAGGCGGCGCGGGTCAGCTACGGCGCGGGCACCAAGAAGGCGCGCGACGACAGCGGGCTGATCCGGTACCTGATGCGGCACTGGCATTCGACGCCGTTCGAAATGTGCGAGATCAAGCTGCATGTGAAGCTGCCGGTCTTCGTGGCGCGCCAGTGGATCCGGCACCGCACGGCGAATGTGAACGAGTATTCCGCGCGGTATTCGGTGCTTGACCGGGAGTTCTACATCCCCGCGCCGGAACAGCTCGCCGCCCAGTCCCGGGTGAACAACCAGGGGCGCGGCGAGACCCTGCAGGGCGCGGAGGCCGAGCGGGTGCTGCGGCTTCTGAAGGAAGACAGCATGCGGGCCTATGACCATTACGAAGAAATGCTGAGCCAGGACGGCCAGCAGGGCCTGGCGCGGGAGTTGGCGCGGATGAACCTGCCGGCCAATGTCTATACCCAGTGGTACTGGAAGGTGGACCTGCACAACCTGTTCCATTTCCTGCGGCTGCGGGCCGATGCCCATGCGCAGTACGAGATACGGGTCTATGCGGATGCGATTTGCGAGATGGTGAAGGACTGGGTCCCGGCGGCCTATGCCGCGTTCGAGGATTACCGGATGGGCGCGGTGCAGCTGAGCGCCAGGGGCGTCGATTGCCTGAAGCGGCGGCTTGCAGGCGAAACCGTCACCCAGGAGAATTCCGGCATGAGCAAGGGTGAGTGGCGCGAGTTCGAGGCCGTCTGGGGCTGAGCCCGCCGGCGATCTGGACAGGTGCTTGGGCCGAAGCGCGGACGCTTCGGGTCTTGGTGCATGCGGGGCTGGAGGGGGAGGGTCGTGTCAGCCCACGACCTTCAATTCGGTCGCGGAGGACCTGCCGTCTCGGCCTTCCCTGAGCTCATATTCGATCTTGGTATTGTCGGCCAGGCCCGTCAGGCCGGCCCGTTCCACGGCCGAGATATGCACGAACACATCCTTGCCGCCTTCGTCGGGTGCGATGAACCCGTAACCCTTGGTTGTATTGAACCACTTCACGGTGCCAGTCGGCATGTCCGCGTCTCCCTTCTCGGTAGTCCTCAGATGCCGAAGGCATCGTTTTGCTGGTTTTCGTATCCGGGTCCGCGCCCCGGGCAGGGTGCAAATGCGCCTTGAAACCAAGGTCATTTACAAAATTACACGTGGGTCGCCCGTTTCATAAGTCAAAGAAAATTTGGGCTTGAGCCGCGCGGTCCGGCGGTGTTCATTTCTGCGAGGAACCGGGGAGGACTGGATGCGGGTTTACGGGATCAAGACATGCGACACGTGCCGGAAAGCCGTGGGTGCGCTGGGCGCGGAACTGCGCGATATCCGCGCCGAGCGCCTGACGGCGGCGGAGATCGACAGGTTCCTGGCGGCCTTCGGTGACGCGCTGGTCAACACCCGCTCGACCACCTGGCGGGGGCTGGACGAGGCGGCGCGGGCGCAGGCGCCCGAGGCGTTGCTGGCGGCGCATCCAACCTTGATGAAACGCCCGGTGATCGAGACCCCGGACGGCACGCTTCACCTCGGCTGGGGGGCGGATGTGAAGGCGCGGCTGCTCTGACGCAAGAGCGCGTCGACCGAGACCGGTCCGGCGCCGCGCAGCACGAGGTAGCCCAGCACGAAGACCCAGAACGCCCGTTGATCCAGGATCAGCGACGAGGGGTCGCCGTCGAAAAACGCGCCGATATCTTTCGGCCCGAGCCCGTGACCGGTCACGTCGACCCAGCTTTGCACCACCACGAAGCCGATCATGCCGAGCGCGGCCAGACGGGTGAAGAGGCCGAGCACGATCAGGACGGGCAGGATGAATTCGGCCCAGGTGCCCGCCACGGCGACGGCCCAGTGGAAGACGCCCAGTTGCGAGGTGTCGTAGCCGAGTGCCTCGACGGTTTTGGGGAAGATCTGGATATAGGCGCCGGTGGAGGGGAAGAGGAAGCCGAAGACTCCGTCGCCGAGCTTGGTCAGGCCGGAATTCCAGTAATAGACGAAGAGCACGGCCGCGAAGAGCAGGCGCGCGGCGGTCGGGGTCAGCCAGTGGGCGATGTCGTCGAGAACATCGGTGACACGGGCGTAGAGCGTCAGCATGGGGTCTCCTCCGAGAAGAGTTGCTCGGAAAAGGCGAGCGACAGGGTTGTGGTCAGATCGAAAGCGGGGGCCTCGGCGGTGGCGGCGGTCAGGGCCGTGCCGAACGGCTCGCCTGCTTGCAGGGTCTTGAGGAAGGTGAAGGCGCCGGGGGCGAGGGTTTGCGGCGCGGGATCGAAGCCCGGGCGCGTGACCGCGATATCCTGTGGACCCGGGCCCGGGGGCGGCGCGTCGGCCGCGGTGTTGGCACGCCAAATGTCGAAAGCCGCAAGGGGGCTGCGCAGCAGGATCAGGGACGGGGCGAGGGCAAAGCGCGTCTGCACCAGGGTGTCGGGCGGCAGCGCGGCGAAGCGCGCGGGCGGCAGGGTCCGGTGGTCGGCGGCGTGGTAGCTGATGCGCAGGGCAAGCTCCAGCCGCGCGACATCGGCGAGATAGGGCAGGTGGGCCACTGGCGGGAAGGTTTCGAGAAACGCGGGCAGGGCGGTGCCATAGCCGCTGATCACCGGGGAGCGCGGCGGGTGTGCGCGCAGAAACACGCCCGCCATGGCCTTGAAGAACGCGTCGCCGACGAGTTTGCGGATCACCGGGAAGCCGGTTTCCAGCGCCTCGGTGAGAGAGGCCGCGACGTTGTTGCGGTAGATATTGAAGCGTTTGGTCGAGATGCGGCCCTGCGGGTCGGTGATGCCCGTGGGGACCGGAGCGTCGGGGCGCAGCAGGGCGTCGGTGAAGGCGGTCTGGCTCATGGTGCGACCGGGGATGCCAGCGGGGCCAAGAGGTCGGCGGCCCGGCGGGCCTCGGCGGCGAGCACCGGCCAGTCCGGCACATCTGTGTCCCATTCGATCAGGGTCGGGCGGGGCCCGGAACGCGCCAGGGTGTGGGCGTAGAGCGCCCAGACCGGGTCCACGACCTCTGCCCCGTGGCTGTCGATCAGCAGGGGCGCGCCGTACTCGTCGGCGTCCTCTTCATGGCCGCCGAGATGGATCTCGCCCACGGCGGCGAGCGGGAAGGCGTCGATATAGGCGCGGGGGTCCCAGTTCTGGTTCGTGGCGGAGACGAAGACGTTGTTGACGTCGAGCAGCAGGCCGCAGCCCGTGCGCCGGGTAATCTCGGTCAGAAAGTCGATCTCGGACATCTCGCTGTCGGTGAAGGCCACGTAGGTGGAGGGGTTTTCCAGCAGCATCCGGCGGCCCAGTGTCGTCTGGACCTGGTCGATATGGGCGCAGACCCGGGCGAGGGTGGCCTGCGTGTAGGGCAGGGGCAGCAGGTCGTTGAGGAAGTGGCTGTCATGGGTGGACCAGGCGAGATGTTCGGAGAAGCTGGCGGGGTTGAGCCATTTCACCAGGTGCTTGAGCCGGGCGAGGTGGTCGGCGTTGAGCGGGCCCTCGCCGCCGATGGACAGCCCGACGCCATGGACCGAGATCGGGAAGCGGTCGGCCAAGGCCTTGAGCTGGGCGATGGGGCGTCCGCCGGCGCCCATGTAGTTCTCGGCGTGGATCTCCAGCCAGGCGACGGGGGCGGGGGCGTCGAGGATGTCCTGAAAGTGCTGCGCCTTGTAGCCGACGCCGGGGGCGGCGGGCAGGGGGCGGTCGGGAGAGTGGTCGAACATGGCGCGTCTTTCAGGTCTCGGGCAGGGAAGAAAGGCATGGGTGCCGGTCGGGGGATCGACCCCCGTCCGGCACCCCGGCTGCACGCATCCGGTCCCCGCGGAGACCGGGCGCGTGGTGCGGCGCGCTCAGGCCGGCAGGTCGCGGTCGAGGGCTTCGAGGGAGCCCATGCGGTCGCCGGGCACTTCCATGGTCTCGCAGGTGCCAGCGGGCACGAGGGTCCAGGCGTTGCCTTGGTAGTCCACGGTGGAACTGCCCGCGCAGGTGGTGCCGGGGCCGGCAGCGCAGTCGTTCTCGCCCGCCAGGGACACGCCGAAGCATTTCTCTTGTGCCTGGGCCTCGGCGGTGGTGGCGTGACCGGTCAGAGCGGCGGCAACGGCCCCGGCGAGAGCGACGGCGGTAATGGATTTCGACATGGATTTCTCTTTCGTTTTGGGTTGTCCATCCCCCGCTCCGGTCTGTGTCCGGGGATGCGGGGCTCGCGTCTTGCGATGCCCTGACCGTAGGCCAAGGGGGCGCTCACGCCCTACTCACCGGCGCGTGTGTCACGGAGCCGTGTTGCGGAGAAACATTGTTTCAAAAATGCCCCCGGTTTCGCGTGGTCTGTTCACGGGGATGTTTGGGCGCGCGAGCGGGTTGGGGCTTTTCGTGAGGAGGCCCGCGGGATTGCTGCGCTGCGGCTGAAACAAAGACAAAAGGGGCGCTGCCGTCCCGTGGCGCACCATGGGGCGGGTCGTGAGGACATGTGAGCGCTGCGCCCTGTACCCCTCGGTGGACGCGTGGGATTTTGGTCTCCCACACAAGGACCGCGTCAGGGCCCTTATCATGGGCCGTGGCCATTCCCCCGTGCCCATGCCATCGTCGGGCAAGGCGTCGCGGATACTGCGCTCTGTCTCAGGGCGATCCGCCGCGCATCGACACGCGCCGCCGCGCGCCATGGCCCGCAACCGGAGGATCACCCCGCATGAGCCGCAACGCCTACCGCATCGCAGTCATTCCCGGCGACGGGATCGGGACCGAGGTCGTGCCCGAGGGGCTGAAGGTTCTGACGGCGGCGGCGCGCAAGTTCGATATCGGGCTCGAGTTCGAGACCCATGATTTCGCGTCCGCGGCCTATTACCAGGCCCATGGCCAGATGATGCCCGATGACTGGAAATCCCGGATCGGCGACAGCGATGCGCTCTATTTCGGGGCTGTGGGTTGGCCCGACATGGTGCCGGATCATGTGTCGCTCTGGGGATCCCTGCTGAAGTTCCGGCGGGAGTTCGACCAGTATGTCAACCTGCGCCCCGTGCGGCTCATGCCCGGGGTGACCTCGCCTCTCGCGGGTCGCGCGCCGGGTGAGATCGACTTCTGGGTGGTGCGCGAAAATACCGAAGGAGAATACTCGTCCATCGGTGGGCGCATCTTCGAGGGCACAGAGCGGGAAACCGTGATGCAGGAAACGGTGATGACCCGTGTCGGTGTGGACCGCGTCCTGCGCTTTGCCTTCGAACTGGCGCAGAGCCGGCCGAAGAAGCACCTGACCTCGGCCACCAAGTCGAACGGCATTTCCATCACCATGCCCTATTGGGACGAGCGGGTGGTCGAGATGGCGAAGGGATATCCGGAGGTCGCGGTCGACAAGTATCATATCGATATCCTGACCGCGCACTTCGTGTTGCACCCCGACTGGTTCGACGTGGTCGTCGCCTCGAACCTGTTCGGAGACATCCTGTCGGACCTCGGCCCGGCCTGCACGGGGACCATCGGCATCGCGCCCTCCGGCAACATCAACCCGGAGCGCGATTTCCCGTCGCTGTTCGAACCGGTCCACGGCTCTGCCCCGGATATCGCGGGCAAGGGCATCGCCAATCCGGTGGGCCAGGTCTGGGCGGGGGCGATGATGCTGGATCATCTCGGGCAGGGCGAGGCCGCCGCCGCGATCGTCGCGGCCCTCGAAGAGGTGCTCGCGGACCCGGTGCGTCGGACCGCCGATCTCGGTGGACAGGCGGGAACGGTGGCCTGTGGTGATGCGATCGTCGCGGCCCTCGAAAGGCTGTGAACCGCGATCCGGCGTGGTGTGACGGGGCGGTGTGAGCCTGCTGGCGCGTTCCCGCCTGGGCGCGGCTCTGCCCCGCGGTCCGTCTTGTCCGGGTGAGGCCGAACGCCGTGGCGGCGTGGCGCTTCGCGGGGCCGCGGGCCCTCGGGAGACCGGACCGGGCGGGTTTCTCGCGCATGGAGGCGGAATGTCTCGTCCGTCGGGGATCATCCTGTCAGATTTTCTTGACAGTTGGGAGGCCCAGACCATCTGTCTGAGGAACTGCATGAAAGGGCCGGGACATGCCTGCATCGGACGACGCCGAGCCCCGCAAAACCGAGACCGAGACAGAGACAGGCATCGGGGCGTCCCCTTCGGAAGACACGCTGATGACGGTGGTCAAGCTCGCGCTTGAGAACGTCGCCACCCGCGTGGCCCGACCGGAGGTGCCCGCCTCCGAAGATTTCATCGAAAGCCTGTGTACCCTGCTCGTGGCGCGCGACATCGAGGCCTCCGAGGCGATGGTGCGGAGCCGGATCGGGCAGCGCCAGGGCTATGCGGATCTCGCCGACGGGATTTTCGCCGCCTGTGCGCGTCGTCTCGGAACCCGGTGGGAGGAGGACAGGTTGTCCTTTGCGGACGTAGCGATCGCCGTGACGGAGTTGCACAGGCTGCACCAGCGGGTCGGGCGGCGGTACGTGCCGCTGATCCGGAAGGCGGACGAGTCCCACGCGGTCTTCGCCACGCTGCCGCGGCAGACCCACACGTTCGGGATCATCCTCGCCGCGGAGGCGTTCCGGCAGGCAGGCTGGCAGGTGGACCTGCAGCTCGAGATGCTGCCCAAGGAGATCGTCGACCGTATCCGGCGGTTGCGACCCGACGCGGTCGGGCTCACGGCCAGCAAGTTCGACCCGGTTCAGCCGCTAAGACTGCTGATCGGTCAGATCCAGAAACTGCCTTTCAATGTCCCGATCCTGCTGGGCGGGGCCGGGGCGGCGGACCTGCACGGGACGCTCCAGCCCGGAACGCCCGTGCAGGTCGTGCACGATATCGACTCGGCCCTGCGCGCGGTTCAGACGGCGGGTTGATCCGGGCGCTGGTCCGGCGGGGTCGCTTCGGCGGCAAGATCCGCCACCAGCGCATCGAGGCCCACGACCGAGGTCTGCTTTTCGCCCAGCCGCCGCAGGGTGACGGTGCGTTCCTCCATCTCGCGGCGGCCCACGGCGAGGATCACGGGCACCTTGCCGACGCTGTGCTCGCGCACCTTGTAGTTGATCTTCTCGTTGCGGATGTCGGCCTCGGCGCGGATGCCCGCCCGGGTGAGGGCCGCCACCACCTCGCGCACGTAATCATCGGCCTCGGAGATGATCGAGGCGACGACCACCTGGCGCGGGGCGAGCCAGAAGGGCAGCTTGCCTGCGAAGTTCTCGATCAGGATGCCGAGGAACCGCTCGAAGGAGCCCAGGATCGCGCGGTGCAGCATGACGGGGCGGTGTTTCGCGCCGTCCTCGCCGATATAGGTGGCATCGAGCCGTTCCGGCAGCACGAAATCGGCCTGGAAGGTGCCCAGCTGCCATTCGCGGCCGATGGCGTCGGTGAGCTTGAAGTCGAGCTTCGGCCCGTAGAACGCGCCTTCGCCCGGATCGAGTTCGAAATCGTCCGTCACCGTGCGGATCGCGGCCTCCAGCGCGGCCTCGGCCTTGTCCCAGACCGCGTCGGAGCCTGCGCGGACCTCGGGGCGGGTGGAGAACTTGATGTCGAAGCTCTCGAAACCCAGGTCGCGATAGATCGTGCTCAGCATCCGGATGAAGCGGGCGGTCTCGTCCTGGATCTGGTCCTCGGTGCAGAAGATATGGGCGTCGTCCTGGGTGAAGCCGCGCACCCGCATGAGCCCGTGCAGCGCGCCCGAGGGCTCATAGCGGTTGCAGGCGCCGAATTCGGCCATGCGCAGGGGCAGGTCGCGGTAGGATTTCAGGCCCTGGTTGTAGACCTGCACATGGCAGGGGCAGTTCATCGGTTTCAGGGCATTGATCGCCTTTTCGCGGGCATGTTCTTCGTCCACTTCGACGATGAACATGTTTTCCTGGTACTTGTCCCAGTGGCCGGAGGCCTCCCACAGCTTGCGGTCGACGACCTGCGGGGTGTTGACCTCCACATAGCCATTCTCGCGCTGACGGCGGCGCATGTAGTCCTGCAACGTGGTGTAGACGGTCCAGCCGTTAGGGTGCCAGAAGACCTGCCCGGGGGCCTCTTCCTGCATGTGAAACAGGTTCATCTCGCGGCCGAGCTTGCGGTGATCGCGCTTGGCGGCTTCCTCCAGCATGTGGAGGTGTTTTTTCAGGGCGTCGCGGTTCTGGAACGCCACGCCGTAGATCCGTTGCAGCATCGGACGGGAGCTGTCCCCGCGCCAATAGGCCCCCGCGACGGACATCAGCTTGAAGCTGTCCGCGGGCACTTGCCCGGTATGTTGCAGGTGCGGGCCGCGGCAGAGATCCTGCCAATCGCCATGCCAGTACATGCGCAGCGGCTCGTTGCCCGGGATCGCCTCGATCAACTCGACCTTGTAGGGCTCGCCATTCGCCTCGTAATGGGCGATGGCGCGGGGACGGTCCCAGACCTCTGTGCGGACGGGATCGCGGGCGTTGATGATCTCTTTCATCTTGGCCTCGATTGCGCCGAGATCCTCGGGGGTGAAGGGCTCCGCCCGGTCGAAATCGTAATAGAAGCCGTTCTCGATCACCGGGCCGATGGTGACTTTCACATCGGGCCAGATCTCCTGCACGGCGCGGGCCATGATATGGGCGCAGTCGTGGCGGATCAGCTCCAGCGCCTGGGCGTCGTCCTTGAGCGTGTGGATCGCGATGCTGGCATCGGCGTCGATGGGCCATTGCAGGTCGTGATGCGCGCCGTTCACGGTGGCGGAGATGGCCTTCTTGCCAAGGGAGGTGGAGATGCTGGCGGCGACCTCCGCCGGTGTGACCCCTGCGTCGAAATCGCGTGCATTGCCATCGGGAAAGGTGAGAGAGATCTGGGCCATATCGGCTGCCTCGTCGGTTTGGCGCCCACGGAACGCCCGGTTGCGGGAATATGTGTGCCGCTCACATGCCGCCCGGGGGCGGGCGCGTCAAGGGCGCAGTCGGGCGGCGGGGGGCCGCAGGCCCCGGCTCAGGGCTTGACCCGGCGCGCGCGCTCGGCGGCGGCCCTGAGTTCCTCGGCGATCTCCAGGGCCTCGTCGGGGTCGAAATCCAGGGGCAGGTCGACGCCTTCGGCCTCCACATAGATCCGCACCATCCCGAGCGAGGTCGGGCCGATCTGAAGATTGGCGGCAATGTCGCTTTGCTTGTCGATGCCCATGGGAAGCTCCTGAGGTTGCGCGGCCCGCAGGTACTCCGCCACGGGCGAGGGGGCAAGATGCAGATCGCTTGACACAAGCATGGAAATAGCTTGCAACATGCAAGTAAATGGGAGGCCAACATGCCGCATGATCCGTCCCCCGGCACCGCCGCAGCGGCCCTGCCGCCGGAAACGGTCGAGAACATGCGGGCGCTCAATCGCATCGTGACGCGGGCGTCGGGCGTGCTTAGGCGCACGGCTTCGGACGGCGACATGAGCCTGACCGAGATGCGGATCCTGCATGAGTTGGGGCTGGCGACCTGGACCGCGCGGCAGCTTGCCCGGCACCTCGCGCTCGACGAGGGCCATGTCAGCCGGGTGTTGAAACGGTTCGCCGCGCAGGGCTGGCTGCGCCGGACGGCGAGCCCGGACGATGGGCGCGTCGCCCTGCTGGAGTTGACCGAGACCGGGGCGGCCCGCCGTGCGGCCCATGAAGAGGTGGCGCGGCGCCAGGTCCGCGACAGCCTTGCGGGCCTGAGCGATGCCGAGCGCCCCGCGCTCGACCGGGCCATCGCGCGGGTACGGACGGCGCTGGGCGATCCTGGGCTCGCGGCCTCCGCGATCACGATCCGGGACATGGCGCCGGGGAATCTCGGCTGGCTGATCCAGCGTCACGCAGAGCTTTACCGGATCGAGGCGGGTTTCGATGCGAGTTTCGAGCGGCTCGTGGCGGAAGTCCTCGTGGAGTACCTCAAGACCCGCGACCCGGCGCGGGAGCGCGCGTTCATCCCGGTGCGCGACGGTCTGCCCTTGGGCTCGGTGTTCTGCGTCCAGGGGCCCGCGCCGAACATGGCACAGCTGCGCCTGTTCTGGCTGGAGCCGTCCCTGCGCGGCACCGGGCTGGGGCGGCGGATGCTGGCCGACTGGCTCGGCTTCGCCCGCGCGGTCGGGTACCGGCGCGCCGCGCTCTGGACCCATGAAAGCCATGCAGCGGCCGGGCGCCTCTACGCCGCCGCCGGGTTCGAGATCACCGGGACCAAGCCAACTCGAAACTTCGGGCGGGATGTGGTAGAACAGCACTGGGAGATGACGCTCTGAGGGTCGAAAAAGCACGGCGCGGGCCGGTTCCGCCTCTTGCATTCGGGAAATCTCGGGGCTAAACCCTCGCAGCGTGCCGCCGTAGCTCAGTTGGTTAGAGCGCCTGATTGTGGATCAGGAGGTCCCCCGTTCGAGCCGGGGCGGTGGTACCACCCCCCTCCTTTGCCAGTCTACGCGGTGCCGCGATGCGCGTCGAAGAACGCGATCATCCGCGCGATCAGCGGGTCGCGCTTGTCGGGTGATTCCATCAGCACCTCGTGTTCGCCGCCCTCGACCAAGACCAGCTCGCCGCCGGGCCAGCGCGCCATGCGCTCGTGGATCACGCCCACATCCACGATCCGCTCGTTCGTGCCCAGCAAGGTCAGGCAGGGCAGGGCGGGGGAGGGCTGCGTCGCGAGCCATTTGCATTCGCAATTGGCCTCGTGCACCCAGATCATCGTCGGCCCGGCCAGGGCAAAGCCCGGCTCGGCCCGCATCTGGTCGGCCATGTCCTGATACTCGGCCCGGTCGGTGGTCAGCAGGTTGTCGTGAAAGGGGGCGGTCAGGATATAGGGCTCCGGGCTGGTGCTGGGCGCGTATCCCTCGCCGAGCCCGAACCACGAAGACAGCGTGCCCAGAAGCCCCGCCACGGGCCGCGCCCAGAGCGGGAATTTCACCCCCCAGAGCGGCCCGGAGAACACCGCGCCGCGCACCGGCAGGTCCTGCATCACCGCACGCAGGCCGATGGCGCCGCCCATGGAATGCGCGATCAGGAAATAGGGCTCCGGCAACCCTGCATCCCGGGCGCAATCCAGCGCGGCCTGCACATCCATCTGGTAGTCCGGAAAATCGGCCACATGGCCCTTGAGCGGATCATCCAGCAGGCGGTCCGACAGACCCTGTCCGCGCCAGTCGATAACCAGCGCGCTGTAGCCCGCGGACGCCAGATCCCCGGCGACCCGCCCGTATTTCTCGACCCACTCGGTGCGACCGGGGAAGATCAGGACCGTGCCCTTGTCGCCCGTGGCATGGAGCGCCACCCGCAAGCGCACGCCGTCATCGGCGCGCACCCAGACGGCGCGCGCGTCCTGCGGGGCCCGTGCGAGGTCCGCGCGATAGGGGGCAGGGTCCGTCAAGCGATCAGCTCAGCGCGCTGCCGAGTTTCATCGCCATCCCCATGTCACCGTCCAGCTTCAGCTTGCCGGTCATGAAAGCCGCCGTGGGATTGACGTCGCCGGACATGATCCCCTGGAAAGTGTCCGAACTGGCGGTCAGGATGCATTCGGCGTCCTCGTCGCCGGCGCGCACGCCGTTTTCGTCCACCATCACGGCGCCTTCGTCTTCGATGACGAATTTCACCGTGCCATCGAACCCGTCAGGTAGACGTTGCTGCAGGGCCTCGACGGCCTTCTCGATCACTTCGCTCATGGATTTCCCTGTCGCTCCAAGTTGTGACTGCCGGGCTCTCGCTTTTTCCGGCGGCTGCGTTACCATAAGAGCCATGATGACCGGGATTGTTCAACGCCTCAACGCTGCCTTCGCGGCAGGTTTTCTCTGCGTCGCACTGGCGGGCGGTGCGGTGCAGGCCCAATCGGCCGATGTCGAGACGCTGATGGAGCGGCTCCAGGCGCCGGACCTGCAGAACTGGGAGGCGGTGGAGCGGCGCATCTACGACGCCTGGTCGCAATCCGGCTCTCCGGCGGCGGACCTGCTGCTGGACCGGGGGCGCGATGCGATGGAGGCCCAGAATTACGATGCGGCCATCGAGCATCTGACCGCGCTGACCGATCATGCGCCCGATTTCGCCGAGGGCTGGTATGCGCGGGCGACGGCCTATTTCCTCGCCGATCTCTACGGACCGGCGCTGAGCGATCTGGCCCGGGCCCTTACCCTCAACCCGCAGCATTTCGGCGCCCTGTCGGGCGTGGGCCGCATCCTGAGCGAGATGGGTGAGCCGGAAGCCGCGCTTGCCGCGTTTCAGGCGGCCAAAGCTATACATCCCAAGCGCCCCGATATAAGCGAGGCGATAGAAAGTCTGGAGCGGGAGCTGGGCGGCCAGAGCCTCTGACCAGACCGCGCCACATGACGACCGGGCCACTGGGGACCTCATCACCATGCGACACGACGCGCGGATCACCGCGGTCCTCGGTCCGACCAATACCGGCAAGACCCATTACGCCATAGATCGGATGCTGGGCTACCGGACGGGCGTGATCGGGTTGCCCCTGCGGCTGCTCGCGCGGGAGGTCTATGACAAGATCGTCGCCCTGCGCGGCCCGTCCGTGGTGGCCCTGGTGACCGGCGAGGAACGGATCGTGCCGGACCGGGTGCAATACTGGGTCTGCACGGTCGAGGCGATGCCGCAGGAGATTGGCGCCGATTTCCTCGCGGTGGACGAGATCCAGCTTTGTGCCGATCCCGAGCGGGGCCATGTGTTCACCGACCGCCTGCTCAGGGCACGCGGTCTGCAGGAGACGCTGTTTCTGGGGGCCGAGACCATGCGCGGGGCGATTTCCGCGCTGGTGCCCAAGGCGCAGTTCCTGCGCCGGGAGCGGTTTTCCGAGCTGACCTATACCGGGGCCAAGAAGATCAGCCGGATGAAGCCGCGCTCGGCCATCGTCGGGTTCTCGGTCGACAATGTCTATGCCATGGCGGAGCTGATCCGGCGGCAGAAGGGCGGTTGTGCCGTGGTGATGGGCGCGCTCAGCCCGCGCACCCGCAACGCCCAGGTGGACCTTTATCAGAACGGCGATGTGGATTACCTGGTGGCGACGGACGCCATCGGGATGGGGCTGAACCTGGACGTGGCCCATGTCGCCTTCTCCAGCCTGTCGAAATTCGACGGTCGCCGGATGCGGGCGCTGGCGCCCAACGAGCTGGCCCAGATCGCCGGGCGCGCGGGGCGCTACATGACGCCCGGCACCTTCGGGGTGACCGGCGAGGCGCCCGAAATCACGCCGGAGGTGGTCGCGGCCATCGAGGCCTCGCGGTTTACCCCGATTCGCAAGCTGCAATGGCGCAGCGCCCGGCTCGACTTCACCGGGCCCGGGCGGCTCATCGCCTCGCTGGAGGCCGCGCCAGAGGACGAGTGGCTCGCCCGATCCCGGGAATCGGACGATCTGGCCGCGCTCAAGACCCTGGCGGCAGAGGCCGAGGTCGCCGCGCGCCTGTCGGATGCGCGCGATCTGCGGCTTTTGTGGGATGTTTGCCGAATCCCCGACTTCCGCGGCATCTCGGCGGGCGAACACGCGGGCATGCTGACGCGGATTTTCGGCTTCCTGCATGACGAGGGCCGCGTGCCCGAGCCGTGGTTTGCGCGACAAGTCGCCCGTATCGACCGGACAGATGGCGACATTGACACATTGTCGAAACGCTTGGCGTATATTCGCACGTGGACCTATGTCGCCCAACGCAAGGGGTGGGTCGAACAGGATAGCCATTGGCGCGGCGAAACCCGCGCTGTAGAAGACCGCTTGTCAGATGCCCTGCACACGGCACTGACCCAGAGATTTGTCGACCGCCGCACATCTGTGCTCCTGCGGCGGTTGAAGCAGAAGGAGAGCCTGGTGGCTGACGTAAACGACAAGGGTGAAGTAACCGTTGAGGGCGAGCTGATCGGCCGTCTCGAGGGGTTCCGCTTCCGCCAGGACAAGACTGCGACGCCGGAGGAGGCCAAGACCGTGCGCGCCGCCGCTGTGGCCGCGCTCGCGCCGGAGTTTCATCTGCGCGCCGACCGCTTCTACAACGCGCCGGAGACCGAGATCGACTATACCGAGCAGGGTGGTCTGATGTGGGGCGAGCATGCGGTGGGCAAGCTCGTCAAGGGCGCCGACCCGCTCAAGCCCATGGTGCAGGCCTTCGTCGATGACGAGGCCGGGCCCGAGGTCGCCCAGAAGGTCGAGCGCCGCTTGCAGCATTTCATCGACCGCAAGATCGCCGCCCTGTTCGAGCCGCTCATGGCCATGAGCCGGGACGAGGCGCTGACCGGGCTAGTGCGCGGATTCGCCTTCCAGTTGGTCGAGGCGCTGGGCGTGCTGCCGCGCGGGACCGTGGCCAATGACGTCAAATCGCTGGACCAGGATGCCCGCGCGCTCCTGCGCAAGCACGGGGTGCGGTTCGGGCAGTTCACGATCTTCCTGCCCCTGTTGCTGAAGCCCGCGCCGACCCGGTTGCGGCTGGTCCTGTCGTCGCTGGCCAAGGAGCGCGACGTGTTCCCCGAAAGCCCGCCGCCGGGCCTCGTGACGATTCCGACGGTCGAGGGGGTCGCGCAGGAGATCTACACCGAATCCGGGTATCGGGCCGCCGGGGCGCGGGCGATCCGCATCGACATGCTGGAGCGTCTGGCCGACATGCTGCGCAGCGTCGATACCCGTGGCGGGTTCGAGGCAACGCCGGACATGCTCTCGATCACGGGTATGACGTTGGAACAGTTCGCCGACCTGATGCAGGGGCTGGGCTATGCCGCCGAGAAGGGCGAGCGGCCCAAGGTGAAGCCCGCGCCGGTCGCGGCTGCGCCGGCAGAGGTGGCGGAGACGCCGGAGGGTGAGCCGTCCGACGTGCCGTCAGAGACGCCCAACGAGACCCCCTCGGAAACCCCGCCGGAAGCGCCAAGGGAAATGCCCGTCGAAGTTCCGCAGGAGGCCCCGGCAGAAGCACCGCCCGAGGCCCCGACGGAAGACCCTGTCGAGGCCCCGACCGAGACCCCCGAGACGCCGCCCGCGGAAATACCCGACGCGACGGCGGAGCCTTCAGAGCCCGGCGCTGCCGAGGCCGTCAGCGACGTGGTTGCCGAGAAGGCCGAGCCGGAGGTGGAGGTGTTCTACACCTTCCGTTGGTCCCCCCGACCGCGCCGCGGCGAGGCCCGAGGGCGCCGCCAGGGTGCCGAGAGCGGCGGGCGGCCCAATGCCAAGACCGGCGGCAAGCCCGGTGGCAAGCCGAGGGGCAAGGGCAAGCCCGGCGGGCGCCCCGCGCGCGAGACCGGGCCCAAGACCTACCAGTCCCGGCCCGAGCGCAAGGACAAGATCGACCCGGACAACCCCTTTGCCGCAGCCCTCATGGGGCTCAAGGACAAGTCCTGACCGCGACCGGCGATCCGCAGCCCGCGCGCCAGCGGCTCGACAAGTGGCTGTGGTTCGCGCGGTTCTTCAAGACCCGCAGCCTCGCGGCGAAACAGGTCAGCGGGGGCCATGTGCGGGTCAACTCGGCGCGTGTGACGAAGCCCGCGGCCTCGGTCGGGGCGGGGGATGTGCTGACCTTCGCGCAGGGGCGGCAGATTCGCGTGATCCGCGTCGAAGCGGCGGGCATGCGGCGCGGCCCGGCCCCCGAGGCACAGGCGCTCTACACCGATCTGACCCCGGTGCCGGACCCCTGCGAGCCGCCCCCGGTGCGCAAGGGGCCGAGGCCGACCAAGAAACATCGTCGCGACTACGAGGAATCCCGGCGCCCCCCGCTTGAATGATGCGTCCGAGGGTTTTAATGCAGGAGCAGCACACGAAGGAACGCGCCCATGACCTATGTCGTCACCGACAATTGCATCGCTTGCAAATACACCGATTGCGTCGAGGTCTGCCCGGTGGATTGTTTCTACGAGGGGGAGAACATGCTTGTGATCCACCCGGACGAATGCATCGATTGCGGCGTGTGCGAACCCGAATGTCCCGCCGACGCGATCCGTCCCGACACCGAACCGGACATGGAGAAATGGGTCGAGTTCAATCGCAAGTATTCCGAGGCCTGGCCGGTCATCATCACCAAGAAGGACCAGCTGCCCGACGCCGAAGAACGTGACGGGGAACAAGGCAAGCTGGAGAAGTATTTCTCCGAAGCGCCCGGCGAGGGCGGCTGACCGATTCGCCCAGCGGGGCGCATGCGCTGCGCTAGCCCGCGGAATGGCGCGTTGATTTCGCTCAAATGCCCTGAAAAACCGGGTTTTGGGCACAGGTTGCGTTTGCACCTGCGGCAAGTGCCTTCTCAAACCGCCTTTTTTTTGGTATGGTGATGACATACATTGACGTGGAGAGCCCACCGAAAACGCTTCAGCCTGTGTGCCGATGCGTTTTTTTTACCGCGACAGACAGAGGCCTGACCGTGTGAAACCCCGGTTCCAGACCGTTTGCGGCATCGGTGGCGTCCACCAGCAGGAGTGGAAGTGCATGAGCAAGGCGAACAAATCCAACGAATTCCGTCCCAACGAATACGTGGTGTATCCGGCCCATGGGGTTGGACAGATCGTGTCGATCGAGGAGCAGGAAGTCGCCGGACTGACGCTTGAGCTGTTCGTGATCTCCTTCGAAAAAGACAAGATGACCCTGCGGGTGCCCACGAACAAGGCGACCGAGGTCGGGATGCGGAGCCTGTCGAGCCCCGACATCGTGTCGAAGGCCATGGACACGCTCAAGGGCAAGGCGCGGGTCAAGCGCGCCATGTGGTCCCGCCGCGCGCAGGAATATGAGCAGAAGATCAATTCCGGGGACCTGATCGCCATTGCCGAAGTGGTGCGCGACCTGCACCGCAATGACGACCAGCGCGAGCAGAGCTATTCCGAGCGCCAGCTCTACGAGGCGGCGCTGGAGCGGCTGACGCGCGAGATCGCGGCCGTCAGCGGCGATGACGAGGGCAACGCCCAGAAGCGGGTCGATGACGTGCTGGTGTCGCGCGCGGCCTGACCCTCCAACAGTTCACGATGTTCAAAGCACGGCTTCGGCCGTGCTTTTTTCATGTGCTCTGGGCAACAAACGTCGCGAGCGCCAAAAGTCCGAGGATCTCGGCAACCTGCTGCGTGGCGCCCAGGATATCCCCGGTCTGCCCACCGATCCGGGACCGGGCCAGCCGCCCAACCAGGATCGCGGCGATCCCGCCCGCAAACCCCAGAACCACCGCCGCCACCGGTCCCAGAACCGCGAGGCCGGTGCCAAGGCCGACCGCCGCGGCCAGCCCGGCGGCCCAGCCGGGCACGGTGCCCACCCTGTGCGAAAGCCCGTCATTTCGTGCGAGGGGCAGGGCCCGCATCACGCCCACCATGGCTGCGCGGGACATCGCCCCCACCGCGACCAGGGCGGCCAGCGTGGCAACCGGTCCGGCCTCGGCCAGCAGCGCCGCAAGGCAGCTCCAGCGCAGCAGCAGCCCCAGTCCCAGCGCCAACACTCCGTAGGCGCCGATCCGGCTGTCGCGCATGATCTCCAGCCGTCGCGCTGCGTCCCAGCCGCCCCAGAGCCCGTCGGCACTGTCGGCCAGCCCGTCCTCGTGTAACGCCCCGGTCACCATGACCAGCGCGGCGAGCATGACCGCGGCGGCAGGGCCCGCCGGCACGCCAATCGCCGCCAACGCCCAGCCCAGCCCGCCCGCCGCACCGCCCAAAGCCGCGCCCACCAGCGGATAGGCCCAGGCCGCCTGCGCCGCGCGGGTCCCGGCGGCGGCATGGTCCAGCGGCACCGGCACCCGGCTCAGCAGGCTCAGGGCGATCCCGAGATCGACAAGGCGGGGGCGGGACATCGCAGGCTCCGATTGCTGTGGCGGACTGTCGCGTGGCAGGGGCGGGCCGGTCGGTAAACAGTGCCCGCACGTCTCTTTCTTCAGGAATTTGCCCGGATGTCCAGCCTGCCGCCCCCCTCCGATGCTCCCTTCACGACCCTCAGCGCCTTCCGCGCGGCCCTTGCACATGCACCGGGGCCGAATGGCCCGGCCGAGGCCCGGGCGCGGGCCCGCAACGGCGTGCTGACCAAGCCGCCCGGGGCGCTCGGACGTCTTGAGGATCTGGCGATCTGGGTGGCGTCCTGGCAGGGGACCGAGACGCCGCGCCTCGATGCGCCCCAGGTGGTGATCTTCGCAGGCAATCACGGGGTGACGGCACGGGGGATCTCGGCCTTTCCCGCCGAGGTGACGGCCCAGATGGTCGCCAACTTCGAGGCCGGAGGGGCCGCGATCAACCAGCTCTCGCAGGCCTTCGGGGCGCAGATGACGGTGCAGGCGCTGGATCTGGACAGGCCGACGGCGGATTTCACCCAAGGCCCCGCCATGACCGAGGCCGAGGTGGTCGCGGCCCTCGCCACGGGCTGGCAGGCGGTCGATCCCACGGCGCATGTGCTGGTGGCAGGGGAGATGGGGATCGGAAACACCACCGTGGCGGCGGCCCTGTGTGCGGCCCTCTACGGCGGCGACGCGGAGGGGTGGGTCGGGCGTGGCACGGGCGTCGACGACGCGGGCCTCGCGCGCAAGGCCGACGCGGTGCGCGCGGCACTTGCGGTCAACGCGGGGGCGCTGGGCGATCCGCTGGAGGTGCTGCGCTGCCTCGGCGGACGGGAGCTCGCGGCCATGGCCGGGGCCATCGCGCGGGCGCGCGGCGAGGGGATCCCGGTGATCCTCGACGGGTTCATCTGCTGTGCGGCGGCAGCCTGCCTGGCCGAGGCGGTGCCGGGCGCGCTCGATCACGCGGTGGCGGGGCACCTGTCGGCCGAAGGCGGGCATGAGGCCCTGCTGGCGCGGCTGGACAAAACGCCGCTGTTGTCGCTTGGCCTGCGTCTCGGCGAAGGCTCCGGCGCGGCGCTGGCGCTGGGCATCCTTCAGGGCGCGGTCGCGTGCCATTCCGGCATGGCGACCTTCGCCGAGGCGGGGGTGTCCGACGGCTGAGGCTCAGGCGGTGGGCTTGCGGCTTTGCTTCATCGCGGTCTCGGATTCCAGCGTCGCGAACCGGTCGCTGTACCCGGTCACCGCCTTGCCCTCGTCTAGGGTGCTGACCAGCGCGGTCTCCAGGTCGCGGTTCAGCTCCTTGGCGCGTGTCACATAGGCCGTGTTCTCGGTGACCGGCACGCCCGGCTTCCAGAGCACCGCCAGATCGCGCATCGCCTTGCGGTCCATCCGGAAGAACGTGTGCTCTGCATCCGCGGCGTCGAACTCGCTCATCCCCATGTTTTCCAGCACGTAGCGCGCGGCCCGCAGGGAGCTGTCGAAGGTCTCGCGCACGATGTCATTGGCCCCAGCGGCATAGAGCTCGTAGACATGCACCCGGTCCCGGGCGCGGGCGACGATATGCAGGTCGGGCCGCATCCGCCGCGCGTATTGCACCAGGCGCAGCCCCGCCTCCCTGTCGTCGAGCGCCACCACCAGCACCCGCGCCTTGTCGAGCCCCGCCGCATGGAGCAGTTCGGGCCGGGTGGGATCGCCGAAGAACCCCTTGAACCCGAAGCGCCGCATCAGCTCGATCATCTCGAGGTCGTGGTCGAGCACCGTTGTCTTCATCCCGGTCATCTGCACCATGCGGTTGACCACCTGCCCGAACCGGCCGATCCCGGCGATGATGATCGGCTGTTGTTCGTCGATCTCGTCATGGGGCTGTTGCGGCCCGCTGGCTTCCTCCATTCGGGCGGAAACCTGGTCATAGACGATGAACAGCAAGGGCGTCAGCAGCATCGACAATGCCACCACCAGCAACAAGGTCTGGCTCAGCTCGGCGGGCAACACATGGGTACCCACCGCGAAGCTGATCAGCACGAAGCCGAACTCCCCCGCCTGGGCGAGACCGAGGGTGAAGAGCCAGCGATCCCGCCCCCTGATCTTGAACAGTATCGCGAGACCCAGAAGGATCACTCCCTTGATCAGCATCAGACCCAGGGTGAGCGAGATCAGCAGCACCGGATCGCCGAACAGGACGCCGAAATTGATCCCCGCCCCGACAGTGAGGAAAAACAGGCCCAGCAGCAGTCCCTTGAAGGGCGCGATATCCGCCTCCAGCTCGTGACGGTACTCCGAGTTGGCCAGCACCACGCCCGCCAGGAAGGTGCCGAGCGCCGGCGACAGGTCCACGATCAGCATCAGCGACGCGACCCCGGTCACGAAGAGCAATGCCACAGCCGTGTTCATCTCGCGCATCCGGGCCGCATGGATGAAGCGAAACACGGGCCGCGTCAGGTAATGCCCGCCGAGAATGATCGCCGCAATCGCCGCGATGGTGACGAGGGTCAGTCCCCAGCCAGGCAACTGGTCCAGCAGGTGCATCACCGCGGTTGCGGAATGATCGTCATGCCCATGCCCGTCGGTGCCGCCCGGGGCGAGCTGAACGCTGCCATCGGGGGCGGCGGTGATACCGGCAAGACCGCTCGCGGGGCTTTGGGCCTCCGGTGCATGGGGCAGGATCGACAGCGCCAGAAGCGGCATGAAGGCCAGCATCGGGATCACCGCGATATCCTGGGTCAGCAGCACCGAGAACGCACTGCGGCCCCCCGGGGTCTGCATCAGCCGCTTTTCGTTCAGGGTCTGCAACACGATCGCGGTCGACGACAGCGCCATGATCATCCCGATCGCGAGGCTCACGGGCCAGGCAAAGCCGAGCAAGATGCAGCCGCCGGTGATCGCCGCCATGGTCAGCCCGATCTGCAAGCCGCCGAGGCCCAGAAGCCGGTCGCGCATGTCCCACAGGGCGCGCGGCTCCAGCTCCAGCCCGATCAGGAACAGCATCATCACCACGCCGAACTCGGCGAAATGCTGCAACTCCTCCACATCGGTGCCCACGAGGCCCAGAACCGGACCGATGATGACTCCGGCCAGCAGGTAGCCCAGAACCGAACCCAGCCCGAACCGCACCGCGAGCGGCACGGCAATGACCGCCGCCAACAGGAATATGGTCGCTTCGATCAGAAATGCGGTCATCGGGGATCCTGGCTTGGGTCGTGGTGGATACTGGGGCGCGTGGGGCTACTCTACCGGGCGCGGCCTGCGGGTAAAGCGTTCCGGCATGCGGCATTATTGGGCGCCGGGACGGAAGATCGCGCGCCCATGGCCTGCCTGCGGGTCAGCCCCGGGGCATCTCCAGGGTGATGTTGCGCCCGCCCTTGGTGTATTGGACCGACGCTTCGCCGATCGCGGCGACACGGCCGCCATCCACCCGGTCGCCGACCTCCACCTTGACGTAGCGGCCCGAGGCGAGCCGGATCAGCGCGCGTCGGCTGTTCGGCGTGCCATAGACCCCGATCAGGTTGATCCGGTTCAGCGGTAAGGCGTTTTCCAGTGTCGCCTGACGCGCCACCGAAGCGGTGGTGGGGATGCTCGGTGCGGTGTCGCGGACTTCCGGTGCCGGTGCCGGTGGCGCGACCGCGGCGAGGGAGGCCGAGGGGGCGCTGCCCCGGGATCCCGAGGGCGCCTCGGCCCTTGCCTGGGTGCGCGCGGCGCGCAGGCTTGCCACCCTTGCCGCGAAATCCGACGGGCGCGCATCGGGAACCAGCGAGGAGGCCATGCCGCTCGCCTCGGCCTCCGCTGCGTCGGGTGTCTCGGCCAGGTCCTGGATCGAAGCGGGCCGGGCCGGGGGCGCGACCGAGGCCAGCTCCGCCCGGCTGCGCCCATCCAGCACCGCGCGCTCCCTGAGTTCGGTGGCGTTTTCGGGGCGCGGCGGCGGGCGCAGCCCTGACAGGGTCTCGCGCAAGATATCCGCATCGGTGGTGGCCGGGGTTATGCCCGGGCGCGGATCGGGCCGGACCTCCGGGTCGCTGAAGACCAGCACCCCGTCCGGTGTCAGGGCCCCATCGGGCGTCGGCGGAACGAGCCCGTCCGCGTCCAGCTCGAAGAACTGCCCCGGCGCGATGGGCGGTCGCGGCGTGACCGGGCGCAGATCCCGGTCGTCGCGATAGGCAGGCAGGGCAAGCGCGTCCTCGATCGCGATATCGCTGTCGAGGGCGGCCACGTAGAGATCCTCGATCCCCGGGGGCGTCAGGGGCAGAAGCGGATCCGGGCTGCGCTGCCAGATGCCCGTGGCGGCATAGCGGGTCTCGGTCTCGATCAGACCGGGGTTTTGCGGGTCGGCCGCATCCGAAGGTGGTGGCGCGTCATCCACCGGCAGTGCATCGATATCCGGCAAGCCCGGCGCGTCGGGCAGCGATGCCATATCCTGTGTCGGGGCATCTGCCACGTTGGCCTCGTCGCCCTCGGCCACCTCTTCCGGTGTCGGCAGGCTGGCAAACGGGCTGCTCGGCGTGGCCGGAGCGAGGGCTTCGGGCCCGGTGGTCATGGCGACCACCGGCGGGGTTGCGGCATCTGGCGCCGCCTCTGCGACCGCGTCGCCGCTGTCCTCATCGGCGACCGGCGGTCCCTCTTCGGCGGTTTGGCGCGGCGCCTGCTCGGGCGTGGGTGCTGCGACCGCCTCCGGTGTGGTCTCTTCTGCGGGCGGCGGCCTGGTCTCGGCTGCCTCGTCACCGCCGGTCAGTGCCGCGAACACGCCCACCAGGACCATAACCACCAGCAGCGCCACGGTCAGCAGCAGACCGACAGGGCGCGTTTTGGGCGCCGCGGGCGGGGGGGGTGCGGGCGGCGTTTCCAGCTTGGACCGCACCTCCGCCGACAGGTTGATCCGGGGCGCCATCGGGTCCTGCGGTGCCTCCGGGGACGGGGCACTCGGGACGGCCGCGCCATCGCGGGTGCGGGCACTGGCAAAACTCGGCTTCGGCGCGTCTTCGGCGGCCGGTTCGGTGCCCTCCACGGCCGCCTGCGCGGCCTTGTCGGGGGCCTTCGCCGCCCCGGTCTTGCCCGCCGCAGGGTCCGCGGCCTCTGCCTGTGCCGCAGGCGGTTTCGGCTTCGGTACCGGCGCAGGTTCCGATGCCGGGCCCGGGGCGTCGGCGCCCTGCGCCTCTCCCAGCAGCACCACGGGTGCCATGTCCCGCTCCAGCATCTCGCCCGGACCCAGAAGGTGCTCGGCCGCCTTCGTGGTGCCGAACATCACCTCGCCTGAAAACGCCCCCTTGGGCGGTACGGCAGCAAAACAGACTGGCGCCAGGCGATGCTCCACCGCGAAAGCCTCCGCCTCGGCCAGGGTCTCGCGCGCCACGACCGCGACCTGCGCTTCGCTGCCGCTGACCACGTAGTCATAGCACAGCTCGTCCAGTGCATAGGGCGTCCGCCCATCCAGACTGTCGCGGATCGCCCCGTCATAATCGGGGCTGGTGACACCCTCGACCGAGACCGTATGATAGAGAACTTCGCTGTTCGGCAGGACCAGTTTCGTGCGCAACGGGGCCAGGTTGCGCGCCTTGGCGATCTCCACCGCCTGCACCCGCAACTCGGCCAGCGCCCCCGCCACGTCCGGCGCATCGAGCGAGACCTCGCCGATGCGTAGCCAGCCCTCGCTGGTACGGTGGCTCAGGGTCAGCCCGTCATGGGACAAAAGGAGCGCGAAACCTGGTTTCATCGGTGGATATGCGGGCCTTGCAATGGCCCCCTCCCATCGGCACGTTGTACCCTGTTTCCCTCCGCAGGAAAAGGCCGCAACCCGGCCTGTGTTCCGCGGAATCCCCGATCCCAGGAGGCCTCATGACCCAGCCCGCCCGCAACTGCCGTGCCCCGCTCTCTCGTCTTGTGCTGATGCTTGTTCTGCTGGCCGGTCTCGGTCTGTCCCCGACCGCCCGCGCCGAGGAGGCCGGGCCGGGCCTGCTCAGCGTGACCGGAGAGGCCAGCGTGCCCGCAATCCCCGACATGGCCACCCTGCGCCTTGCGGTGGTGACCGAGGCCCGCACCGGCGCGCAGGCGCTTGCCGAGAATACCGAACGCATGCAGGCGGTTCTGGCAGAACTGCGCGGCTTCGACATCGCGGAGCGGGATCTGCAGACCTCGGACCTGACGCTGAATCCGGTCTATGAGCAGGGGACGGAGCTACGCAATCTGCCGCGCCGGATCGTCGCCTTCCGGGCCCAGAACGCGCTGACCGTACGGGTGCGCGACCTCGAACGGCTGGGCGAGATCCTCGATGCCAGCGTGCGCGACGGCGCCAACAGTTTCGGCGGGCTGAGCTTCGGCGTGCAGGCACCCGGCCCGCTGGAGGTCGAAGCCCGCGAACGGGCGATGCAGGACGCGCTCGCCCGCGCGCGCACTCTGGCCGAGGCCGCCGGCGTGGCCCTCGGTCCGATCCGGTCGATCACCGAACAGGGCGGCATGCGCGGCCCGATGATGATGCGCTCCGAGATGGCCATGGCCGACAGCGCCGTGCCCGTCGCCGCCGGCGAGGTCAGTGTCCGCGCTGCGGTGTCCCTGGTGATCGAACTCGTCCAATAGGCCGCGCCGGGAGTGTCCGGTCGGGCAGGGGCGCCGCCCATCGGGGGCGGCGCGCCGGTCAGCCCACGACGTTGTAGCCGCGCCCGCGCATGCAGTTCTTGATGATCGTCTCGCGATCGGCGTTCTTGCGCAGCGCGTCCGAGGCGAGCCCGACAACCGCCCCGGCCGCAGCGGCCTCGGCGAGGTTGTCACTGTTGTCGTTGATGATCACGCTGCCGACGGCCGCCGCGCCTGCGGTGGTTGCGGCGGTGGTCGCGGTGTTGCCGTCGAACTGGTCCTGGGAGGCAGCGAGGCCCTGGCACTGCTGGAGGTCCACGTTGAAACTCGGCCCCACGGGACCGTCGATCACGGGCACGTAGTTGGAGCCGGAGTTGCCGCAAGCCATCAGCAGGGCCGCCGTGGCGGCCATGGCCGCGATAGATGTCGTCTTCATCGTGTCTCCTCCCCCGGCGGACGGCGTGCCGCGCCGGGCTTTCGCGCATATGGTTGGTTGCAGGATCACTGTTGCGCCGGATCCTGAAGCCGTCAAGCAGCACGCGGGCGCCCCGCGCAGGGCCGACATGAAAAGGCCCCGCGTCTGCAGGGCCTTCGGGTCTGGGTTTATGCGGTTGCCTTGGACAGGGCCTGATCGAGATCGGCGATCAGGTCATCCGCATCCTCGATCCCGATGGACAGGCGCACGACGTTGGGCGCGGCGCCGGCGGCCTCCTGCTGCTCCGGTGTGAGCTGCCGGTGGGTGGTCGAGGCCGAGTGGATGATCAGCGACCGCGTGTCCCCGAGGTTGGCCACGTGGCTGAAGATCTCGAGACTGTCGACCAGCTTGATGCAGGCCTCGTAGCCGCCCTTGACCGCGAAGGTGAAGAGCGCCCCCGCGCCCCGCGGGCAGACGGTCTTGACCCGCTCGAAATAGGGCGAGGATGGGAGCCCGGCATAGGTGACGAACTCCACCCGGTCGTCGGCCTCCAGCCATTTCGCGATCTTCTCGGCATTCTCTACATGGCGCGCCATGCGCAGGGACAGCGTCTCGATCCCCATCAGGGTGTAATGCGCGCCTTGCGGGTTCATGGTCATGCCCAGGTCCCGCAACCCCACGGCGATCCCGTGGAAGGTGAAGGCGAGCGGCCCGAAGGTTTCGGCGAACCTGAGCCCGTGATAGGCGGGCTCGGGCTCGGACAGGGACGGGAACTTGCCCGACGCGGCCCAGTCGAACTTGCCCGAATCCACCACGCAGCCGCCGGTGACCGTGCCGTTGCCGGTCAGGTATTTGGTGGTGGAATGCACCACCAGGGTGGCACCATGCTCGATCGGGCGGCACAGATAGGGGGTGGCCGTGGTGTTGTCGATGATCAACGGGATGCCGGCGGCATCGGCGATGTCGGCAATCGCGCGCACATCCATGATATAGCCGCCCGGGTTGGCGATCGCCTCGCCGAACACCGCGCGGGTGTCGTCGTCAATCGCCGCCCTGACCGCATCGAGATCGTCGAAATCCACGAATTTCGCGGACCAGCCGAAGCGCTTGATCGTCTGGCCGAACTGCGTGACCGTCCCGCCATAGAGCCGGGTCGAGACCACGATGTTGCACCCCGGCTGCATCAGCGGAAAGAGCGCCATGATCTGTGCCGCGTGGCCCGAAGAGCAGCAGACCGCGCCGACACCGCCCTCCAGCGTCGCGATGCGTTCCTGCAGCACCGCAACCGTGGGGTTGGTCAGCCGCGAATAGATGTAGCCGACTTCCTGCAGGTTGAAGAGGGCCGCCGCATGGTCCGCGTCGCGGAACACGTAGCCCGTGGTCTGGTAGATCGGCGTCTGGCGCGCGCCGGTGGCCGGATCGGGCCGGGCGCCCGCATGGATCTGCAGCGTGTCGAAGCCGTAGCTGGGGGTATCGTCGGACATGGGTCTCTCCCTCGAAGTCGATTTTGCGCGGACCATGCAGGGTTTCGCGCGGCAGGGCAATGGTCGGCGGCGGTGGCGGCATCGCCCGGGCTTGGCAAGGCCCGGAGCGCGTGCCAAAAGGCGGCGACAGCCCGAGGATCTGCCCATGCGCCGCGCCACCATCACCCGCAAGACCGCCGAAACCGACATCTCGGTCGAAATCGATCTCGATGGGACCGGGGTCTATGACAACCGCACCGGGGTCGGGTTTTTCGACCACATGCTGGACCAGCTCAGCCGCCACGCGCTGATCGACATGACCGTGCGCTGCGACGGGGATCTGCATATCGACGACCACCACACGGTGGAGGATGTGGGTATCGCCCTGGGTCAGGCCCTGGCCGAGGCGGTCGGCGACAAGCGCGGGATCGTGCGCTACGGGTCCTGCCTGCTGCCGATGGACGACGCGCTGGTGCGCGCCGCGCTCGACATCTCTGGACGGCCTTATCTGGTGTGGGATGTGGCCCTCCCCACCGCCAAGATCGGCACCTTCGATACCGAGCTGGTGCGCGAGTTCTTCCAGGCGCTCGCGACCCATGGCGGGCTGACCCTGCACGTCACCAGGCTGGCCGGGATCAACAGCCACCACATCGCCGAAGCCGCGTTCAAATCCGTGGCCCGCGCCCTGCGCGCAGCACTTGAGACCGACCCGCGCAAGGCCAATGCCATCCCCTCCACCAAGGGGTCGCTCTGACGTGCTGACGGTACTGGTCGATTACGACAGCGGCAATCTGCACTCGGCGGAGAAAGCCTTCGAGCGGATGGCGCGGGAGGTGGATGGCGGCGAGATCTGCGTGACCTCCGACCCCGACCTTGTGGCGCGCGCCGACCGGATCGTGCTGCCCGGCGACGGGGCGTTCCCGGCCTGTCGCGCGGGGTTGGAGGGGTTCGCGGGGCTCTTCGAGGCGATCGAGGAGGCGGTGACCGCCCGTGCCCGCCCATTCCTCGGGATCTGCGTGGGCATGCAACTGATGGCCACCACGGGGCGCGAATACGAAGACACGCCCGGCTTTGGCTGGATCGATGGCGAGGTGGTGAAGATCACGCCGTCCGACCCGGCCCTCAAGGTGCCCCATATGGGCTGGAATGACCTGGTGATCGACCGCCCGCACCCGGTGCTGGAGGGGGTGGCCACGGGCGATCACGCCTATTTCGTCCACTCCTACCACATGCAGGTGACCGACCCCGCGACCCTTCTGGCCCATTGCGACTACGGCGGCCCGGTCACGGCCGTCGTCGGGCGCGACACCATGGTCGGCGCTCAATTCCACCCGGAGAAAAGCCAGGCTGCGGGCCTGCGCATGATCGCCAATTTCCTGACCTGGCGGCCCTGAGCGAACACCGCAAGGGGGCGCTGCCCCCGTCGCTGACGCGACCCCCCCGGAGTATTTTGTCAAAGATGAAAAAGGCAGGGCGCCGTTAAGGTTAATGCGCCCAACAGTGCCTGTTTCATCTTTGCCCAAATATTCACGACACCACGCTGCAACTGAAGATCGGCTCGGTTGAACGTGATCCGGTTTCCGTTCACACCCCGAGGCACCAGCGCATGACCGCCTTCTGGGCGTGGAGCCGGTTCTCCGCCTCGTC
The DNA here is from genome assembly GCF_000018145.1 of Dinoroseobacter shibae DFL 12 = DSM 16493. Classification (NCBI taxonomy): domain Bacteria; kingdom Pseudomonadati; phylum Pseudomonadota; class Alphaproteobacteria; order Rhodobacterales; family Roseobacteraceae; genus Dinoroseobacter; species Dinoroseobacter shibae. The sequence goes on from NC_009952.1 coordinate 803,049, forward strand.
GAAGATGACCGAGTGCGGGCCGTCCATCACCTCGGACGTCACCTCCTCGCCCCGGTGCGCCGGCAGGCAGTGCATGAACAGAGCATCGGGCTTGGCCTTCTCCATCAGCGCCCGGTCCACCTGGTAGGGGCGCAGCTGGTTGTGCCGCCGCTCCTTGGTGGTCTGGCTGTCATGCATCGACACCCAGGTATCCGCCACCACCAGGTCCGCGCCCTGCACGGCCACCGCCGGGTCGCGCTCGATCTCCACGGTCACGCCCTTGGCTCGCGCGCCCGCCACGAACTCCGCTTCCGGATCCAGGGTTGGCGGCCCGGTGAAGGTCATGTCGAACCCGAACTGCCCCGCCGCATGCAAAAACGAGGCGCAGACATTGTTCCCGTCCCCGCACCACACCACCTTTTTGCCCGCGATCGGGCCGCGGTGCTCTTCATAGGTCATCACGTCGGCCATGATCTGGCACGGATGGGTGCGGTTGGTCAGCCCGTTGATCACCGGGACGCTGGCATGCTCGGCCATCTCCAGCAGGGTGGTCTCCTCGAAGGTCCGGATCATGATCAGGTCCACATACCGGCTGAGCACCCGGGCCGTGTCCGCGATGGTCTCGCCGTGGCCCAGTTGCATGTCCGCCCCCGACAGCACCATGGTCTGCCCACCCATCTGGCGCACGCCCAGATCGAAGGATACCCGCGTGCGGGTCGATGGCTTCTCGAAGATCAGCGCCACCATATGCCCGGCCAAGGGTTGGTCGTCATCCGATGCGCCCTTGGGCCGCCCGGCGCGCGCGGTCTTCATCGCCCGGCCCCGGTCGAGCATCGCCCGCAGGTCGGCCGGATCCGTGGTGTGAATGTCCAGAAAATGCGTCATATCAAGTCTTTCTCGTCCGCGGTCCGGCCGGGGTCCAACCCCTCGGGCCACATGTCCATTACAAGAACGGGCGCCCCGTCCTCGCACGCCTTCATGCCAAGGGGGCGAAACCCGGCCCTGGCAAAGGTTGCCACCGCCCGGTGGTTCTCCGGATCCGGATCCACCGCGAGCGCCGGTGTGCCCTGCGCGAAAAGCGCTGCCGCCCGTGCCTTCAGAAAGCCCGCGCCGTGGCCCGCACCCAGATAGGCGGGATCGCCCAGGAACATGTCCAGCGCCCGCGCCTCATCGGGAAGATGCCCGTAATGGGGCGCGCCATAGGTCCGGACGGGATAGTCCTGCACAAACCCGAAGGGCCGGTCGGCCCAGACGATCCGCATGTCGCAGGAACCGGCCCCGAGATCCCCGTCGATCAGGGCGATCTCCGCCTCCGGCAGGCCCCACCAGCCCGCCATGTGCGGCTGGGCCAGCCAGCGCCGCAGCATCGGGTAATCGTCACGGCTCACGGGCACGAAGCGATATTCATGCGGCATCGGCCTGCACCAAAGCCGCCGCCTTGCGCAGCCGCGCCAGCGCCTCGCGGATCTCCGCGTCCGTGATCGTCAGCGGCGGCAGCAACCGCACCACGTTCTCCGCCGCGGGCACCACCAGCACCTCCGCGCCGTAGCCCGCCTGAACCACGTCCGTATTCGGCGCCCGGCACACCAGCCCGAGCATCAGCCCCGCGCCGCGCACCTCCGCGAACACGCCCGGAAACTCCGCCACGAGCCCCTCCAGCGCCTGCCGCATCAGCCCCGCCTTGCGCCGCACCTCTTCCAGAAAGCCGTCGGCGCACACCGTCTCCAGCACCGCGCAGCCCACCGCACAGCCCAGTGGGTTGCCGCCATAGGTCGACCCGTGGGTCCCCGCCGTCATGCCCGAGGCCGCATCGGCCGTCGCCAGAACCGCGCCCAGCGGGAAGCCCCCGCCGATCCCCTTGGCCACCATCATGATATCCGGGCTCACCCCGGCCCATTCATGGGCAAAAAGCCGCCCCGTCCGGCCCACGCCGCATTGCACCTCGTCGAGGATCATCAGGATGCCATGCTGGTCGCACAGGTCGCGCAGCCCCTTGAGGCACGCATCGGGCAGGGCCCGGATGCCGCCCTCGCCCTGCACCGGCTCCACCATGATCGCCGCGGTGCGGTCGTTCACCGCGCTCTGCAGCGCCTCGTGATTGCCGAAGGGCAGGTGCCGGAACCCGGGCAATAGCGGGCCGAACCCCTTGGTCATCTTCTCGGACCCCGCCGCGGCGATCCCCGCCGAGGACCGGCCGTGGAACGACCCCTCGAAGGTCAGGATCTCGACCCGCTCGGGCTGGCCCGCGTCATGGAAATGCTTGCGCACCATCTTCACGGCCAATTCGCAGCTCTCGGTCCCGGAATTGGTGAAGAACACCGTGTCGGCGAAGGTTTCCGCGACCAGCATCTCCGCGAGCTTCTGCTGCGCCGGGATCTGGTAGAGGTTCGAGACATGCCAGAGCGCCTGCGCCTGATCCGTGAGCGCCGCCACCAGCCGCGGGTGCGCATGGCCGAGCGCGTTCACCGCGATCCCGGCGCCGAGGTCGAGAAAGCGGCGCCCATCGGCCTCGATCAGCCAGGCGCCTTCGCCCTTCACGAAACTCAGGGGCGCGCGGTTATAGGTCGGCAGGATCGCAGGGATCATCTTGAAAATCCTCTCGGAACGGAGAAGCCCCATAGGTGCCAAGGGCGTGGGCCCGTGTCAATTTGGAAGCCATGTCAATCTGGAATGAGGGGGCCGGAAAAGGGGAGCCGGGCGCGAGATGGGCGGTTGGCCCGGGGCACCGGGGCGCGCGGATCACGCGCGGGGCAAGTCTCGTCGGAGCTGCAGCTCGAGGGTCATCGGCGGTATCCCGTGTGGTGCCCGGGCGAGGTAGCGCACCCGGGCCGCCGACGCAAGCTGTCCGGTGGTCAGCTCTTGCAGGGGTCGTGGCCCCAGTTCATCAGCGAATAGCGCCAGTCGGATGTCTCGATGCCGGTGTCCGGGCCGCCCTGGCTCAGATGGCGTTTGATATAGCCCACGACCGTGGCCATGTGATCCCACTGATCGTCGCTCAGATCGGACTTGTCGGTGCGCTTGATCTCAACGATACGGCGGCCGGATGCGTGCCCGGTGGATTCGCCGTCCCTACTGTCGCCGACGCTGTGGCTCTCGTCCGTTTCCAGCCAGTCGGACAGCTCTTTTGGCGCCATGTTGACCAGATCCCGCCATTCATCCCAGATCTGAGTGCGCGATTTCGAAGAGGACATGGGGCAAACTCCATTCTGATGTCCCATGCAAAACCAATCGGGCGTCCGTTGGGTTCCCTGCAGCGCCGCCATGCATTGACGAGGCGCGCGCGCAGCTCGATCTCCAAGCCCTCTGGTGCGCGCGTATTGTCCGAAGCTTCGGCAATGCCGCCGGGCGCCGCCCTAGACCAACAGCGCGCTAAGCTTGCCCGCCGCCTCCTGCAAAGGCGCCAGGGCACGCTCCGCAAGGCTGTCGGGGCTGTGGCGTTGCATCGGGGCGTGGATAGCCAGGGCCGTCAGGAAGCGATCCTCTGTGTCGTGGATCGGCACCGCGATGGCGCACATCCCGTCCATGAACTCCTCGTGGTCGACCGAGTACCCCCGCGTCCGGGTCTCGGCCAGCTCCGCGCGCAACGCGCCCGCCTCGGTCAGGGTATGGGGCGTCTGGCGCTCCAGCGGCAGGGCCGAGATCAGCCGCGCCAGCTTGTCCGCGCGCAGGCTCGCGAGGTAGCACTTCCCCGACGCGGTGCAGTGAAACGGCACCTGGGTTCCGATGGGCAGCTGGATGCGCAGGGGCCAGTGGGTCTCCACCCGGTCGAGATAGACCATGCCGTACCGCCCGGGGGCGGCGAGGTTGCAGGTCTCTTCCACCGCCTCGGCCAGCGCCCGCATGATCAGGAGCCGTTCGGTCCGCACCCGCTCCGACGACAGGGTGTGCGCCGCCACCTGCCGCAGCCGCACGCCGGGCCCATAGGACCGCCCGTCCACATGGCGCTGCACGAACCCTTCCTCCTCGGCGGTGGTCAGCAGCCGGTGCACCGTGGGTTTCGGCAGACCCAGCGCCTCGACCAGCGCGCCGGGCAGCACCGGCACCCCGGCCTTCGCCACTTCCTCGATCACCCGCAGAAGGCGCAGATTCGTCGGGATCTGCGCCTTGTCGTCCGGAGGCGGTCTCACTTCGGGCATGGGATCCTTAGCGGTTGGGCAGCAGGAACAATGCCAGCTCCGGGGTCAGGGAGACAAGGATCCAAACGGAGATCAGCGCCACGAGATACGGCACCGTGTAACGCAGCAGCCGGAAATAGGGCACCCCCGTCACCCCCGAGGCGACATAAAGATTGAGCCCGTAAGGCGGCGTGATGAACCCGATGGAGGCGCCTACCAGGAAGATCACCGCGAAATGGATCGGATCGACCCCGACGCTGGCGGCAATCGGCGCCAGGATCGGCGCCAGGATGATCGTCACCGGCAGGCTCTCCAGCACCATGCCCGAGAAGAACACGATCACCATCGCCGTGAACAGCACCGCGTGGTAGCCGCCCATCGACGTGACGAAATCCCCGATCACCTGCTGCGCCCCCAGCAGCGACAGGATCTGCTGCATCACCACCGAAATGGCGATCAGGGGGGCAAGGATGCCGGTGATCTCGGCCGAACGCATGGTGATGCCAGGGATCTGGCGCAGGGTGAAGCCCTCCACCACCAGCATCTCGCCATAGCTCTTCTCTTCCCAGGTCTTGTCCGACCGCAGCCGCAGCACCCGCGTCAAAACCCACGACACCAGCCCCGCGATCACGCAGAACCCGACCGTGACCCCGGCGGCCTCGGTGGGGGAGAACTTGCCGGTGTAGATCCCCCACAGCACCAGACCGATGGCGAAGAAGCCTAGCCACGCGCCGAAGGCGGTCTTGAGCACCCGGTTCAGTTGCAGCGGGATGATGAAGCCCCAGCCGTTGATCCGGCAGATGATCCAGCAGGCCAGCTGCATGCCGATCACCATCAGTGCGCCGGGGATGATGCCGGCGACGAAAAGGTCCGAAATCGGCAGGTTCATCAGGAACCCGTAGACGATGAAGATGATCGAGGGCGGAATGATGATCCCCACCGTACCGCCCGCCGCCGCCGTGGCCGCCGAGAACCGCTCGTCATAACCGCCCTTGACCATCTCGGGATGCAGCATGGACCCGATGGTCGCCGTGGTGGCCGAGTTCGACCCCGAGATCGCCGCGAACAGGCCGCAGGCACCCAGGGACGCCATTGCCAGACCGCCCCGCAGCCAGCCGAGGCAGGCATAGGCGAAATCCGATAGCCGCCGGGCGATGCCGGACTTGTTGATCAGGTCCCCCGTCAGGATGAACAGGGGCATGGCCAGCAGGGCAAAGCCCTTGTTGAACACGTTGAGGATCTCCGCCCCCATGTTGTCCAGCGTCAGGCCCAGCACGAAGGAACAGCCGATCACCCAATAGGCGATGACCAGGAACACCGGGACCCCCAGCATGAACAGAAACGTGACCCCGACGGAGATCAGCGTGACAAGCGTGCCATCGGTCATCCCGCATCCCCCCCGATCACGGCCTGGCTGATCAGCGGCTTGTCGTTGCGATAGTTGTCGATGTCGTCCTGGATGTTCTCGACCGCCCGCGCGGCCATCAACGTGGCCGCGACGGGGGCCGAGAGCAGGAACCACCACTGCATGGTGTTGTCCGTGCCCAGCACGATCTGGAAATTCGACGCCGAGAGCGCCACGACCCGCGCAGTCGTGACCAGCAGGATCACCGCGAAGCCGAACCAAAGGGCGAAATCCAGCCACAGGCAGGCGAACTGCGCCCGGCGCGGCATGTTGGTGCGAAACTCCGAGAAGCTCAGATGGGTGCGCAGCCGGATGTTATAGGCCGCGCCGAACAGCGCCATGATCATGAACAGGAAAGGCGGGATCGTCGTGGACCAGGGCTGCTGGTTCGAGAACACGAAGCGGTCGACCACCCCCCAGAAGATGATGCCCGCCGTCGCGAGATAGCAGGTGACCATCACCGTGCGCTCGAAATACCGCTCGATGATCGGCACGTGGTGATAGACCCAGGCCAGCGCCAGCCCGGAGACCACGAGGAACGCGGTCGCGAAGACATAGACCGTATTCGGGGCCAGGGCTTGTCGGATCGTCCAGGAATCCTGACTGCCAAGAGCGCTGATCAGGGCGCTCAGATCGGACCAGAGCTCCATCTGCCCCTCCTCCCTTTTTGTCGTATCGCCGGGTTGTCCCGGTCTCGGTGCCCCCATGGGCACCGGCCCCGCACATGGCGGGACCGGCTTTGATCATGCACCTGACGTCAGGCGCTGCGCCACCAGCGGCGCGGCTCGACATTCTCGGCCAGGGTGTGCGGGTTCTTGCGCACCTCGTTGTAGATGTCCTGGTAGGTGTCGATGCCACCGGCCCAGTTGTTGATCCGCTCGCGCCACTGCTCCCACAGCTGCGGCTGGAACTCGGGCGAGCACATCTCCTCGGCCTTGCGCACCTCCGCATCCGACAGGGGCGCCACGCGCACGTTGTTCTCGGCGAAGATCGTGCCGGGTCGGGGCGGATCGGTGTGCCCCACGGTGTTGACCAGCGCTGCCTCATTGGCGGCCTGCACATGCACCTGGGTCAGGTAGGACGACTCCATCACCGCATCCTGCAGGTACCCGTCGAGCCCGTCGAAGGTCTCGGAGCGCATCGCCGTATGCTCGGTGCCGCAGAAGAAGCGCAGATCGACCACCTGGCTGACCACCGGCGACATGTTGGCATAGGCCACCGCCGACGCCCAGGTCTCGGCCCCGTCGATCAGGCCCTGCTTGAGCCCGTCGAGGGTCTCTTCCCAGGCCACGGGCACCGGGTTGAGGTTGAGCGCCTCCATCGCGATCCGGCCCAGCTGGGTGCCGGTGACGCGGTTCTTGGTGCCCATGATGTCCTCGATGCGGGTCACCGTGGGCTTGTCGGCGAAGTTCTGGCCCATCATGATCCCGCGCAATTCGGCGTGGGTGAACAGGAATTTCAACCCGTGACGCTTCTCGAACGGGTCACGCAGGATCCGCTGGGACTCGGGGCTGTACATGAAATAGTACTGATCCGCCCGGCTGCGGAACATGTAGGCATAGTCCAGCACGTTGAGATACGGCGCGCCCCCGGCGGAGTTCTGCGTGGATGCCGCATAAATGTCGATGATCCCCTGCTGGGCCTTCTCGACGCAAGAGAGCTGCCCGCAGATCTGGTTGTTGCCGATGAACTCGATCCGGATCTCGCCATCGGTGCGCTCTTCGAGATCGCGGGCGAACTCCAGGCACCCGGCCCGCTCGATCAGCAGGTTCTGCGGGTTGAACCCGGCCGCCCCGAACTTGAGCGTGTGCTTGGGCTCCTTGCCGAAGCGCTTGTCATAGGTCGATTCCGCCGCCTTTGCGAGGTTCGCGGCAGTCATCGCACCCCCGAATGCCCCCGCCGCCAGAAGCGTCGAGCTCATCCCGTAAGTCCCTGCGATCCTGAAGAAATCCCGGCGCGACACGCCCTTGATACGATCTCCGATTTTCATTGCTTACCTCCCATGTGAGCAATTATTGAGATATTTTGTATCAAAAAAGACTAGAATACGTTTCCCGTTTTGCATAGACACAAATTCGCCAGCGGGGAGGATTTTCGACATGGAAGCGGACTATGTGGTCATCGGTGCCGGCTCCGCCGGCTGTGTCGTCGCCAATCGCCTCAGCACGGATGCGCGCAACAAGGTCGTCCTCCTGGAGGCGGGCCCGCCCGACACGAACCCCTGGATCCACATCCCCGTCGGCTATTTCAAGACCATGCACAATCCGACCGTGGACTGGTGCTACAAGACCCAGGCCGACCCGGGCCTCAACGGGCGCTCCATCGACTGGCCGCGCGGCAAGGTGCTGGGGGGCTCGTCCTCGCTCAACGGGCTGCTCTACGTGCGCGGCCAGCCCGAGGATTACGACCGCTGGCGCCAGATGGGCAATGCGGGCTGGGGCTGGGACGATGTGCTGCCGCTCTTCCGGCGGGCCGAGGCGAACGAGCGCGGCGCCGATCCCTGGCACGGCGATGACGGCCCGCTGGCGGTCTCGAACATGCGCATCCAGCGCCCGATCTGCGATGCCTGGGTCGCCGCGGCGCAAGCCATGGGCTACCCGTTCAACCCCGACTACAACGGCGCCAGCCAGGAGGGGGTGGGCTATTTCCAGCTCACCACCCGCAACGGCCGCCGCTGCAGCGCCGCGGTCGCCTACCTCAAACCCGCCAGGAAACGCCCGAACCTGAGCATCATCACCCGCGCGCTCGTCACCCGGATCGAGATGGAGGGCAAGCGCGTCACCGGTGTGACCTATACCGACGCGGGCGGGCGCGCCCACACCGTCAGCGCCCGGCGCGAGGTGATCCTGTCCGGCGGTGCGATCAACTCGCCCCATATCCTGATGCTGTCGGGCATCGGCGACCCCGACCAGCTCCAGGCCCATGGCATCACGCCGCGCCACGCGCTCCCCGGTGTCGGCAAGAACCTGCAGGACCACCTGCAGGCGCGTCTGGTGTTCAAATGCAACGAGCCGACCCTGAACGATGAGGTCCGCAGCCTCGTCAATCAGGCGCGCATCGCCCTGAAATACGCGCTTTTCCGCGCGGGGCCAATGACCATGGCCGCCAGCCTCGCCACGGGCTTTCTGAAAACCCGGCCCGACATCGCCACGCCGGACATCCAGTTCCACGTCCAGCCCTGGTCCGCCGACAGCCCCGGCGAAGGCGTGCACCCGTTCTCGGCCTTCACCATGTCCGTGTGCCAGCTGCGCCCCGAAAGCCGCGGCGAGATCCGCCTCGCCGGGCCGGACCCGCGCACCTATCCCACGATCCACCCCAACTACCTGTCGACCGAAACCGACTGCGCCACCCTCACCGAAGGCGTCAAGATCGCGCGCCGGATCGCGCGGGCCGACCCTCTGGCGGGCAAGATCGCCGAGGAATTCCGCCCCCCCGCCAATCTCGCGCTCGACGACGATGCGGCCACGCTGGATTGGGCGCGGAGCAACTCGGTCTCGATCTACCACCCCACGGGCACCTGCAAGATGGGCACCGGCCCCGGCGCCGTGGTGGACGCCCGGCTGCGGGTCCACGGGCTGTCGGGCCTGCGCGTGGCGGATTGCTCGATCATGCCCGAGATCGTCTCGGGCAACACCAACGCCCCGGCCATCATGATCGGCGAGAAGCTCTCCGACATGGTGCTCGAAGACGCCAGGGACACCGCCCAAGCGGTCCCGGCCTGACCCCTGACCCCTTCACCGAAAGGAAACCAGACGATGCGGATGACGACGGAAGAGGCGTTTATCAAGGTTTTGCAGCGGCATGGTGTGGACCATGCGTTCGGGATCATCGGGTCTGCGATGATGCCGATTTCGGACCTGTTTCCGGAAGCGGGGATCACCTTCTGGGACTGTGCGCACGAGGGCTCTGCGGGGATGATGGCCGATGGCTTCACCCGGGCGTCGGGGCGGATGTCGATGATGATCGCCCAGAACGGCCCCGGCATCACCAATTTCGTCACCGCCGTGAAGACCGCCTACTGGAACCACACGCCGCTTCTGCTGGTCACGCCCCAGGCGGCCAACAAGACCATCGGCCAGGGCGGCTTCCAGGAGGTCGCGCAGATGAAGCTTTTCGAGGACATGGTCGCCTACCAGGAGGAGGTCCGCGATCCCTCGCGCATGGCCGAGGTGCTGACCCGGGTGATCTCCAAGGCGAAAACCCTCTCGGGGCCCGCGCAGATCAACATCCCGCGCGATTTCTGGACCCAGGTGATCGATATCGAGATCCCCGAGCCCATCGAATTCGAGCGCTCCCCGGGCGGCGAGGCGTCGGTGGCGCGCGCCGCGGCGCTGTTGTCGGAGGCGAAAAACCCGGTGATCCTGAACGGCGCGGGCGTGGTGCTGTCGGAGGGCGGGATCGCGGCCAGCAAGGCGCTGGCCGAGCGGCTCGATGCGCCCGTTTGCGTGGGATATCAACACAATGACGCATTTCCGGGGGGCCATCCGCTGTTCGCGGGGCCGCTGGGATACAACGGCTCGAAGGCGGCGATGGAGCTGATTTCCGAGGCCGATGTGGTGCTGGCACTCGGCACCCGGCTTAACCCGTTCTCAACGCTTCCGGGCTACGGAATGGAGTACTGGCCGGCGGATGCGAAAATCATCCAGGTCGACATCAATTCCGACCGGATCGGGCTGACCAAGAAGATCAGCGTCGGCATCGTCGGCGACGCGGCCAAGGTGGCGCGCGGCATCCTGGGCCAGCTGGCCGAGGATGCGGGCGATGCGGGCCGCCAGGAACGGCGCGACCGGATCGCGCAGGTGAAATCCCGCTGGGCCCAGCAGCTCAGCGCCATGGACCATGAGGAGGACGACCCCGGCACCACCTGGAACGCCCGCGCCCGTGCCGCGAAACCCGACTGGATGAGCCCGCGCATGGCCTGGCGCGCGATCACCGCCGCCCTGCCGCGCGACGCGATCATCAGCTCGGATATCGGCAACAACTGTGCCATCGGCAACGCCTATCCGGACTTCGACGCGCCGCGCAAATACCTCGCGCCGGGGCTCTTTGGCCCCTGCGGCTACGGGTTGCCGGCGATCGTGGGCGCCAAGATCGCCCAACCCGACACGCCGGTGGTGGGGTTTGCCGGGGACGGCGCGTTCGGCATCGCGGTGAACGAGCTGACGGCGATCGGCCGCGGCGACTGGCCCGCGATCACGCAAGTGGTGTTCCGCAACTACCAGTGGGGCGCGGAGAAGCGCAATTCCACGCTCTGGTTCGACGACAACTTCGTGGGCACCGAGCTCGACGAGGAGGTCTCCTATGCCGGCATCGCGCGCGCCTGCGGGCTCGACGGCGTGGTCGTGCGCACCATGCAGGAGTTGACCGACACCCTCGCAACCGCCATCAAGGCCCAGATGACCGAGGGCAAAACAACCCTCATCGAGGTCCTGCTCAACCAGGAACTCGGAGAACCATTCAGAAGAGACGCAATGAAAAAACCAAACAAGGTCGCAGGCATCAACAAAAACGACATGCTCGTAAAGGCAGACTGACCGCTTCATGCCTCACCCCCTGCGCGACGGCGCGCTCGGCACCTACCTGTCCGAGCGCGTCCGCCCCCTGTTCCCGGGACTTCTAGTCGCGGTGCTGGTTGCCCTCGCGGCCCAGTTCGTGGCCGAGCATTACGGCGCCCCGGCCATGCTCATGGCGCTGCTCTTCGGTATCGCCCTGAATTTCCTGTCGGAGACCGAGCGCACCGCGCCGGGCATCGGCTTCACCGCCCGCACCGTGCTGCGCTTCGGGGTCGCCGTGCTTGGCGCGCGCATCTCGTTGGAGCTCTTCCTCGCCATCGGTTGGGAGATGATCGGCCTGCTGGTCCTCGGCGTGATCCTGACGATCCTGTTCGGCGTCGTTCTGGCACGCTTCATAGGGCAGGGGCCCCGCTTTGCCATCCTGACCGCGGGTGCCGTTGCCATCTGCGGTGCGTCCGCCGCGATGGCCATCGCCGCGGTGCTGCCCAAAGACGAGAAATCCGAGCGCAACCTGCTCTTCACCGTGTTCGGGGTCACGCTTTTGTCGACAATCGCCATGGTGCTCTACCCGATCCTGACGGGCGCGCTGGGGTTCGATGACACCACCGCGGGCATCTTTATCGGCGCGACCGTCCATGACGTGGCGCAGGTGGTCGGCGCGGGCTTCTCGATCTCCCAGGAAACCGGCGAAACCTCGACCATGGTCAAGTTGATCCGGGTGTCGCTTCTGGCGCCCGTGGTGTTGCTGATCGCGCTGTGGTGGCGCAGTGCCGGCGCGCCCGCCGAGGGGCCGCGCCCGCCGCTGGTGCCGGGCTTCGTGATCGGGTTCCTGGTCCTGGCGGGGCTCAACTCCCTCGGCCTGATCCCCGCGGGGATCGCCGCCTGGTTGTCGAGTGTCTCAAGCTGGGCGCTGCTGTCGGCCATCGCCGCCGTTGGGATGAAGACCGACATGAAGGCGATGTTGCAGGTGGGCGGTGGTCCCATCGCACTGATCGTGGCGGAGACGGTGTTCCTGGCGCTGCTGATCCTCGGCGGGATCTACCTGCTGCGCGGGGTCTGAGCCGGGTCAGGCTGCCAGCAGGGCCGCCGCCTCATGGGCCCGCAAGGCCCGCGCGGCCATGGGACCGTACCCGGCCTGCATCCGCAACTCCGGGAAGAGCTGCAGCAACTCCGCCTGCGCCAATCCGTCCAGCGCATCCAACGCCATCTCCCCGGGATAGAGGCTCTCGGACAGGCATCCCTCCGCCTCCACGATCGCATGGCTCTCGCAAAGGAAGTGACAGTAGCGCACCTGTGCCTTGGGCACCCGCCGAACCCCGGGCAGGGCGGTCAGGCTTGTCGCCGCCAGCAGCACTTCCGGCACTCCGAATAGCAGCTCGGCCTGCCACGCGCGCATCAGGATCCTATGCTGCGGCGAGACCCGGAGCGGCGCCGCCGCCCCCAGAACCCCCGTGCCGATCTCCACAGGGGCCAGGGCGTCCCGGCCATCGACCACCGTCTGCCCGACCCAGCGGATGCGCGCCTCCGGGTCGTCGCGCGTCCAGACCCGGTCGCCGGGCCGCAACGCCTCCACCGGGCGCAGCCCGTCCGGCGTCCGGATCCGCGTCCCGGCCATGAAACAGGGCACGAAATCGCGGTAGTCGCTGTCGCCGTTGTTCGACCCGGCCACCTTCACGTAGGACACGCCGGGTTCCAGCGGTGCGGTCAGCCCGATCCCCCAGATATCCTGCGCCACCCCGTTCTGGGAGAACACGAAGATATCGATCCGGTCGCCCACCACGTTGCCGTTCTCATCCAGCGCCCGCAGGGTGATGCGGCTTTCGGATTCCACCCGGGTGCCATCGGCCACCAGCCCGGCGCCATCCAGCACCACGTGCCGGTTGGGGTCGTCATCGTCGAACTGCCGCGTGTCGTTTCCCCGCCCGCGAATATCGTCGATGGCCACCGTCACCGGCGCGCCGCCCTGGTAGACGAAGATCGTCCCGTTCGGCGTGTCGGAATTGTTGATGATCGCGGCCCCCGGTGTTCCGGTCGGGCTGCTCGTGGCGATCTGCAATACCTCGTTGTCCAAGGCCAGGAGCTCTCTGCGCGGCATGCCATTCCTTCCCTGCTCCCCGACCACCGGGGCAGCGCCGCGTCACCCGCACGCGGTCTGTCTGACAGGTAAGTCGCCCTGCAAGCTGATTTGGTTCAAATTTTAGGAACAAGGCAAGTCACAATAGGGACTGCGCGGACCTCCGCCCGGTTCAGAAGCGGAATTCGACGCCAAGTCCGCCGGAAATCAGCGTATTGTCCTCGATGATCGGACTGTCGGTCACATCATCGGGCAGGAAATCGGCGCGCAAGGTACCCAGCAGCGACCAGTTCTCGCCAATCGGCATGACCCCCCGCAGCCCCACGAAAGGCACCAGGACCGAGCCGGGGTCATAAGACGGACGCCCGGCCCGCGCCTCGTCATCCGACACGCCCCAGATATAGCGGCTCAGATCGCCGTCCTGCCAGGCCCCGCCGGCCGAGAAATCCAGCCGCACCGACCCGAGCTGCTGGCGCAGGCCCACCCGCAGGCGCGCCTCCTGCCCGTCATGCTCGCCGGTGAACTCCTGCCGCAGGTCCGCCCCGACATAGAGCCGCCCCACGTCATAGCGCAGCTCCACCGCCGCATCCCCGGTCACGCGCCGGTCGATCCCGTCCAACTCCGGCCCGTCGGTGGAAATCAGCCCCGAAAACCGCGGCCGCGCCGCCACCGTCAGCCCCCAGGGCCCGGCATCCCAAACCTGGTAGCTCACCCCGTTGGTGCTCAGGGAAAACGGCCCGTTGCGAAAATTGATCAGGGGCAGGGGGATCACGTCCGATCCCTGGCCGATATACGGGTTGCTATCCGCCGCCACCAGGCCCCCGAACGAAAACCCGTCAGGCCGCCCCTCCTGCGCCTGCGCGGTAGCGGGGATCAGGGCAAGGCCAAGGACAAGAAGGCGTACGGTCATCTTCATGGAGGCAGGCTACACGATTCGAAAACGGTTGTCTTTCAGACATATGGCGTGCGGAGTTCAGACGTCCAGAACCGAGCCACAACCGCCACGAAAAAACCGGTTCCAACGGGTGTTCCGGAAAGAACCGGTCGCTGGAAAGCCGCAGCGCCCCCAGAACCCCGTCCGGCCTCGGGGCCAATCCCCCGACCAAACCAGCCACCCGACGGCCCGCCGCGCAGCCCCGCCCGCGCCGTCAGGCCAGAGGCCCATGTCCCGCGCGACCCGGGGCGCCTCACGGTCGCCTCTCCCGCATGGCGACCTCCTGATGGCAGTGCTTTGCCCATTAAGGCCGGCTGGCTGCACCGCCGGGCAGCGCCCGAACCGCCCCCGTCACGCCGGCGGCGTGCCTGCCGCACGACGCGGGCGCTCAAGCCCACTCTTCGGTCCGGGCGCTGCCCTCGGCCCTCAGGACCACTTGCCAACCCCCCAAATCCGCCGCATATCCCTGATCATGACAGAGCTCTCGCGCATCCGAAACTTCTCCATCGTGGCTCATATCGACCACGGCAAGTCCACCCTTGCGGATCGTCTCATCCAGGAGACGAACACCGTCTCCGCGCGGGACATGAAGGAGCAACTGCTCGACGCCATGGATATCGAGCGCGAGCGCGGCATCACCATCAAGGCCAACACCGTGCGGATCGACTACACCGCCGATGACGGGCAGGACTACGTGCTCAACCTGATCGACACGCCGGGCCATGTGGATTTCGCCTACGAGGTCTCCCGCTCCATGCGCGCGGTCGAGGGCTCGCTGCTGGTCGTCGACAGCACGCAAGGTGTCGAGGCGCAGACGCTCGCCAATGTCTACCAGGCCATCGACGCGGATCACGAGATCGTGCCCGTGCTGAACAAGATCGACCTGCCCGCCTCGGATTGCGACCGGGTGGCCGAGCAGATCGAGGACGTGATCGGCATCGACGCCTCGGGCGCCATCCGCGTCTCCGCCAAGACGGGGCAGGGGATCCACGAAACACTCGAGGCCATCGTCCACCACCTGCCCGCCCCCAAGGGCACCCGCGACGCCCCCCTCAAGGCCATGCTGGTGGACAGCTGGTACGACGCCTATCTCGGCGTCATCGTCCTCGTCCGCATCATCGACGGCACCCTCAGGAAGGGCGAGCGGATCAAGATGATGTCCAACGGCACCGTCCACCATGTCGACCGCATCGGCGTTTTCCGCCCCGCCATGCAGCCCGTGGACGAGCTCGGCCCGGGCGAGATCGGCTTTCTGACCGCCTCGATCAAGCAGGTCCGCGACACCCGCGTCGGCGACACCATCACCCACGAGAAGAAGGGCGCCGAAACCGCGCTCCCGGGCTTCAAGCCGTCCCAGCCGGTGGTGTTCTGCGGCCTCTTCCCCGTGGACAGCGCCGAGTTCGAGGACCTGCGCGACGCGATCGAGAAACTCGCCCTCAACGACGCCTCCTTCAGCTACGAGATGGAAACCTCCGCCGCCCTCGGCTTCGGCTTCCGCTGCGGCTTCCTCGGCCTGCTGCACCTCGAAGTGATCCGCGACCGGATAGAGCGGGAATATGACATCGAGCTCATCACCACCGCGCCCTCGGTGATCTACCACGTCTACATGCGCGACGGCACCATGCGGGAGCTGCACAACCCCGCCGATATGCCCGACCTGACCCATGTGGACCACCTCGAAGAGCCGCGCATCAAGGCCACCATCCTCGTGCCCGACGACTACCTCGGCGACGTGCTGAAACTCTGCCAGGACCGCCGCGGCATCCAGATGGATCTGACCTATGCCGGCAGCCGCGCCATGGTGGTCTACGACCTGCCCCTGAACGAGGTTGTGTTCGACTTCTACGACCGGCTGAAATCCGTCACCAAGGGCTATGCCAGCTTCGATTACCAGATGATCGGCTACCGCCAGGACAACCTGGTGAAGATGCAGGTGCTGGTGAATGACGAGCCGGTGGACGCCCTCTCGACCATGGTCCACCGCGACCGGGCCGAGGCGCGCGGCCGGGCGATGTGCGAGAAACTCAAGGACCTGATCCCCCGCCACATGTTCAAGATCCCGATCCAGGCGGCCATCGGCGGCAAGGTCATCGCCCGCGAAACCCTCTCGGCGCTCCGCAAGGACGTGACCGCGAAATGCTACGGCGGAGACGCCACCCGCAAGCGCAAGCTTCTGGACAAGCAGAAGGCGGGCAAGAAAAAGATGCGCCAGTTCGGGAAGGTGGATATCCCCCAAGAGGCTTTCATCAGTGCGTTGAAGATGGACGGCTAAGGCCGTCCATCCGCACTGAGGAAAGCCTCTTGGGAAGTGGGCGGCAGCGTTTGCTCGCAAACGCGTGCCCACACCGTGGATAAACTGGGTGCCACCGCCCTCAAAATGGACGGCTGATCGCAGATCAGGCCCCATTTTCGAGGGCGCGCGGGAGGCAGCGTTTGCCTGCAAACGCGTTCCCGCACCGTGGGTAGACTGGGTTTTTTGGTTTCGGCGGCTGGCACGCGCATTAAATCATATCTACGACTCGGTTTTATTGGCGCACCTGGCTATAAGATTAGAGCGTTTTCGTGGCATGAGACCCCAAGTTGGCGGAGTGACGAGTGAGCGATCTGGGCGAGTATCTTTTTAAGGCCGATAGAAACCGAGAAGTCCCTGCACCTGAGTGTCTGTTGCTTGCAGATGGGCTGCTAGCAAACTGTTGTGGAAACTTGGGGGACAATCAGAACCTCACAAGCGCGCGCCTTTTTCAGTTTGGCTTTGGATCGTGGCGCGCAGCTGTTCAACTTGCCCTCAGTGGAATAACGGCACAAGTTCCGGTCGTACTGCGGCACGCCTTGGAGTGCGCAGAGTATAGTTACGCGATTGCGAAGCAGCCTGATCTGGAAGACATTTGGTGGAATAGGCATGAAAACGCGCAGGCGAAGGCGGTACTTAGAAACAAGAAAAATCTTAGAACAGTTGCATTGAGAATGCTGTCAGATGAGGACTCGAATCTGTGCAGCAAGTTGAAAAAAGCTACTGACGATCTCATCGACATGGGGGCGCATCCGAACGTAATGATGTTCGTTGACCACTCTGATGAATTGCAGTCGGAAATGGTTGATAGCTATACGACAAAACTAATCGCTGGCTTGGAGGCGAGAAACTCAGCAATAGTGCAAGCTTGTGGCATATCTGTCTTAATGTGTCAGATATATCGGCTGGTTTGGCCCATTCGTTTTGGCGCTGCTCAAGAAGAAATGCTTGTTGAGATTGTTGGCCAATCGAAGCTTTTTCTAGATTGGCATCATTCGCATGACTACTCT
The DNA here is from genome assembly GCF_000018145.1 of Dinoroseobacter shibae DFL 12 = DSM 16493. Classification (NCBI taxonomy): domain Bacteria; kingdom Pseudomonadati; phylum Pseudomonadota; class Alphaproteobacteria; order Rhodobacterales; family Roseobacteraceae; genus Dinoroseobacter; species Dinoroseobacter shibae. The sequence continues at coordinate 820,369 of NC_009952.1, forward strand.
TGAAAATAAGTGTTCCACAAGTCTTAACCAACAATGCCAAATCTTCGATTTGGCAGCGCCCGAACCGCCCCCACGGGGCGGGCGCTTCTCGCCCACCCCTCGGTTCGGGCGCGCCCTTTGATCTGACCGTCGCACTTCACCAAAAAAGCGCCTCTCACCCGGGGCTCCGCCCGTTGCCACCTCAATTGATCCCCCGGATCAATTGCCGGGCCTTGCCCGGACCGGTGCCAACCCCGCCACGGGGCGGGCGCTTCTCGCCCACCCCTCGGTCCGGGCGCGCCCTCGGATCAGGTCGCATCCCCAATGACACCGCCCCCAACTTCGACTATCCTTCCCCTATGCCGACTGTCTTTCGGGCCGACGGGTTCCGCTTCTTCTTCTACTCCAACGAAGGCGATCCGCGCGAACCGGTCCATATCCACGTCATGAAAGGCGACGGCGAAGCGAAGTTCTGGCTGCATCCGGTGTCGGTGGCCCGCAGTTCCGGTTTCGACGCGCGCACCCAGCGCCGTCTGGCCGTTCTGGTCGCCGAGAACGCGAGCGTGATAGAGAAGGCATGGCATGACCATTTCCGCGACTGAGGTCCGGTTCGACCCGGACACCATGTGGGTCCATCTCGCCGATGGCCGCATCCTCGGCGTCCCATTGGCCTGGTTCCCGCGTCTCAACACGGCCGGTCCTGAGGACCTCGCACAGGTGCAGATCACCCCCTACGGCCTGCACTGGGACACCCTCGATGAGGATATCTCGGTCCCGGCGCTGCTCGCCGAGGTGCCGAAACTCGCGGCGGAGTAGGCCGCCGCGCCACCGTCTCTCACCCCCACCCGCCCCTCACCTGTAGGCCGGGGTTCACCCCGGCACCCCGGACGCACCCCGGCACCCCGGATGCACCCCGGCACCCCGGACGCAACCTTGACCCAAATCATACCCCTCACCCCCACCACCCCCCACACTCCCCTCAACGAGAGGAGACCCGCCATGGACATCACCGCCTTCGAGAAAACCCTCCGCGCCCGTCGGGCCGAGATCGTCGGAGACCTCGCCCGGATCGAGGATGCGCTGGACGACACCCCGCCCAAGGACTGGGAGGATCGCGCCTCCGAGCGGCAGGGCGACGAGGTGCTCGAGGCCCTCGGCCACGCCGAGCAGGCGGAGCTGACCCGCATTGACGCCGCGCTCGACCGCATCGCCAAGGGCATCTACGGCACCTGCCTCAAATGCGGCGATCCGATCGCCGAGGCGCGCCTGAAGGCCGTGCCCACCGCCCCGCTCTGCGCCACCTGCGCGGCGGGCTGAGCGGCCGGAACTTCTGCCCGGTCCCCGCGTTGACCTCTGGAAAGGAGGCCAACCATGGACCGTCTGAGCATCTTCCTCACCCTCATGAGCGGTGCGCTGATCACCGGCGCGCTCGTCATCACCCTGTTTTCCCTGGGTTACTATTCCGCCTGGGGCATCGCGATTTCCGCGCTTCTGGGCTTCGCCCTCGCCTGGCCCTCGGCCTATCTCGTCTCGCGCCGGATCAAGCGCCGTGACCCGGAATGGGATCACCGGCGGATCGAGCGGGACGCGGCCCTGAAACCCTCCGCACCCGAGGTCTGAGCCGCCCCGATTTGACCGGGATCAAAGACGCAGCGGAGACTCACCTCTTATAGTTGGGCAGTCAGCACAGCCATACGAAGGGGTCTCCGATGATCCGTCTTGCATTCATTCTCTACGCCCTGATCGGCACGACCCTCGCGGGGACCTTCATGGTCGCCGCCCTCACTGCCGGGTACACCACGACCCAGCCCGTCGTCATCACCGCGGCGCTCGGGTTCCTGCTCGGCATTCCGGTTTCCTATCTGGTGGCGCGCGCGATTACCTCCCAAGCCTGACGCGCGCCCCCAGTCGACGTCGGGGCGGGGGCCCTCCCAGCGCCGCCCCGACGTCCTAGAACTCCTCCCGAATACGCCGCGCCGCAGCAACTGGCGCGGTTTTTGCTGCGCTGCCGCGCAACTCCACCGTGCGGAGGTGCCCGACACTTGCCCGACACTTGCCCGACACATGTCCGACGCGGGCCCGACGGCGATCCGACGCTGTCAGACCCGCCCGTTCACCTCGATCAGGTTCCCCTCCGGATCCGTCACATAGACATGCCGCAGCCCCGGAATGGCAAACTCCCCGGTGACCGAAAACGGCACCCCCGCCGCCGTCAGCCGGTCGATCACCGCCTGCAGGTCGTCCACATGGATCGCCACGTGCCCGCCCTCGCTGGGGTTGTGTATAAGGTTGTTTTTGCTCGCGAATTCCGGGTCCGGCGCGATCAGGTGCAGCCCCGTGTGCCCCTCCCGCCCGTCGCCCAGCAGCGCCAGCTTGTCCGGATCCCCCGGCAGGTAGCCGCGGCTTTCGGGAAACACCCAGTCGCGCTCGGTCATGCCCAGGATCTGGGTGTAGAACGCGGCCGTCTTGCGCACGTCCCGCGCCTGCAGGTTCACATGATGGATAGACCATCCCATTGATATACCTCCCCTTTTGACGGGCAGGCTATCATGGTTCGCAGGCTCAGGATACCCCGCGCGCGGCCTCGGGATGCTCGGCCATGAACGTCCGCAGGGTCGCGAACAACTCCCGCGCATGGGCCAGATCGTCCGCATGCAGCGCCGCCCGGATATCCTCGCAGATCATCTGCTGCACCTTCTGCGGCCCGTGATGCTGGTGCATCAGGTAATTGCCCAAAAGGCTCGCCGTCATCAGCCCCACATGCTCATGCTCGGCCAGCGCCGCGATCTCGTCGCGGGTCAGGTCGGTCAGGTCCTCGATATCGTCCAGCGTGATCATGGCTCCCCCCGATTTACCAAATCTTCACCAAACTGTCGCATAGTCCGACGCGCTCCGCCTTGAGCCACGTCAACCCGTGCGCCGTCTGACATGGATCAAAGCGCGCAATGCTGCGCCGCAGTATATCCGCGCCATGCACCGCCTGCCGCTCACCGTTTTCAGCCTGATTGCGCCGACGCTTGCGGGGGTGGGCGTGGTGATCGGGCTGGTCGGCGGGCTGACCGGCGGTATGGGCCTCGTGCTGTCAGCCGGGGCCGGGGCGGTGGTCGCACTGCCCGTGAGTTGGGCCGTGGCCCGGGCGCTGTCCGGCCCCCCGAAGACAGGAGAAGACCCATGAAGATGCAGGCTTTTTTCGTGATTTTCGCCGTGATGGCCGCGACCCTTGGCCTCGCCGCGGGCCTTTTTGCCGTGAGCGTGGGGGAAACCTCCGCGCCCGCCGTGGCGCTCGCGGTGATTTCCGGCGTTCTGGCGGCCCTGCCGGCCAGCTGGTTTGCCCTGCGCAGCGGCGCTTACACTCAACCGGGCTTAACCGGGCGTTAACCCTGCCGGGGCGAAGCTTGGGCCATGCGTATCGCGGCCCTTCTGATGTTCGGGATGCTCTCCGGCTGCTTTGCCCCGGGGATCACCTTCCAGTCGCCTCCGCCCCAGCGGGTGGCCATGGACGGCTACACCTTCGATCTCTATTTCAACGGCCAGGTCGTGCGCGGCGTGCGCGTCAATCGCGGCAAACCCGTCTCGCGCACTCATTTCCAGGCCGCTTTCGTCCGCGCGGTGCAGGCGGGGCTGTCCTGCGACGTGCTCGGCAGCACTTTGCGCGGCGACCTTGTATTGCTGACGGCTGAGACGATTTGTCCGAATTGAGAGCGCTATCACCCCCCTTGGCTTGCGGCACGTCAAGGCGGCCCGGCAATCACAGGCCTAGGCTGCGGGCGAGGCATGCCGCGAGACCTCGGGTCTCAAGCGCGGTGCCGCGCCGGAACGGGAGTGATGGGGGTGCCCTTCGGGGCACGCGTGTCCGATGCCGCCGCGCCTGGCATGTCTCATCTCCCTTGCTGCAACCATCCTGCGCCGGGCACCCGGCTCAGGCGTCGAGGAAGTCTGTCAGCCGCGCGATGAACGGCCCTGGCGCCTCCGCATGGAGCCAATGGCCCACGTCCGGAATCGCGTCCCGGTCGGCCCCGGGGAACAGCCGCTCGATCTCCGCTCCATGGGCGGGCAGGACGTAATCCGACGCGCCCCCGCGCAGGAACAGGGTCGGCCCGGTATAGCGCCCGTCGATCTCGGGAAACCCCATGATCCGCGGCATGTCGCGGCGCAGGGTGGCGAGGTTCAGCCGCCAGCGCGGCCCGCCCTCGGCCCGCAGGTCCAGCGATTGCGTCAGGAAGGCGCGCGTCGGCGCATCGGGCACGTCGGCCGCCAGTGCGGCATCCGCGTCCGAGCGCTTCGTCACCGCCGACAGGTCCACCCCCTCCATCGCGTCGATCAGCCCAACTTGCGTCCGGTCATAGGTCACCGGCGCGATATCCGCGACCAGCAGGCGCGCAACCATCTCGGGCTGGCTGAGCGCCAGCACCATCGCCGCCTTGCCGCCCATGGAATGGCCCAGCACATCCGCGCGCCCGCCATGGGCCGCGATCACCTCGGCCAGATCGGCGGCGAGGTCGGGGTAGCTGTGGCTCTGCGTATGGGGGCTGTCGCCGTGATTGCGCAGATCCACCGCCAACACCTGCCGGTGCTGCGCCATCCGCTTGGCGATCGCGCCCCAGTTCTTCGCCGAGCCGAAGAGCCCGTGCACGATCAGAAGCGGCGGCGCCTCCGTGGCCGCGCCATGGATCACGGTGTTGAGCATCGCGGTCTCCTTTCCCGCCCCGTGCTAGCGCGCCCGTCCGCCCGCTTGAAGCGCCGGGATGCCGCAGATAGCGTCGCACCCATGCCCGGCCCGCGCCTTGTGTCCCTGTCCGATCTGCCCGCTGCCAACGCCCGTCTGGCGGCCGACATCGCGCGGCGGCTGAACGTCAAGGCGGCGCGCCTGCCCGAGGCGGTCCGCGGCGCGCGCGGGAAACTGCCCCCGGGGCTTCTGGCCGAGCTGTCCCGGAGCGCCGCGTCCGAGGCCTGGCTCGACCATCCCGCCCTGCGCCACCGGATCGACCTGGCGCAGACGCGCGATCTGCACCGGCGCACGCGCAAGGCGCTCTCCAAGGTAGATCCGAAACGGGGGCGGGAGCGGTTCTGGCTCGGCCTCGTGGCCGGGATGGCGGTGAACCTCGCGCTGCTCACCGCCGGGCTTGTCTGGCTTCTGTCCTGGCGCGGCCTGATCTGACCGCGCCGGGCCCTCAGAGGTTGGGATAGATCGGGAAGCGCCCGCACAGCTCCAGCACCTCGGCGCGCACGGCGGCCTCGACCTCGGCATTGCCGTCCTCGCCGTTTGCGGCCAGCCCGTCGACCACCCGCACGATCCAGTCCGCGATCTGGCGGAATTCCGGCGTGCCGAAGCCGCGCGTCGTTCCCGCCGGGGAGCCGAGCCGGATACCGGAGGTGATCATCGGCTTTTCGGTGTCGAACGGGATGCCGTTCTTGTTGCAGGTGATATGGGCGCGCCCGAGCGCCTTTTCCGTGGCGTTGCCCTTCACGCCCTTGGGCCGCAGGTCCACGAGCAGGACATGGGTATCGGTCCCGCCGGTGACGATGTCGAGCCCCCCCTGCATCAGCTGGTCGGCCAGCGCCTGGGCGTTCTCGATCACCTGGGCCTGGTAGGTCTTGAATTCCGGGCGCAGCGCCTCGCCGAAGGCCACGGCCTTGCCCGCGATCACATGCATCAGCGGCCCGCCCTGGATGCCCGGGAAGATGGCGGAGTTGAACTTCTTCGCCAGCGCCTCGTCATCGGTCAGGATCATGCCGCCGCGCGGGCCGCGCAGGGTCTTGTGGGTCGTGGTGGTGGCCACATGGGCGTGCGGGAACGGCGAGGGGTAATGCCCCGCCGCCACCAGCCCCGCGAAATGGGCCATGTCCACCAGCACCCAGGCGCCGACGCTGTCGGCGATCTCGCGGATCCGGGCGAAGTCGATGATCCGCGGGATGGCCGAGCCGCCGGCGATGATCATCTTCGGCTTGTGCTCGGCAGCCAGTGCGGCGATCTGGTCGTAATCCACGTCCAGCGTATCCTGGCGCACCCCGTACTGGACCGCGTTGAACCACTTGCCGGACTGGTTCGGCTTGGCCCCGTGGGTCAGGTGCCCGCCCGCATCGAGGCTCATGCCCAGGATCGTGTCGCCCGGCTGCAGCAGGGCGGTGAACACGCCCTGGTTGGCTTGGCTACCGGAATTGGGCTGCACATTGGCGAAGGCGCAGCCGAAGAGCTGCCTGGCGCGGTCGATCGCCAGCTCTTCGGCGATGTCGACATATTGGCAGCCGCCGTAATATCGCCGCCCCGGGTAGCCTTCGGCGTATTTGTTGGTCAGGACCGAGCCCTGCGCCTCCATCACCGCGGCCGAGACGATGTTCTCCGAGGCGATCAGCTCGATCTCGTCGCGCTGACGGCCCAGCTCCTTGGTGATGGCGCCGAAAAGTTCGGCATCCCGTGTGGCGAGGCTTTCGGTGAAGAAGCCATTGTCGCGGTGCGGTGCATTCATCTGGACGACTCCGATTCTGGTCGGTTTCTGGGGGACAGGCGCGCGCCTTTCTGGCGCTGATGTAGAGCAATCCGCCGCGCGGAGGAAGGGCGAAGCGCGGGTTTCGACCCGCCGATCCCGTGCGTTCGGCGCGGATATGCCTCTTGTGTTTCCGACACGCGCGGGCGAACACTTTCGGAAACGAAAGGCCCCCGCTGATGCAAATCCGCGAAAAGATTGCGTTTCTTGCCAGCCCCGCGGATGTTGCACAGCAAGCCCGCGCGGCGCTCTCGGCGGTGCATGGCCATGTCCCCCCCGAGGAGGCCGACGTGATCGTGGCGCTGGGCGGCGACGGGTTCATGCTCCAGACCCTGCACGCGACGGAGTCGCTGCGCGCGCCGGTCTACGGGATGAACTGCGGCAGCGTCGGGTTCATGATGAACGAGTATTCCGAGGCCGCCTTGCCCGAACGGCTGGCCGCGGCGGAGGAAGAGGTCATCAACCCGCTGCATATGAAGGCCATCGGGCGTGACGGCACCGTGGTCGAGGCGTTGGCGATCAACGAGGTGGCGCTGCTGCGCGCAGGGTCCCAGGCGGCCAAGCTGCGGATCTCGGTAGACGGGCGGGTGCGGATGGACGAGCTGGTCTGCGACGGGGCGCTGGTGGCCACGCCCGCGGGCTCGACCGCCTACAACTACTCCGCCCACGGGCCGATCCTGCCCATCGGGTCCGACGTGCTGGCGCTGACGGCGATGTCGGCGTTCCGGCCCCGGCGCTGGCGCGGCGCGCTTCTGCCCAAGACGGCGATGGTGCGGTTCGATGTGCTGGAGCCGTCCAAGCGCCCGGTGATGGCTGATGCGGACAGCCGGTCGAACCACGAGGTCGTGTCGGTCGAGATCCGCTCCGAGCCCAGCGTCCGCCACCGTATCCTGTTCGACCCGGGCCACGGGTTGGAGGAGCGGCTGATCCGCGAGCAGTTCGTCTGACCCGCTACTCGGCGGCGTCCTTCATCCAGGCCTCGCGCTTGCGATAGATCGTCGAGGGCGACAGGTCGAGCACCCGCGCGGCCTTGGGCACGGACCCGCCATGGCGCGCGATGGTCTCTTCGATCACCATGCGCTCGATCTCGGCCATGGTCCGGCCCATCAACCCATCGAGCGACACGACCGGCTTCTCGGGCGGCAGGCCGACCGGCCCGGCATTGTTGGTCATCGCCTCGTGGTGGTGCAGGATCTCCAGCGGCAGCATGGTCTGGGTCACCAGCGGGCCGTCATTCAGCACCACGACATTGCGCATCACGTTGATCACCTGGCGCACATTGCCGGGCCAGGGCAGGGTGCGGAACAGGGCCTCGACCTCCGGGGCGAGCCCGGTGAACCGGCGCCCTTCCTCCGCGGCGAACTTGCGGACCGCGTCGCGGGCGATGGCGATCACATCCTCGCCCCGTTCGCGCAAGGGGGGCAGGTGGATGGGCACCACTTGCAAGCGGTAATACAGATCCTCGCGGAACCGGCCCCTGCGGACCTCTTCCAGCGGGTTGCGGTTGGTGGCGCAGATGATCCGCACGTTGATCTTGCGCGCCCTTGTCGCGCCCACGGGCTGGATCGTCGAGGTCTGCAGGAACCGCAGCAGCTTGGTCTGCAGGTTCAGGTCCATCTCGCAGATCTCGTCGAGAAACAGCGTGCCGCCATCGGCCGCCGCCGCCGCGCCGATCTTGTCGGCGATGGCACCGGTGAAGGACCCGCGCAAATGGCCGAACACCTCGGATTCCAGCAAATCCGACGGGATCGCCCCGCAATTGAGCGGCACAAAGGGCTTGCCCGCCCGGGTCGAGCTGTCATGGACCGCCTGCGCGCAGACCTCCTTGCCGGTGCCGCTCTCGCCGGTGATGAACACCGTGGCCATGGACCGGCTGACCGACTGGATGCGGCGATAGACGTCCTGCATTGTGTCCGAACTGCCGATGAAGCCGCGGAAGTCGTTCAGGACCTCGGGCGTTTCCTCGGGCGGGCGGACATGGTCGCGCAGGGCGTTGTCGATCGCGGCGAGGAAACGGCCCTCGTCGAAGGGTTTGACCAGGAATTCATAGGCCCCGCCGCGCATCGCCTCCACCGCGCGGTTGATCGAGCCATTGGCCGTGATCACCACGAAACGCGCGTCGGGATTGAGTGCGAGGCATTCGCGCATCAGCTCCAGCCCGTCCCGGTCCGGCAGCATCAGGTCGAGCACGACGACACGGGGCTTGTGGGTCTTGAACCCGGTCAGCCCGGCATCGGCCGTGTCAGCGCAAATCACGGCATGCCCGGCCCCCCGGATAATCGCGTCATAGACAAGCTGAAGCGACGGCGTGTCTTCGATCAGCAGGATAGGCGGCGCACTCATACGGTCGGGATCCTTTCAGCGGCTTCGCGTTCGATCACCCGCAACAGGTCATCAATGCGCGATTTCGCCTCGCTCCCCAGCGTCACGATTTCGCATTCGTCCATGCGGTGGGCCGCCGCGTTCAGCGTCGAGGCCAGCGTATGCAAGCGGTCCGCCCCCACGGCGCCCGCCAGCGATATCAGCACATGGGTCTCGGCCCGCAGCATCGACTGGTCGAGCCGCGGGATCGCCAAGCAGAGATTGTCGCGCACCCGTTCGAGGTCCGCGGTCAACCGGCTCAGCAACTCGCGTGCGCCGTCGGTGCCGGCGATCTCCAGCAGCCGGTCGAACCGGCTCCGGTCCGGCATCGAGACCACGTTGCTGGCCTCCAGCTCGTCTGAGGTCGTCGGCGCCCCGAGATGCTGGGCCAGCGTCTCGGCGAAGCTTTCCAGCGACATGATCGGCTTGGCGATGATCGCGTCGGACCCGGCCTGGTAGATCGCTTCGCGGTTCGAGCGCAGGACATAGGCCGTCAGCGCGATCAACGGCATCTTCGCCTTGGCATCGTTCCGGGTGCGAATGGTGCGGATCACCTCGATCCCGTTGAGCCGGGGCATTTCGATGTCGATCAGCGCCAGGTCGAAGTCGCGCTGGTCCAGCGCGTCGAGGGCGGCCACCCCGTCGACCGCGATCTCCGAGGTCGCCCCCAGCGCCTCCAGCATCTGCGTCGTCAGGATCTGGTTGGTCTCATTGTCTTCGGCCACCAGGATATGCTTGCCGCTCAGGTCATGGGACCGGCTCTGGGCAGGCGCGGTGTCCGGCGTGGTCCAGACCCCATCGGGGATGCTCAGGGACACCAGTGCCCCGCCGCCAGCCCGGTTCGCCACCATCAGCCGTCCTCCCATGTCATCGGACAATTCCTTGGCGATATGCAGGCCCAGCCCGGTGCCGGGTTTCGGGGCGTTGTCGGGCCGCCCGCGCATCTCGAACAACAGCGCCAGGGCCGCGTCGGAAAAGCCGGGCCCCTGGTCGAGCACCCGGAATTGCAGGTCCCGGCTCGGCAACAGGCTGATGTCCAGCTGCACCTCGCCCCGGTCGGTATATTTCAGCGCATTGCTGATCAGGTTGCCGAGAATACGCTCCAGCGCGACCCGGTCCAGCCCGACCACCGAGGGTACCGTGTCGGCAATCGTCATCCGGAACCGCAGGCCCGAGGCCACCGCGCGCCCGGTCCAGCGGCTGTCGAGATCGTGCAGGAACCGGCCCAGATTGAGCCTCTGTCCCGGCCTGCGCGGGGCATCCTCGCCCTCGTTGGCCCAAGACAGGATCTCTTCGACCAGCCGCGCGAGCACCTCGCCGGAGGAGCGCACCCGCTCCAGTTGCGCGCGGGTGTCCGGCTCCAGCACGCCCATGTCAACCAGCCGCAACCCCCCGATGACGTCCGACATCGCCCCGCGAATATCGTGGGACAACAAGGATATCTGGTCCGATGTTTCGGCGTTCGCCGGCTCATCGGAACGCTGCAGAGCAGTGTCAGGTGACGTCACGTAGCCTACTCATCCCTGAGTTCAGGTTCGGTGCACGCTGCGGTCGGTTCAGCGCATGGTTGTAAATCAAACCTATGCGACTTACCCGGATTTACAAAACAAAAAAGACCGTGTGCTCGGAAACCTGCCGGAACGTCAGCTGGCCGGATAGCCGAGCTTGCCCAGGGCTTCGGTGATTTCGTCGAGGATCGCCGGGTCATCGATGGTCGCGGGCATCTTCCACGGGGTGCCGTCGGCGATGTTGACCATGGTGCCGCGCAGGATCTTGCCCGACCGGGTCTTGGGCAGCCGGTCGACCACGCAGGCGAGCTTGAAGGCCGCCACGGGGCCGATCTTCTCGCGCACGAGCTTGACGCATTCCTTGGCGATCTCGTCATGGGGTCGGTTCACGCCCGCGCTCAGGCACAGGAAGCCCAGCGGCATCTGCCCCTTCAGGGTGTCCGACACGCCGATCACCGCGCATTCCGCCACGTCCGGATGGCTGGCCAGCACTTCTTCCATCGCGCCGGTGGACAGCCGGTGTCCGGCGACGTTGATCACGTCATCCGTGCGCGCCATGATGTAAAGATAGCCGTCCTCGTCGATATAGCCCGCATCCCCGGTCTCGTAATAGCCCGGGAAGGTGGTCAGATAGCTTTTGACGAAGCGCTCCTCGGCCTGCCACAGGTTCGGCAGGGTGCCGGGGGCAAGCGGCAGCTTGACCGCGATGGCACCGAGGGTGCCGGGGGCGACCGGGTGGCCGCCCTCGTCCAGCACTTGCACATCGTAGCCGGGCATGGCGACTGAGGGGCTGCCGATCTTGACCGGCAGGTGTTCGATGCCCATCGGGTTGGCGGCAATGGCCCAGCCGGTTTCGGTCTGCCACCAGTGGTCGATCACCGGCACGCCGAGCTTGTCCATGGTCCACTGGATCGTGTCCGGATCCGCCCGTTCGCCGGCCAGATAGACGGTTTTCAGGTGGGACAGGTCGTATTTTCCGATGAACTCCCCGTTGGGATCCTCGCGCTTGACCGCGCGCAGGGCGGTGGGTGCGGTGAAGAAGCTTTTCACCTTGTGCTCGGATATCACCCGCCAGAACGTGCCCGCGTCGGGCGTGCCTACGGGCTTGCCCTCGAACACGATGGTGGTGTTGCCGTGGATCAGCGGCGCGTAGCAGATATAGGAATGCCCCACGACCCAGCCCACGTCCGAGGCGGCCCAGAATACATCGCCCGGGTCCACGTTGTAGATATTCTTCATCGTCCAGTTGAGCGCCACGAGATGCCCCGCGGTCGGGCGCAGCACGCCCTTGGGCTGCCCGGTGGTGCCCGAAGTATAGAGGATATAGGCCGGGTGGTTGCCCGCCACCGGCACACATTCGGCAGGATCCACGCCGTATTGCGCCTCGTGCCAGTCGAAATCGCGGCCCGGCTCCAGGTGGGCGACCTCCTGTTCGCGCTGGAAGATCAGGCAGAAGTCGGGCTTGTGGGTCGCCAGGTCAATCGCGCCGTCGAGCAGGGGCTTGTAATGGACCACGCGCCCGGGCTCGATCCCGCAGGAGGCGGCGATGATCGCCTTGGGCGTGGCATCGTCGATCCGCACCGCCAGCTCGTTGGCCGCAAACCCGCCGAACACCACCGAGTGGATCGCGCCGAGCCGCGCGCAAGCCAGCATCGCCTCCAGCGCCTGGGGCACCATCGGCATGTAGATCAGGACCCGGTCACCTTTCTCGATCCCCTTGGCGCGCAGCGCCCCGGCCAGAAGCGATACGCGCTCCTGCAACTCGGCATAGGTGATTTCCTGCTTGGTGTGGGTGACGGGGCTGTCATGGATGATCGCCACCCGGTCGCCATTCCCGGCCTGCACATGCCGGTCCACCGCGTTGAAGCAGGTGTTGACCTCGGCATCGGTGAACCACTCGTAAAGCGGGGCGTTGTCGGAGTTCAGCGCCGCGCCGGGCGGTGTGACCCAATCAATGGCCTGCGCGGCCTCCATCCAGAACCCCTCGGGGTCGTTTTTCCACGCAGCATAGGTCTGAGAATAGGTCATCGGCGTCCTCCTGAAGTGCGCTTATTTTCAAGGCACTCGAGGGCTTGGGCAAGGGGGGCGCCTGCGACTGATTGTGCTAACGCCCGGGCGCCGGATGCGACATGCAAACCCCCATCCGAAACCCGGTTTATAAATTTCGCCGCGATCCACCCGCGATGCCGATCGTTGCGACGCCGCCGCTCAGCCGTAGACCGCCACCGGGGTGCCCGCGATGGCCGACATGTTGAGCAATCCGCGCGCGGTGATCGACGGCGTGACCACATGGGCGCGGTTGCCCAGCCCCATCAGGATCGGCCCGACCTCCAGCCCGTTGGCCTTCATCTTGAGAATGTTGCGCACCCCAGAGGCCGCGTCGGAATTGGCGAAGACCAGCACATTGGCCACCCCTTCCATCCGCGAATGGGGGAAGATGCGGGCGCGCAGTTCGGGGTCGAGCGCGCTGTCGGTGTGCATCTCACCCTCATAGGCGAAATCCAGGTTCATCCCGTCCAGAAGCGCCAGCGCCGCGCGCATCCGCCGCCCAGAATCGATGTCCAGGTTGCCGAACTGCGAATGCGAGCAGAGCGCGATGTTCGGCTCCAGCCCGAAGCGGCGCACATGGCGCGCCGCCCCGCAGACGGTCTCGGCGATCTGCTGCGGGGTGGGGGTGGCGTGGACATGGGTGTCGGCGATGAAGAGCGGCCCGTCCTCCAGGATCATCAGGCTGAGCGCGCCGACCGGATGTAGCCCGTCCTGTCCCAGCGTCTCGCAGACATAGTTCAGATGCCACAGGTATTGCCCGAACGTGCCGCAGATCAGGCTGTCGGCATCGCCGCGATGGACCATGATCGCGCCGATGGCGGTGGAATTGGTGCGCAGGATCGCCTTGGCGATGTCCGGCGTGACGCCCTTGCGTTCCATGATCGCGTGGTAGGTTTCCCAGTAGTCGCGATAGCGCGGGTCGTCCTGGGGGTTGACCAGCTCGAAGTCCTTGCCGGGCCGGATCGGCAGGCCCGCGCGCTCGCAGCGGGCGATGACCACCTCGGGCCGCCCGATCAGGATGGGCTTGTCGGTGGTCTGTTCGATCATCGAGTTGGCGGCGCGCAGCACCCGCTCGTCCTCGCCCTCGGCGAAGACGATGCTGCGCTCGGCCTGAGCGGCGGCCTCGAAGACCGGGCGCATGATCATGGCCGACTTGAAGACCGACCCGTCCAGCTTGGCCTTGTAGGCGTCGAGATCCTCGATCGGCCGCTCGGCCACGCCGGACTCGATGGCGGCGCGGGCCACGGCGGTGGCCACCACGCCCATCAGGCGCGGATCGAAGGGTTTCGGGATCAGGTAGTCGCGCCCGAATGTCATCTGCTCGCCGCGATAGGCGGCGGCTGCCTCGGCGCTGGTGGTGGCGCGGGCGAGCGCCGCGATCCCCTCGATGCAACCGATCTGCATGGCGTCGTTGATCTCCGTCGCGCCGACGTCGAGCGCGCCGCGGAAGATGAACGGGAAACACAGCACGTTGTTGACCTGGTTGGGATAATCCGTGCGCCCCGTGGCGATGATCGCGTCCGGGGCGACCTCGCGGACCAGTTCGGGCATGATCTCGGGCGTGGGGTTGGCCAGTGCGAAGATGATCGGCTGATCGGCCATCTGACTGACCATTTCGGGGGTGAGCACCCCGGGGGCCGAGAGGCCGAGGAACATGTCCGCCCCTGCGATCACATCCGCGATGGTGCGCGCGTCGGTGTCCTGGGCATAGGCTTCCTTCTGGGGCGTCATCTCTTCGGTGCGGCCCTTGTAGACCACGCCCGCCACGTCGCACAGGGTGACGTTCTCGCGTTTGACACCGAGTTTCAGCAGCATGTTGAGGCAGGCGATGCCCGCCGCCCCGCCCCCGGTGGAGACGATCTTGAGATCCTCGAAGGTACGGCCCGTCACGCGCAGGGCGTTGGTTGCTGCCGCGCCCACCACGATGGCGGTGCCGTGCTGGTCGTCGTGGAAGACGGGGATGTTCATCCGCTCCCGGCAGATCTTTTCCACGATGAAACAGTCCGGCGCCTTGATGTCTTCGAGGTTGATCGCCCCGAAGGTGGGCTCCAGCGCGCAGACCAGTTCCGCCAGCTTTTCGGGGTCTTTCTCGTTCAACTCGATGTCGAAACAGTCGATATTGGCGAATTTCTTGAACAGGACCGCCTTGCCCTCCATCACCGGCTTGGAGGCGAGACTGCCGATATTGCCCAACCCCAGAACGGCCGTGCCATTGGTGACCACGCCCACCAGGTTGCCGCGCCCGGTATAGAGTGCGGCGGCGGTCGGATCGGCCTTGATCTCCAGGCAGGCCTCGGCCACGCCGGGGGAATAGGCGCGCGCCAGGTCCAGCTGGTTGGCCAGCGGCTTGGTCGCGCGCACCTCCAGCTTGCCGGGCCGCGGGTGCGAGTGGTAATAAAGTGCGGCCTGACGGGCGCTGTCATCTTTGCTGGCAGACAAGGGTCCCCTCCCCGAATTGAAACTAGTTTAGCCTTAAACCATCTCGCCTCCCCTGTGAACACGGAATCCGCGCCGGTGACCGCAGTCAGGCGGCACGGGCCGGGTTCGGGCACGGGCGGTCTTGCAAACCCCGGTGGGCCAAAGCACTGTGCGCCCATGCAGGAGGTGCCGAGATGGAGCTGATGGAGGCCGCGCGCGCGGTTCGCGAAAACGCCTACGCGCCCTATTCCGAGTTCAAGGTGGGGGCCGCGATCCGGGCCGCATCGGGGGCGGTCTATACCGGGTGCAACGTGGAAAACGTGGCCTATCCCGAGGGCACCTGCGCCGAGGCGGGCGCGATCGCGGCCATGGTCGCGGCGGGCGAGACCGTTCTGACCGAGGTCGCGGTGATCGCCGACAGCCCCAGCCCCGTGCCCCCCTGCGGCGGCTGCCGCCAGAAGCTGCGCGAGTTCGGCGCGCCGGAGACGGTCGTGACCCTTGGCACCACCGGCGGCGCGCGGGCCAGCATGACCCTGTCGGAGCTACTGCCCGGCGCCTTCGATCAGAGCCACATGGCCGCCCCGTGACCGCGCGGACGGTGATCGCGGCGGTGCGGGACGGCGCGCCGGTGGTGGCGGAGGACCTGCGCGCCTTCGCCCGGGGCCTCGCCTCCGGCACGGTCAGCGATGCCCAGGCCGGGGCCTTCGCCATGGCGGTCCTGTTGCGGGGCTTGGGCGATGCGGGGCGCGTGGCGCTGACGCAAGCCATGCGCGACAGTGGCGATGTGCTGGCCTGGGACCTGCCCGGGCCGGTGCTCGACAAGCATTCCACGGGCGGGATCGGGGATACGGTGTCGCTCCTGCTGGCCCCGGCGCTGGCGGCCTGCGGGGCTTACGTGCCGATGATCTCGGGCCGGGGGCTGGGTCATACGGGCGGCACGCTCGACAAACTCGAGGCGCTGGAGGGCTACCGCACCGACATTTCCGAGGATGCGCTGAGGGCGGTGGTGGCCGAGACCGGCTGCGCCATCGTCGGGGCCACGGGCCAGATCGCGCCCGCGGACCGGCGGCTCTATGCCATCCGCGACGTCACCGCCACGGTCGAAAGCATCGACCTGATCACCGCCTCGATCCTGTCCAAGAAGCTCGCGGCGGGGCTGGGCGGGCTGGTGCTGGATGTCAAATGCGGCTCGGGCGCGTTTCTGACCGACCCCGCAGCGGCCCGGGATCTGGCGCAGGCGCTGGTGCGCACGGCCAATGGCGCGGGCTGTCCCACCTGGGCGCTGCTGACGGATATGGATGAGAGCCTCGCCAGTGCCGCGGGCAATGCGCTGGAGGTGGCGGAGGTGCTGCGTATCCTGCGGGGCGACGCGACGAGCCCGCGCCTGCGCGCGGCGACCGTGGCCCTGGGCGGGGCGCTGCTGGCCCTGGGCGGGCTGGCGGACGACCCCGCGGACGGGGCTGCACGGATCGACGCCACCCTGCGCGATGGCCGCGCGGCGGAGGTTTTCGCCCGCATGGTCGCTGCCCTTGGCGGGCCGCGCGACGTGGTGGCCACGGGCCTTGCCGGTTTGCCCGAGGCGCCGGTGGTGCGCGAAGTGCCCGCACCCGCGGCGGGCGTGCTGACCGCCTGCGATGCCAAGGCGCTGGGCTGGGCGGTGGTGTCCCTGGGCGGCGGACGGCAGGTGGAAACCGACCCGGTCGACCCGGCGGTGGGCCTGTCGGATATCGCCCCGCTCGGCACCCGCGTCGTCCGGGGCGAGCCCATCGCCCGGGTCCATGCCGCCCGCGAAGAGGCCGCCGACCGCGCCGTGGCCGAGGTTCAGGCGGCCTTCACCCTCGGCACGAGTTTCGACGCGAAGCCGCTTGTCCTCGGAGAGGTCCGCCCATGACCCGTGCCTTCCTGATCGTGATGGACAGCGTCGGCTGCGGCGGTGCCCCCGATGCCGCGGATTTCGGCGACGAAGGCGCCAACACGCTGGCCCATATCGCCCAGGCCTGTGCCGCCGGTCGGGCCGACGCGGGGCGCAGCGGCCCCCTGCGCATGCCGGTGCTCGACGGGCTGGGGCTGGGCGCGGCGATCCGGCTGGCCTCCGGCGCCGAGACGCCGGGGCTGGCGGCGACGCCGACTGGGCTCTGGGGGGCGGCGACCGAGGTGTCGCGCGGCAAGGACACCCCCACCGGGCACTGGGAGCTTGCGGGCGTTCCAGTCCCCTGGGAATGGACGACCTTCCCCGACACCGACCCGGCCTTCCCGCCCGACCTGCTGGCCGAGATGGCGCGGGCCGCGGGCACCGAGGGCACGCTGTGCAACACCCATGCCTCGGGCACCGAGGTGATCGAGCGTTTCGGGGCGGAACATCTGCGCACCGGCTGGCCGATCTGCTACACCTCCGTGGACAGTGTGCTGCAGATCGCCGCCCATGAAGAGGCCTTCGGGCTCGACCGTTTGCTGGACGTGTGCGAAACCCTCGCGCCGCGCCTGCACGCGATGAAGGTCGGCCGCGTGATCGCGCGGCCCTTCCTCGGCTCGGAGGCGACAGGCTTCGCCCGCACCCAGAACCGCCGCGACTTCGCCATCGCGCCCCCGGCGCCGACCCTGTGCGACCGGGTTCAGGCCGCCGGGCGCCGGGTCCATGCCATCGGCAAGATCAAGGATATCTTCTCCGGGCGCGGCATCGACACGGTCGCCAAGGGGTCCGATGCCGCGCTGATGGAGGCGCTGATCGCCGCCGGGCAGGTGGCCGAGGAGGGCTCCCTCACCTTCGCGAATTTCGTCGAATTCGACAGCCTCTATGGTCACCGCCGCGACGTAGCGGGCTATGCCCGCGCTCTGGAATGGTTCGACGCGCAACTGCCCCGTTTCCTCGCGACCCTGCGGCCCGGAGACCTCGCGATCTTTACCGCCGATCACGGCAACGACCCCACCTGGCACGGCACCGAACACACACGCGAACGCGTCCCGGTGGTCGGCTACGGCGTGGGCGTCCATGAAGTCGGAATTGTCGGATTTAGGGATGTCGGGGCGACGATTGGCGCCCATCTAGGGGTCGAAATGTTCGATATGGGCAAAGCGATGCTGCCATGAAAGAGCTTCCGAAACTAGAATTGCACCTGCATCTGGAGGGCGCTGCGCCACCCGCCTTCATCCGCGGGCTGGCCGCGGAGAAATCCGTGAACCTGTCGGGCATCTTCGACGCGCGCGGCGCCTATGCCTACCGCGATTTCGTCGATTTCCTGCGGGTCTACGAGGCCGCCTGCACCGTGTTGCAGACGCCCCAGGATTTCTATCGGCTCACCCGCGCGGTGCTGGAGGCGTCCTCCGCCGAAGGCGTGATCTATACCGAGGCCTTCCTCAGCCCCGATTTCTGCGGCGGCCGCGACCTGGATGCCTGGCGCGACTACCTCGCCGCGATGACCGAGGCCGCGGCAGACGCCGAGGCCGCCGACGGCATCGTGATGCGCGGCATCGTCACCTGCATCCGCCATTTCGGCCCCGAAGCTGCCCGCGAAACCGCCCGTTGCGCGGCGGAAACCGCGGGGGCGTTCATCACCGGGTTCGGCATCGCGGGGGACGAGATGAAAGGCGCGCCCAAGGATTTCGCCTATGCCTTCGACATGGCGCGCGAGGCGGAGCTGCAACTGACCGCCCATGCGGGCGAGTGGGGCGGGGCGCGGTCCGTGCGCGACGCGGTGCGCGACCTGGGCGTGACCCGGATCGGGCACGGGGTGCAGGCCATCGAAGACCCCGCGCTGCTGGAGGAGCTGGCCGAGGCCGGCATCACGCTGGAGGTCTGCCCCGGCTCCAACGTCGCGCTGGGGGTCTACCCCAACTGGCGCGCCCACCCGATCGAACGCTTGCGCAAGGCGGGGGTGCCGGTGACCGTCTCGACCGACGATCCGCCGTTCTTTCACACCACCATGAGCGGAGAATACGAAAACCTCGCGCAAAGCTTCGGCTGGGAGCTTCCGGATTTCGCCGCGATCACCTATGCCGCCCTCGACGCTGCCTTTTGCGACACCGCGACCCGGGAGGCTTTGCGCACCCGGCTGGCCCCCACATTCGGAGAGTTCACATGACCGAGCACTGCACCATCGTCGATCACCCCCTCGTGCAGCACAAGCTGACCTTGATGCGCGACAAGGGAACCTCCACCTCGGAGTTTCGGCGGCTGTTGCAGGAAATCGCGCTGCTGCTGGCCTATGAGGTGACGCGGGACCTGCCGCTCGGGACCGCGCGGATCGAGACCCCGCTGGAGCCGATGGACGCGCCGAAGCTGGAGGGCAAGAAGCTGGCGCTGATCTCGATCCTGCGGGCGGGCAACGGGCTGCTGGACGGGGTGTTGCAGCTGATCCCGTCGGCGCGGGTCGGGTTTGTCGGGCTCTACCGGGACGAAGAGACGCTGGAGCCGGTGGAGTATTACTTCAAGGTGCCGGAAAACCTTGAAGAGCGGATGGTGATCGCGGTGGATCCTATGCTGGCCACGGGCAACTCGTCCGCGGCGGCCATCGACATGCTGAAGAAGGCGGGCGCGAAGGACATCCGGTTTCTGTGCCTGCTGGCCGCGCCCGAAGGGGTCAAGCGGATGAAGGAGGCGCATCCGGACGTGCCGATCGTAACGGCGGCGGTGGACAGTCACCTCAACGAGAAGGGCTATATCGTGCCCGGTCTCGGGGATGCGGGCGACCGTCTGTTCGGCACCAAGTAGTCAGCCCTCGCAGAGCGCCTGCAGCACCACCCAGGCATTGTCGTCGAGCACCACGGGGCTTGCGGCATCGCGGTAGGGATCCGCCTCGATCAGGCCGAGCGTTGTTTCGCCGGTGACATCGAGCGCCCTTGCATAGGGCGTGGTGGCAACGCGGGCGCGGGCGAAGCGGTCGAGCAGGGCGGCTTCGGGAATGGCCTCGGGCGGGGTGCGCAGGGCGTGACGGGCATAGGCCTGCAGCGCGCGGTCGGGCAGCTTGCCCGTGGTCAGGAAGCGCAGGGTGGTTGTCGTGCCCATCACGTCGAGCATGTCGCGCAGGGGGTCGTGCAGCTCGGCCCGGGCCAGTTCCGACAGCAGCGCGCCTGCGGCCACGTCGGCGGTCTCGTGATCCTCGATCACGCTGCGGCCCAGCACGACAAGCGGACCCGGCAGCAGCAGGCTCGTCTCCACCCCACTGCGCACCACGTGGACGCGCGGCGCATCCGGGCTGGCCACGCGGCGGGTGAGCTGGGCCAGCACCCGGCGGCCTTCGGGCGTGGTGCACGCCGGGCCAGTCATCTGTTCCAGCGCGCCGAGGGCCTGGGCGCCGATGGCCGCGCGCTGGGCGACGGGTACGACGGAGGTGGCGTGGTCCTTGATCGCGTCCGGCAACCAGAACGCGCCCGCGGCGAGCACGAGCAGCGCGGCGCCCGCGGCACTCAGCACTCGCAGGCGTCCGGGTTTGGGTTCGGCGCGTTTGACCGCGCGCTGAACCCGTTCGATCGCCTCGATCATGTCGGTGTCTTCGATCTCCAGCGTCTCGTCCCCATCCGGGCCGGGGGCAAAAAGCGCGGGGCGCACGCCGGGATTGCGCCGCTCGATCGCGGGCAGGGACCAGTGGGAGAGGGGGGCTTCGGTCTTGTCGGCGATCACCAGCGAGGCGGTGCCCACGAAGACATAGACGTCGCGCCGCTGGGCCGCCTCGTCGGCGCGCCACAGACCCGTGGATTCCAGCCGGATATAGTCCTTGAGCGCGGTCACTGCCGGGGATGCCTGTGTTTCTCGTTGTGACGCTCACCCTAGCCTGTCGCCGGGGCACGCTCAATCCAAACCGAGAGGGCGGGGTGGATTGGGGGGCGCGGCGAAACGCAGGATGCGCGCCAGGCAGCACGGGTCGGGCGGGTCACGTAGTGCGCCGTGCGGCGCACGTCGCCCGAAGCGGGGGCGTCGCCCCCGCACCCCCGGTTTTTCGGGGGCGCTGCCCCCGTCGCTGCGCGACCCCCCGGAGTATTTTTGCACAGATGAAGGGGGGGGGGCGGGGATCTGCGGGGTGGAAAAGCCCCGAAAGGTTAAAGCGGCAGGCCCGGGCCGGGGTGATCTTGCCGACAAATTTTTTTGCGAAATCCGGGCGGGTCAGTGGCTTACAGAGATTTGTTTCGCATGCGAAACATTCCAGTTCTTGAATAGGTTAACGCCCGCGCCGCCGGAGGGTGCGGGCGGCCGGGTTACAGGGCCTTGGCGCGGTTGCGCAGCTCGAACTTCTGGATCTTGCCGGTGGAAGTCTTGGGTAGTTCGGTGAAGACGACTTTCTTGGGGGTCTTGAAGCCTGCCAGCCGCTCGCGGGCGAAGGCGATGATCTCGGCCTCCTCGGCGGTCTTGCCGTCCTTCAGCTCGACGAAGGCGCAGGGCACCTCGCCCCAGGTCGGGTCCGGCTTGGCCACCACCGCGCAGAGCAGCACCGCCGGGTGGTGCATCAGCGCGCCCTCCACCTCGACCGAGGAGATGTTCTCGCCGCCGGAAATGATGATGTCCTTGGCCCGGTCGGCGATCTGGATGTAGCCGTCGGGATGTTGCAGGGCGATGTCGCCGGAGTGGAAATAGCCGCCTGCGAAGGCTTCGGCGGTGGCGTCGGGGTTGCGGTAATAGCCCTTCATCACCGAGTTGCCGCGCATCATCACCTCGCCCGTGGTGGCCCCGTCCATGGGCACCTGGCGCATCTCGGGGTCCATCACGGTGATATGCTCCATCTGGGGCAGGGCCACGCCCTGGCGGGCCTTGATCGCGGCGCGCTCGGCCTGGGGCAGGGTGTCCCAATCGGGATTCCAGACGCATTCGGTCACGTGCCCGTAGGTTTCGGTCAGCCCGTAGACTTGCGTGACGTTGAAGCCCAGCTCCTCGATCGCGGCGAGGGTGGCGGCGGCGGGCGGCGCGCCGGCGGTGAAGACCTCCACCGTGTGCGAAAAGGGGCGGCGGGCGGCGTCGGGCGCGTTGACGATCATGTTGAGCACGATGGGCGCGCCGCCGAAATGGGTGACACCGTTCTCGGCGATTGCGGTGTAGATCGCCTGCGCCGACACATCGCGGCAGCACACCACCGTGCCGCCGAGCATGGGCATCATCCAGCTGTGGTTCCAGCCGTTGCAGTGAAAGAGCGGCACGATGGCGAGCCAGCGGGGGTAGAGCACCATGCGCCAGGAGATCACCGTGCCCATGGTCATAAGATACGCGCCGCGGTGGTGGTAGACCACGCCCTTGGGCCGCCCGGTGGTGCCGGAGGTGTAGTTGAGTGCCAGGCTTTCCCATTCGTCCCGGGGCATGATCCAGGGGAAGTCCGGGTCGCCGCCCGCGAGGAAATCCTCGTATTCCGTGTAGCCGCCCAGGGCATGGACCCCTGCGGCGTCGTCGGCCACCTCGATCAGGAGCGGCGCGGGCCCGTCGAGCCGTTCGCAGGCCTCGGCGGCGAGCGGCAGGAACTGGCTGTCCACCAGCACCGCCTTGGCGCCACCGTGGGAGAGGATATAGGCGACCGTGTCCACGTCCAGCCGGATGTTGATGGTGTTGAGCACGGCCCCGCAGGCAGGCACGCCGAAATGCGCCTCGACCATGGCGGGGATATTGGGCAGGAGCGTCGCCACCACGTCGCCCGGGGCGATCCCCGCGCCCGCCAGCGCCGAGGCCAGGCGGCTGACGCGGGCGTGGTATTCGGCGTAGGTGAAGCGGCGCGCGCCATAGACCACGGCCTCGCGGTCGGGATAGACCAAGGCGGCGCGGGCCAGATGGCTCAGCGGTGTCAGCGGCACATAATTCGCGGCGCATTTGTCGAGCCCGGTTTCATTTGCCAGCCAGCCCATGGCGTGCCCTCCCCTTGATTTTCGCAGCCTCTTGCCCGAATAGAGTGCGTCACCCCGCCGCGGTCAACTCTTGCCGTGCCGAAAGAGGTCCCGATGCAGATGTCGTCCAATCATGTGCCCGCTGCGGCGGGTCTGCTGTTGCTCGCGATGGCGCTGATCGCCTTTGTCGACAATTTCGTGCGGCTGATCGCCGAGGATGCGGGGCTGTGGCAATTCCTCGCCGTTCGCAGCGCGATGGCATTGCCGCTGCTGTGGGGTGTGGCGCGCTGGCGCGGCTGGTCGCTGCGGCCGGTCAGGTGGCGGGCGGTGATCCAGCGCTCGGTGCTCATGGCGACGGCGCTGACGCTGTATTTCGCAGCGGTGGCGGTGGTGCCGATCGCGATTGCGGGCGCGGGGCTTTATACCTCGCCGATCTTCGTGCTGCTGATCTCGATCGTGCTGTTCGGGGTGCGGATCGGGGTCTGGCGGGCGGCGGCGGTGGCCCTGGGGTTTGCCGGTGTGCTGCTGGTGCTGCAGCCGGGCAGCGCGGCGTTCTCGCCGCTGACCTTGTTGCCGGTGCTGGCGGGGGCCCTCTATGCGGCCGGGGCGCTGACCACGCGGCGGCTCTGCATGGGCGAGAGCCCGGCCTGCCTCGTGTTCGGGTTTTTCCTGGTGATGGCGGTCTATGGCAGCCTTGGGTTGGCGGTGCTGGCCCTGGTCGGGGCGGGTGGCGCGCCGGGGGAGGCGAGTTTCTTCGGCACGGGCTGGCAGGAGGTGACGCCGCGATTTCTGTGGCTGTGCCTGATGCAGGCGATCCTGTCGCTGGTGGCGGTGGGCTGCCTCGTGCGGGCCTACCAGATCGCGGATCCGTCCTATGTGTCGGTCTTCGAGTACAGTTTTTTGCCCTTTGCCGGGGTCTGGGGATACTTGCTGTGGTCGGATGTGCCAGGGCCGGTCGCGATCCTCGGGATCGGCTGCATCCTCGTGGCGGGCTGCGCGATCATCCTGCGCGGGCGGAAAGTGGCGGCCTGAAACGGCAACAGGCCCCGCCGGGGCGGAGCCTGTTGCGCGGCGCGACGGGTGCCGGGTCAGGCGGCTTTGCGGGTCTCCGCCCCGAAGCGGCCATAGAAGGTCTCGCCCTTCTCGGCCATTTCGCGCAGGAGCGCGGGCGTGGTGAAGCGGGCGCCGTGGGTGTCGGTCAGCGCATCGCAGATCTCCACCGCGCGGGCGGCGCCGATCATGTCGAGCCAGCTGAGCGGGCCACCGGACCACGGCGCGAAGCCCCAGCCGAGGATGGCGCCCACGTCGCCCTCGCGGATGTCCATGAGCACGCCGTCCTCCAGGGCGCGCACGGCCTCCAGCACCTGGGCCATGAGCAGGCGGTGCTGCACGGCGGTCAGCTCGGGCTGTTCCTTGGCCGCCGGGTAGCGGTCGGCCAGCCCTTCCCAGAGCAGACCACGCTTGCCCGCCTCGTCATAGGTGTAGAAGCCCGCATTGGACTTGCGGCCCAGGCGGCCTTCGTCCGCCATCCAGAACAGCACCTCGTCCACGGCGCCGTCCGGGTAGGCGTCGCCCATGGCCGCTTTCGTGGCCTTGGCGATCTTGACGCCCAGGTCGATGGAGGTTTCGTCCACCAGTTGCAGCGGCCCCAGCGGCATGCCCACCAGTTTCGCAGCGTTTTCGACCAGCGCCGGGGTGACGCCCTCGGCCACCATGCGGATGCCTTCGTTGATGTAGGGAATGATGCAGCGGTTGGCGTAGAAGAACCGCGCGTCGTTGACCACGATGGGCGTCTTGCGGATCTGGCGCACGAAATCGAGCGCCTTGGCCACGGCCACATCGCCGGTCTGTCTCCCCTTGATGATCTCCACCAGCAGCATCTTGTCCACGGGCGAAAAGAAATGGATGCCGATGAACTGCTCAGGCCGGGCGCTGGCCTTGGCCAGCTCCGAGATCGGCAGGGTGGAGGTGTTGGTCGCGAAGATCGCATCGCCGGGGATCACGGCTTCGGCCTTTGCGGTCACCTCGGCCTTGACGCCCGGATCTTCGAACACCGCCTCGACCACCAGGTCGCACCCTTCGAGGGCGGCATAGTCCGTGGTGGCGGTGATGCGGGCGAGCACCTCGTCCTTCTTCTCGGGCGTGACCTTCTTGCGCGCGATGCCCTTGTCGAGGATGCCCGCGGCATGGGCCTTCCCGCGATCCGCGGACTCTTGGGCGGCGTCGATCAGCACCACTTCAATCCCGGCATTGGCCGAGACATAGGCGATGCCCGCGCCCATCATCCCCGCGCCGAGGATGCCGACCTTCTTCACCTTCTGGTCGGGCACGTCGGGACGGACGGCGCCTTTTTCCAGCGCCTCCTTGTTGATGAAGAGCGAGCGGATCATGGCGCTGGACGACGGGTTCATCAGGACGTTGGTGAACCAGCGCGCCTCGATCTTGAGCGCGGTGTCGAAGGGAACCATGGCCCCTTCGTAGACCGCACTCAGCAGCGCCTTGGCCGCCGGGTAGACGCCCATGGTCTTGGAATGGATCATGGCGCTGGCGCCGACGAAGGTCATGAAGCCCGCCGGGTGGTAGGGCGCGCCGCCGGGGAACTTGTAGCCCTTGAGGTCCCAGGGCTTGACGATATCAGTATCCTTGGCGGAGAGCACCCAGGCCTTGGCGGCGTCGAGCAGCTCCTCCGCGGGCACCACTTCGTCCACGATGCCGGCCATCTTGGCCTTTTTCGGCTCGAAAAGCTTGCCTTCGAGCAGGATGGGCGCAGCCTGCATCGCGCCCAGCTTGCGCGACACCCGCATGGTGCCGCCCGCGCCGGGGAAGATGCCGACCATGATTTCGGGCAGGCCGATCTTGGCCTTGGGGTTGTCGGCGGCGAAAATCCGGTGACAGGCGAGCGGGATCTCCAGCCCGATGCCGAGCGCGGTGCCGGGCAGGGCGGCGGCGACGGGTTTGCCGCCCTTGTTGGTCTTGGGGTCCATCCCGGCGCGCTCGATCTTGCGCAGGATGCCGTGCATGGCCATCACGCCCTCGAAGAGGCCACGGGCCGGGTCGTCGCCGGCGTCGTCGCGCATCTTGGCGATGACGTTGAGGTCCATGCCGCCCGCAAAGCTGTCCTTGCCGGAGGTGATGATGATCCCCTTGACGGTGTCATCGGCCAGCGCCTTGTCGACCAGCGCGTCGAGATCCTCGAACCCTTGCTGGTTCATGACGTTCATGGATTTGCCCTGGACGTCCCAAGTGATGATGGCGACGCCGTCGGCGTCCGTTTTCATGGTGAAATCGGTCATGTCGTTCATCTCCCTCACACGCGTTCGATGATGGTGGCGGCACCCATGCCGGAGGCGACGCAAAGGGTGGCGAGGCCGGTGCCCTTGCCGGTGCGCTCCAGCTCATCCAGGAGCGTGCCGAGGATCATGGCCCCCGTCGCGCCCAGCGGGTGGCCCATGGCGATCGCGCCGCCGTTCACGTTGACCTTGTCGTGGTCCACATCGAAGGCCTGCATGAAGCGCAGAACGACCGAGGAGAACGCCTCGTTCACCTCGAATAAATCGATGTCCGAGATGCTCATGCCCGAATCGGCCAGGATCTTTTCCGTGGCGGGGACAGGCCCGGTCAGCATGATCGTGGGATCCGTGCCGATCTTGGCCGTCGCCTTGATCACGGCGCGGGGTTTCAACCCGTGGGCCTCGCCGAACGCCTTGTTGCCGATCAGCAGGGCGGCGGAGCCGTCGACGATGCCCGACGAGTTCCCGGCGTGGTGAATATGCTCGATCTTCTCCAGATGGGGGTATTTCATCAGGGCAATCTTGTCGAAGCCGGGCATCTGCTCGCCCATATCCTTGAAGGCGGGCTTGAGCGCGCCGAGCGACTGCATGTCGGTCTCGGGGCGCATGTATTCGTCGTGATCGAGAATGTTCAGCCCGTTCTGGTCGCGCACGGTGAAGACCGAGCCGTTGAAGCGGTTCTCGTCCCAGGCGGCCTTGGCGCGGCGTTGGCTGGCCACGGCCAGCGCGTCCGCGTCATCGCGGCTGATGCCGTATTCCGTGGCGATGATGTCGGCGGAGATGCCTTGGGGGACGAAATAGGTCTTCATCGCGACGCTGGGGTCGGCGGCAATGGCCGCCCCGTCGGAGCCCATGGGCACGCGGCCCATCATCTCGACCCCACCGGCGATGTAGGCCTGACCGCCCCCGCCGCGCACCTGATTGGCGGCGAGGTTCACGGCCTCCAGCCCCGAGGCGCAGAAGCGGTTGATGGCAAGGCCGGGGATGCTCTCATCCAGGTCAGACGCGAGCACGGCGGTCCGCGCGAGGCAGCCGCCCTGTTCCATCACCTGGGTGACGTTGCCCCAGATCACGTCCTCGACCGCGTGGCCGGTCAGCCCGTTGCGGTCCTTGATCGCGTTGAGGGTCTGGGCCGACAGGCTGACGGCGGTCACCTCGTGCAGGCTGCCGTCCTTGCGGCCCTTGCCGCGGGGGCTGCGGATCGCGTCGTAGATATAGGCTTCGGTCATGTGTCCTCCGGTCATGCCGCGGCCGGGTAGGCGCGGGGCATCAGGTCATAAGGGTGTTTCCAGCCGGGCAGGGCTTTGAGCCCGTCGAGCCAGCGGTCGATATTCGGGTATTCGGCGCGGTCGAACCCGAACGGTTCGGGGTAAAAGAGATAGGAGCAGCAGGAGATGTCGGCGGCAGTCACGTCGGGCCCCACGAGCCAGTCCCGGCCTGCGAGCGCGGCATCCAGCGTCTTGAGCGCGCCGCGCAGGCGGCCCTGGTGCCAGGCGATGACCTCGGCGGGTTGTTTGTCGACGGGCAGGAAGTTCATCAGGAACCGGGTGACGCCCGCGACGGAGGACATCTTGTGATTGTCCCAGAGCACCCAGCGCAGCACATCGCGCCGGATCGCCGGGTCGTGCAGGCCGAAGCGGCCGGTTTTCTCCGACAGATAGTCGAGGATCACGCCGGACTGGGTCAAGGTCAGGTCGCCGTCCACCAGAACCGGGCATTCGCCCATGGGGTTCAGCGTCAGATGCTCGGGGCTGCGCCCGCCGCCCTTGAAGAAATCCACGTAGACCGGGGTCCAGTCGATCCCGGCGAGAGTGAGCGCGAGAGCCGCCTTGTAGGAATGCCCGGATTCGCCGAAACAGTGCAGTTTCACGGTCATGCTTTGCCTCCGGGCGTCGGTGCGGTTGTGAGTTTGGGACTTGAGTATTTGGACGCAAAAGAAGCCAGGATTTCTGTCTCCGATTCACCGGCCGTTAAGGTTAATCGCCTTAGTCTGGCGCCACGGTACAGGCTGGAGAGCCGATGACCGTCGCAAGAGAAGTCGCCCCTGTCATCCCGCGCAAGGCCGGAGGGCAGGGGCGCACTCCCATCTTCTTTTGTGCAAAAATACTCACGGCAAGACGCCTGCAACGCGCGGGCGGCCGGGGTGGGGGGCCGGGTCACAGGGCCCTCCCGATCAATTCCTTCATGATCTCGTTGGTCCCGCCGTAGATCCGCTGGACGCGGGCGTCGCTCCACATCTGGGCGATGTCGTACTCGGCCATGTAGCCGTAACCGCCATGGAGCTGCACGCATTCGTCGATCACTTCGCCTTGCGTGTCGGTGATCCAGTATTTCGCCATGGCGGCTTTCTCGACGCTGAGCTTGCCTTCGAGGTGCTCGGCCATGCATTCGTTCAGGAAGGCACGGGCCACGGTGGTCTTGGTCTGGCATTCCGCCAGCTTGAACCGGGTGTTCTGGAATTGCAGGATCGGGCCACCGAAGGCCTGGCGTTCCTTGGCGTAGGCGACGGTGCGTTCGACGGCCCCCTCCATCGCGCCCACGGCGCCGGCGGCGATGATCAGCCGTTCCTGGGGCAGCTGGGTCATCATCTGGTAAAATCCCTTGCCCACTTCGCCACCCAGCAGGTTTTCGGGCGGGATCGCGACGTTGTCGAAGAACAGCTCCGAGGTGTCGGAGGCGTGCATGCCCACCTTGTGCAGGTTGCGCCCGCGCGAGAAGCCCTCGGCGCCTTCGGTTTCCAGCACCACCAGCGACACGCCCTTGGCGCCTGCGGACGGGTCGGTCTTGGCGGCGACCACGATCAGGTTGGCATGCTGGCCGTTGGTGATGAAGATCTTCGAGCCGCTCAGCCGATAGCCGTTGCCGTCCTTGACCGCGCGGGTCTTGATCCCCTGCAGGTCCGAGCCCGCGCCGGGTTCGGTCATCGCAAGCGCCCCGACCATCTCGCCCGAGACCATCTTCGGCAGCCATTTCTGCTTCTGCTCTTCGGAGCCGTAGGCCAGGATGTAGTGCGCCACGATGCCCGAATGGATGCCATGCCCGGCACCCCAGGCCGACAGGTTGGCGCGGGCGATCTCGATCAGGATCGCGGCCTCGTGCCCGAAATCGCCGCCCGGGCCACCATAGGCTTCGGGCACCGAGGGACAGAGCAGGCCGAGCTCGCCCGCCTGCTGCCAGATCTCGCGGTCCATTTCGCCCTGGTCGCGCCAGCGTTCGAAATGGGGTGCCCATTCGGTGGTGATGAAGTTGCGGGTCATCTCGGCGAGCATCCGGTGCTCGTCGGTCATCCATGTTGTACTGCTCATGTGTCCCCTCCCCAGGAGAATTGGTCGTGTGCGGCCCGCCGGTTCCGGCGGGCCTGCGCGTGTTGGTTCGAGCTTAGAAGTTGGCCGCGTCCAGCGCCATGACCGGTTCGGCGCCGGACATGATGCGCGCCAGGTGCGTGCCGGTCATCGGCAGCTGGCGGGACATGTAGTAGCGGCCCGTGGCGATCTTGGTCGCGTGGAAGTCGGTATCGGTATCGCCTGCCTCCAGGGCGGCTATCGACGCCTTGGCCATCCGCGCCCACATCAGCCCCAGGCAGACATGGCCGAAGAGGTGCATGAAGTCATAGGACCCCGACAGAGCGTTGTTGGGGTTCTTCATGCCGTCGGACATGAAGTACATCCC
Source organism: Dinoroseobacter shibae DFL 12 = DSM 16493 (assembly GCF_000018145.1). Taxonomy (NCBI): domain Bacteria; kingdom Pseudomonadati; phylum Pseudomonadota; class Alphaproteobacteria; order Rhodobacterales; family Roseobacteraceae; genus Dinoroseobacter; species Dinoroseobacter shibae. Next base: position 849,922 of record NC_009952.1, read on the forward strand.
CGCCGCCTGCAGGTCCTTGGAGGCCGCCTTCAGCGGGTCGAGGAAGCCGGATTTCAGCTCGGCATTGTCTTCGTTCTCCTTGAGGAAGGTCTTGACCATGTCGAAGAAGGCCATGACGGTCTTGCCGCCATTCAGCCCCAGCTTGCGACCGACGAGGTCGAGGGACTGGATGCCGTTGGTGCCTTCGTAGATCATCGCGATGCGGGCGTCGCGGACGAACTGCTCCAGCCCCCATTCGCGGGTGAAGCCCGACCCGCCGAGGGTCTGCTGGGCCAGCACTGTGGTCTCGAATCCCTTGTCGGTCAGGAAGCCCTTCATCACCGGGATCAGGAGCGAAATCATCGCGTCCGCCTCGGCGTCCTTGCAGCGATGCGCCTGGTCGATCAGCGTGGCCCCCCAGAACACCAGTGCCCGGGCGCCTTCGACGAAGGATTTCTGGTCCATCAGGTTGCGACGCACATCCGGGTGCACGATGATCGGGTCGGCGGGCTTGTTGGGGGCCTGTGCGCCGGTGATGTCGCGGCCCTGGAGCCGGTCGCGGGCAAAGCCGAGCGCGTTCTGGTAGGCGATGTCGCCCTGGGCGTAGCCCTGCAGCGCCACCGAGAGGCGGGCTTCGTTCATCATGGTGAACATGGCGCGCAGCCCCTTGTGCATCTCGCCCACGAGGAAGCCGGTTGCGCCATCATAGTTCATCACGCAGGTGGCGTTGCCGTGGATGCCCATCTTGTGCTCCAGCCCGCCGCAGGAGACGGCGTTGCGCGCGCCCAGGCTGCCATCGTCGTTCACCAGGAACTTCGGCACGATGAAGAGCGAGATGCCCTTCACGCCCTCGGGGCCGCCGGGGATCTTGGCCAGCACCAGGTGGATGATGTTCTCGGACATGTCGTGCTCGCCCGCCGAGATCCAGATCTTCTGGCCGGTAATGGCGTAGCTGCCATCCTCCTGCGGCTCTGCCTTGGTGCGGATCAGGCCCAGATCGGTGCCGCATTGCGGCTCGGTCAGGTTCATCGTGCCGGTCCAGTTGCCCGCGATCATCTTGGGCAGGTAGGTCGCCTTCTGTTGGTCCGAGCCGTGCTCGGCCAGGGCCGACATCGCGCCATGGGTCAGCCCGTTATACATCTGGAACGCCATGTTGGCGGCCGAGAACATCTCGCCCGTTGCGGTCTGCAGGATGTAGGGCATGCCCTGGCCGCCGTATTCGGGATCCATGTCCAGCCCGGTCCAGCCGCCGTCGCACATGATCTTGTAGGCGTCCTTGAACCCCTCCGGCGTGCGCACCACGCCGTTTTCCAGAACGCAGCCTTGCTGATCGCCGACGGTGTTCAGGGGGTGCAGAACCTCCATCGCGAGCTTGCCGGCCTCGTCGAGCACGGCGCCGGTGAAGTCGCGGTCCAGCTCGTCATAGCCGGGGATGTCGTTTTGCGAGACCTGGAGCACGTCGTGCAGCAGGAACTGCATGTCCTTCGTGGGGGCGGTATAGGTGGGCATGGATCTCTCCGTTCGGGCGCGGCGCTGGCTCAGGCCGCGGCTTCTTTCTGTTTCAGGGTCGCGATCATCTTCGCGCCCCAATCGAGTTGTTCCTTGAGGTCGTCGATCGCCTCGTCGAGCTCGGCGCGCTGGCGTTCCATGTCGGCAAGGCGCTGTAGCGCGATGTCGTAGGTCTTCGACAATTGCGTGAGTTGCCGGTCGTCGCGATCATAGAGGTCGAGCAACTGCCGGATTTCCTCGAGGCTGAACCCGAACCGCTTGCCGCGCAGGATCAGTTTCAGCCGGGCCCGGTCGCGCCGGGTGAACAGACGTTTCTGGCCTTCCCGTTTCGGGAACAGCAGTTCCTTGGACTCGTAGAAACGCAGCGTGCGCGGTGTCACATCGTAGTGGTCGCACATTTCACGGATCGTGGTGTATTCGGTATGGGTCATTACTCATCTCATTCGTCAGCTACAGATTGCCATGTGTCCCGAGTGAGACCACGTTACAAGATCGCTTGACGTTGACGTAAGTAGGACGTTGCGTCACTTTTCGATCAACCCGACGTAAAGCCGAATGACGAGTAAAATATGGGTTAACGGTGGTGTCAGGGGCCTTGGAAACGCCAGGGCTGGTCGCCTTGTGCCGAGATCGGCACGGGGGCGGACCCGGGGTGAGCAGGCGGCGAAACGTGTCGTGGCGCTCGATTGACCGGTGGGTCGGACCGCTGATCGGGGCAGCGCACGCGGTCAGCGGTTCATTGTCGCCGGAGGGGAAACGGGACGCGGCGTCGTTCCCATCTGCGCGGCGCCCGGTGCTTGTTTTCCGCCAAGCGGCCCCATATGCCCGTCAGGTGCGTTGGTTGGGTTTCCCAAGTGTTCCTTAGTTGGTGAATGAATGACGATATATATCCTGGGAGGGTCCAGCACCGTGATGTCCGGCGGCTGGGCGGACAGCTTTGCAACGCAGATGGTGCGCGGGCAGGCCGTGCGCAATCTTGCGATCGGCGCGGGCAATACGCTGATGTCCCTGGTCCGGTTGACCGAGGAGGTCACCCTCGCGCCCGGCGATACGGTCGTCTGGGCCAGTGCGATCCGCGATGTGATGTGCCTGTCCAAGGGCGGGTATCGCGACGGGGGCTTGCTGCGCTACACCGAAGAGCTGATCCGCCATGTGGGGGCGTCGGGGGCGCGGTTCGTGCCGCTGCTGATGGATTCGATCGCGCGGGATCTGGATGTCCGGCAGGCGCCTTACAAGGCGGCCTTGCTGGACTTGCTGCACCATTACGGGCTGGACTGGGTGGATGTGACTGCGGAATTCATCCGCGAAACCGGCATGATGCGCGTGCCGCTGAGCTTTTTCGATTCCACCGGGCATATCATCGCGGGCTCGGAGATGAGTCTCTTCATCGCCGATCTTGCGGCCGAGGCGGTGCGCAGCGCGGGCGGGCATGTTCGGGATATTGCGCCGCTCCGTGTCGACCCGCGCCGCCCGGTGCAGGTCGTCACCCGGTTCAGCCCCGATACCCGGTCGGAGGCGTTTTCGAACAGGTTGCTGTCGACGACTCTCTGGACGCCGGGCATCGCGCTGGAACCCGGGGCGCGTCCCGATGGTGACCTGGAGCTTGAAGCCCTGATCGTAATGGCCGATCCGGAGGGCGGGGCTTTGCAGGTCAGCACGGCCTCGGCGGGCTTCAACCTGTCGGCGGCCGCGGTGGTGGATTACTATCGCGGTCCGTTCCTGCTGAGTGCTTATGTGCCGAACCTTGTGGGCGCGCCGATGCCCGTCGCCGCGGCGGAGACCCTGCGCGTGGACTGGGACGCCACGGGCCATGACCTGCGATCCGACCTGCTGTTCGATCCCGCCCCCCAACCGGGCCCGAGCCGGGCGCGCCTGGCGGCGATGGTGTTCCGGCAGGCGGCGTGATCGGCGGCGCCTCTGTCGGCGGCGGGCTGTGCCGCGCCGAGGTCAGTGTGGCTCCGGTGGGGTGACGCTCTCGCGCAGGGCGCGCAGGTCCGCGATCGTGCGGTCCAGCTCGTCCCGCTGGGCTTCGAGTTCTTCGAGCTTGCGCCCGGCCTCTTCGACCCAGACGCGGTTCTGCGCGTCGGTCCCCTCCCTTTCGTAGATCAGCAGCCACTGGCGGATTTCTTCGAGGCTGAAGCCGAAACGGCGCCCGCGCAGAATGAGTTTCATGCGGGCCACTTCGCGGGGGGTGTAGAACCGGCTGCGCCCGTCACGGATCGGGGCGAGCAGTTCGATATACTCGTAATAGCGCAGGGTGCGTGGCGTCACGTCGAAGGCCGCGCACATCTCCTTGAAGGTCAGGGTATCCTCCGCCATGCTCCCTCCCCAAGGTTGCGGTGGTCGTCCTGCCCCTTTTGTGCCCGTGCCGCAGACCGTGTGCAAGGGCAGCGGCGGACCGTGCAGCCCTGCAGGACAAGGTAAAGGACCCCATGACCGCCCCATCCCCCGCCGAGAAGGCGCAGATTGCCCGGCAATTCATCGAACTGATTCCCCATTCCCGGGCGCTCAACATGCAGGTGGACGAGATCGCGGACGGTGTGGCCGTGATCTCGATGCCCTATGATCCGCGGCTGGTGGGCGACACCAAGACCGGCGTGATCCACGGGGGCGCGGTTTCGGCCCTGATGGATACCTGCGGCGGGGCGGCCGTGATGTGCCATCCGGAGGCCCCGGCGGGCACCGCGACCATCGACCTGCGCATCGATTACATGCGCGCGGCGACCCCGGGCGACCGGCTGACCGCGCGCGCCGAGTGCCACCATATCACCCGCAGCGTCGCCTTCGTGCGCGCCGTGGCGATGGACAGCGACACCGCGCGCCCGGTGGCCATGGCCACGGGTGCCTTCACCGTGGAGCGCGCCTGATGGCCCGCCCCCGGCCCGAGCCGGTCCAGGTGGTCAAGCAGCGCCGGGATGCGGCGCTGAACGCGCTGGTGGCCGGTGTGCCCTACATGCGGTTCCTCGGCGTCACGGTGGAGCGGCGCGGGGACGAGTTGACGGCGATCCTGCCCTTTGCCGAGCGGCTGATCGGCAACCCGACGCTGCCCGCGATCCACGGCGGCGTAACCGCGGCCTTCATGGAGGTCACGGCCCAGATCGAGGTCAGTTGGGCGATGCTGTGGGACGATCTGGAGGGCGGTCGGATCGACCCTGAGACCCTCGGGCCCGATACCCTGCCGCGCCTGCCAAAGACCATTGATTTCACAGTGGATTACCTGCGCTCCGGCTTGCCGCGGGACGCCTATGCGCGGGCGCGGGTCACCCGGGCCGGGCGGCGGTATTCCACGGTGCAGGTGGAGGCCTGGCAGGACAACCGCGCGCGGCCCTTCGCCCAGGCCACGGCCCATTTCCTGATGCCCCGGCGCGATGGGGCGGCGGGTGGCTGACACCGCGGCGCGGGCGCCCATCACCCATCGCCGGGTGCTGCATATCGCGGTGCCCATCGTGCTGTCGAATGCCACCGTGCCGATCCTGGGCGCGGTGGACACGGGCGTCGTGGGCCAGATGGGCGAGGCTGCGCCCATCGGTGCGGTGGGCATCGGCGCGATCATCCTGACGGCGATCTACTGGATCTTCGGTTTCTTGCGGATGGGCACCAGCGGGCTGGTGGCGCAAGCGCTGGGGGCAGAGGACCGCGACGAGGTTTCGGCCCTGCTGACCCGTGCGCTGATGATCGGGTTCGGGGCCGGGCTGGCGCTGATCGCGCTGCAATCGGCGCTGTTCTGGGGCGCCTTCCAGTTGTCGCCCGCCAGTGCGGAGGTCGAGACGCTGGCGCGGGAGTACATGGCGATCCGGATCTGGTCGGCGCCTGCGGCCATCGCGATCTACGGGCTGACCGGCTGGCTGATCGCGGCGGAGCGGACGCGCGGGGTGCTGGTGCTGCAACTGTGGATGAACGGGCTGAATATCGGGCTCGATCTGTGGTTCGTGCTGGGGCTCGGCTGGGGTGTGCCGGGGGTGGCCTTCGCCACCTTCCTCGCGGAATGGACGGCGCTTGGCTTGGGTCTGTGGCTCTGCCGGGATGCGTTCGGGCGGCCTGCATGGCGGGATCGGGCGCTGGTGTTCGCGCGGGCGCGGCTGCTGCGGATGGCATCGGTGAACAGCGACATCCTGATCCGGTCGGTGCTGCTGCAGGCGGCCTTCGTCTCGTTCCTGTTTCTGGGCGCGGATCTGGGCGATGTGACCCTGGCGGCCAACCAGGTGCTTTTGCAGTTTCTGCATGTCACCGCCTATGCGCTCGATGGGTTCGCCTTTGCCGCCGAGGCGCTGGTGGGCCAGGCGTTCGGCGCGGGCGCGGTGGACCGGCTGCGGCGCGGCGCGCTGCTGACGAGCGTCTGGGGCGGGATCACCTGCGTCGCACTGGCGCTGGGCTTCGCGCTGGCGGGGCCCTGGGTGATCGACCTGATGACCACGGCCGAGGAGGTGCGGGCGGTGGCGCGCAGCTACTTGCCATGGATGGTGGCCGCGCCGCTGTTGGGCGTCGCGGCCTGGATGCTGGACGGGATTTTCATCGGGGCGACGCGCACGAAGGACATGCGCAACATGATGGTGCTGTCCTTCGCGGCCTATGCGGCGGCGGTGGCGGTGCTGCTGCCGCTCTTCGGCAATCACGGGCTCTGGGCGGCGCTGATGGTGATGTTCGTGGTGCGCGCCGTGACGCTGGCGCTCCGCTATCCGGCTCTGGAGCGCGCGCTGTAGGCAGCCAAGCGGTTTCGAAATCGCTTGGCCCGGCTCAGACGATGCCGAGAACCTTCTCGGGCGGGCGCCCGATCACGGCCTTGCCATTGGCAAAGGCGATGGGGCGTTCGATGAGGATCGGGTGGCGCGCCATGGCGGCAAAGAGGTCCTCGTCGTCGCTCTCCTTGCTCAGGCCCGCTTCCTTGAAGGCGGCCTCCTTGGTGCGCATCATGTCCAGCACCGGCCCGCCGAGCCGGGCGTGGACCGCGCGCAGCTCGTCCTCGGTCGGCTCTTCCGACAAGTAGCGGCGCAGGGTGACCTCATGGCCCGCCTCCTCCAGCAGCCTCACCGCCTCCCGCGATTTGGAGCAGCGTGGATTGTGCCACACCAGAACGTCCGTCATAGCCAGTCTCCTCGTCCCGTGCCGACCGCGTCTGCCACGGTGGAAAACCCGTCCCGTTCCAGCAGAGTGTCCAGCCCCGTGGCGATCTCGGCCGCGAGGCTGATCCCGCCATAGACCAGCGCGGTGTAGAGCTGAACGGCCGACGCGCCTGCGCGGATCTTGGCATACGCCGCCCCCGCACTGTCCACGCCGCCGACGCCGATCAGCGGGACAGTGCCTTCGGTGGCCTGCGACAGTCGCGCCAGCACCCGCGTCGACGCCTCGAAGAGCGGTGCGCCGGACAGGCCTCCGGCCTCGCCCTTGTGGGCCGAGACGAGCCCGTCGCGCGCCAGCGTTGTGTTGGTGGCGATGATGCCGTGCAGGCCCGCCTCCGTCACTACGCCGGCGATGTCGTCCAGGGCGGCGTCGTCCATGTCCGGGGCGATCTTGAGGAACACCGGGATCGGGCGGACGAGGGCGGCACGGGCGGCCATCACCCCCTCCAGCAGCGCGCGCAGGGCGGCGGCGCCTTGCAGGTCGCGCAGCTTTTCGGTGTTGGGCGACGAAACGTTGACCGTCGCGAAATCCACATGGGCGCCGCAGGTGGCGAGCACCCGGGCGAAATCCCCGGCCCGGTCCGCGCTGGTCTTGTTGGCGCCGAGGTTCAGGCCGACCACCCGACCTTCGGGACGCCTGGCCAGCCGCGCGGCGATCGCCTCGGCCCCGTCATTGTTGAAGCCGAACCGGTTGATCGCGGCGCGGTCCTCGGAGAGGCGAAACAGGCGCGGACGCGGGTTGCCGGGCTGGGGCAGGGGCGTGGCGGCGCCGACCTCGAGAAACCCGAAGCCGGTCTGCGCCAGCGCCCCGAGCGTTTCGGCATTCTTGTCGAACCCGGCGGCGAGCCCCACGGGGTTGGGCAGGCGCAGCCCGGCCAGTTGGGTGCTGAGCCGCGGGCTCGTGACCGGGCCGGAACGGGGCCCGAGCCCTGCGTTCAGCGCGCGCAGCGCCAGGCCATGGGCGGTTTCGGGATCGACTCGCTGCAAGGCCGCGAGGCCGAGGCGTTCGAGCGTGCTCATGCCAGCGGCTCCGGGAAGGCGTGCCGTCCGTCCACGAGAGGCAAGGGCCGCGACCAGAGGATGTCAGACCGGAACAAGCGCCGGTAGAGATGCGGAAAGAGCGCGCCGCCCCGCGACGGCTCCCATTTCAGTGCGTCACCGAGCCCGTCCGCGGCCACCGCCAGCAAAACCAACCCGTCCTCGCCCGCGAAATGCTTGGCGGCGGTTTCGGCCACCTGGTCGGCGGTGGAGAAATGGATGTAGCCGTCGGCCAGATCGATGGGCGCCCCGGCGGTTTCGCCGGCGGCCTCGAACGCCGCGTTTTCGGGCGCGCGGAGTATTTTGTAGATCACCATGTCCCGTGCATCGCCGGTCTCGCGGGGGCGGTCAAGATCGCGCTTGGATACGGGCGAGGATTGCTTTGACACCCCCCGCGCAACAGGTCAGTTTCATCTCAGAAAACAAACAGGGAGTAGACATGATGATGTCTCGGATTCTGAGTTCGGCGGCAGCCCTCGCGCTGACCACCGGCATGGCGACAGCGGAGTACACGCTGCACGTCATCCATATCAACGATCTGCACAGCCGGATCGAGCCGATCAACCGGTTCGACAGCACCTGCTCGGCCGAGGACGAGACCGAAGGCAAGTGCTTCGGCGGGGTCGGGCGCGTGGCCACCAAGATCAACGAACTGCGCGACCAGATCACCGCCGAGGGCGGCAATGTGATTGTGCTGGACGCGGGTGACCAGTTCCAGGGCTCGCTGATGTACACGACCTACAAGGGCACGGTTGAGGCCGAATTCATGGAGGCCATCGGCTTCGACGTCATGGCCGTGGGCAACCACGAGTTCGACGACGGCCCGATCAAGCTGGCGGAATTCGTGGACCTGGTGTCCTTCCCGGTGATTTCAGGCAATCTCGACCTCACGGGGGAGGACCTGCTGCGCGACAAGGTCGGCAATTCCGTCGTGCTGGAGGTCGGCGGCGAGCGGATCGGCATCGTCTCGGCGCTGGCGACCGACACGGTGGAGACCTCGTCGCCCGGGCCCAATGTGGTGTTCCAGAACGAGATCGAGGCCCTGGCGCAGGATGTGGCCGAGCTCGAAGCGGACGGTGTGACCAAGATCATCGCGTTGACCCATGTGGGCCTGCCCAAGGATCTCGCCATCGCCGAGGCCGTCGAGGGGATCGACGCGGTGGTGGGCGGGCATTCGCACACGCTCCTGAGCAACAGCGACGAGAAGGCCGCGGGCCCCTACCCGACCATGGTGGGCGACACCCCCGTGGTGCAGGCCTATGCCTACTCGAAATATGTCGGCCATCTGCAGCTGACCTTCGATGATGCGGGCAACGTGACCGCGGCCACGGGCGACACGATCCTGCTCGATGCGTCTGTGACGCCGGATGCCGGTATCGTCGCCCGGGTGGCCGAACTGGCCGGTCCGATCGAGGAGTTGAAGGCCCGCCCGGTGTCCGAGGCGGTTGAGCCGATCGAGGGCGACCGCTCCGTCTGCCGGGCGATGGAATGCCCGATGGGCAACCTCGTGGCAGACGCCATGCTGGCGCGCGTCGCCGATCAGGGCATTACCATCGCGTTCCAGAACGGCGGTGGCCTGCGCGCGTCCATCGACGCGGGCGAGATCACCATGGGCGAGGTTCTGACTGTGCTGCCGTTCCAGAACACGCTGTCCACCTTCGAAGCCACCGGTCAGGACCTGATCGACGCGCTGGAAAACGGTGTCAGCGCGGTCGAGGAAGGCGCCGGTCGCTTCCCGCAGGTTGCGGGCATGAAGTTCACCTGGGATCCGGCGGCGGAGCCGGGCGCCCGCGTCACCGAGGTCATGGTGGCCGAAGGCGACAGCTTCGTGCCGATCGATCCGGCAGCAACCTATGGCGTGGTGACCAACAACTATGTCCGCAACGGCGGCGACGGGTACGGGATGTTCGCAGGCGACGACAAGAACGCCTATGACTTCGGGCCGGACCTGGCAGATGTGACCGCGGCCTACCTGATGGAGAACGGCCCTTACCAGCCCTATACGGACGGACGTATCACCGCCCAGTGAGCGGCACTGTATACAAGCAAAAGGCGCCTTTCGGGGCGCCTTTTTTCGTGGTCCGGGCCTTAGCGCTTGGGCTTTTTCCACCGGGGCGTGGCGTCCGGGCCCTTGCTGGCGAAGGTCTTGCGCCGGCCGGGCTTGCCGCCAGGTTTCGCGCCCGGTTTGCCGGCCGGCTTCGCGGCGCCCTTGCCGCGTGCGCGCAGGGGCTTGCCATCGGGCCCGAGCCGCTGGGACGGGTCGCTCGCGGCGTTGGACCGGCGCGGGGCGACCTCCTCGACCGCGGCGGCTGCGTCCGGACGCGGGGGCTTGCGATCCTTGACGCGCGGTTTGCCCTTGTCGTCGCGCGGCCCACCCGCCTTGCCGCCCTTGGGGCTGTAGGGCGCGCGATCCTTGGGCCGGTCCCGGTCGGCGGATCTGGGCTTGGCCTTTGGCGGTTTCGGGCCGTCGGGTGTCGCGCCTTTCGACGCGGGCGGCTTGTCCTTGTGACGCGGCTTGCGCGCCGGGGGGGCGTCGTTGGCCTGGCTCGAGGCGGGCGCGGGGGCCGGTTCGGGGCGCGTGGCCTCGGGGGCCGGGCGCGGGGCGCGGGGTTTGCGTCCCGCCGCCGAAGGCCGGGTGCTGGACACCGGGCCGCGCCCCTCCCGGGGCTTGCGCGCGGGGCCGGAGCCATCCCGTTGCGACAGGTCGGGCGCCTCGGCGAGACGGCTGAGCACCGCGCCATCCTCCAGCGTGATCGAGGCCTCCGACCCCTGCAGGGTGTCGGGGACCGCGGCCTCCTTGATCTCGACGAAGGTCTCATCCTGCTGGATGCGGATCGCGCCGATCTCGTCACGGTCGAAACCGCCCACCCGGCAGAGCATCGGCAGGATCCAGCGCGGCTCCGCGCGGCTGGCGCGGCCCACCGACAGGGTGAACCACGCACTCGGCCCGAAGGGCACGCGCGGCGTGGGGGTCATGTCGCCCGCGCTAATTTCCTCGGGGGCGGAGCGTTGGGCGGATCCGGCGCGCAGGACGGCTGCGGCCAGCTGCTCCGGGCTGAACGCCTCCACCAGGCGCGCGACCATCTCGGCCTCGCCCTCGGCCACGGGGGTCTCCCAAGCGGGATCCTCCAGCAGGCGGGCGGCATCCTGGGCGCGGACATCCTCGGCGCTGGGCGGGCTGACCCAGTCGGGAGTGACCTTGGCCCATTTCAGCAGCCTCTCGGCCTTCTTGCGGAATTTCACCGGCACGATCACCGCGCTGACGCCCTTGCGCCCGGCCCGGCCCGTGCGGCCCGAGCGGTGCAACAGGGTGTCGGAACTGCTGGGCAGTTCCGCATGGACGACGAGTTCGAGATTGGGCAGGTCGATCCCGCGGGCGGCCACATCTGTGGCCACGCAGACCTGCGCGCGCCCGTCCCGCATCGCCTGCAGGGCATGGGTGCGCTCGGACTGGGTCAGCTCGCCCGAGAGCGCCACGACCTGGAACCCGCGGTTGGAGAACCGGGTGGTCAGCCGATTCACCATGGCGCGGGTGTTGCAGAACACGATGGCATTCGCCGCCTCATAGTAGCGCAACACGTTGATGATCGCGTTTTCCTCGTCGCGTGGCCCGACCACCATGGCGCGGTAGGCGATGTCCGCATGCTGCCGGGTCTCGGCACGGGTGCTGATCCGGCGCGCGTCCTTCTGGTAGAGCTGGGCGAGGCTGGCAATCGCGGGCGGCACCGTGGCGGAGAACATCAAGGTGCGCCGCTCCGACGGGGCTGCGCCGAGGATGAATTCCAGGTCCTCGCGGAAGCCCAGGTCCAGCATCTCGTCGGCTTCGTCCAGCACCACGGCGCGCACGGCGTCGAGGTCGATATTACCGCGCTCGATATGGTCGCGCAGACGACCAGGGGTGGCCACGACCACGTGGGCGCCGCGGCCCAGGGCGCGCCGCTCGTCCCTTGCATCCATGCCGCCGACGCAGGAGGTGATCTGGGCGCCCGCCGGGCCGTAGAGCCACTCAAGCTCCCGCCGGACCTGCATGGCCAACTCGCGCGTGGGCGCGATGACGAGGCCAAGGGGGGCCGCGGCGGGGCCGAACGCGGCCGCGTCGGCCAGCAGCGTAGGCGCGATGGCGAGCCCGAAGGCAACGGTCTTGCCCGACCCGGTCTGGGCCGAGACCAGCAGGTCGGCCTCCACCAGCGCCGGGTCGGAGACGGCAATCTGGACTGGCGTCAGGGTATCGTAGCCCTTGTCGGCCAGCGCCGCGGCAATGGGCGCGGGCAGGGGAGGCATCACGGGATCTTGGGGAGCATCGGTGGGCACGGCAGGCTTTCGGGTTTGACGGCGCCCCGGTCGCGGGACGCGCTCAACAAGCCGCCGGACTTAGGGGCTTTGGGCGCCTGCGTCCAGCCTGAACTGCGATGCGGCGCTGCGGCATAGCCGACCTGTCGCTCTGGTCCGGGGGCGCGCAGGGGGCTACACTGGACCGATGTGCGGACGTTTTTCCCTGACCCTGCCGACCGAGGCCATGGCGCAGCTTTTCGAGGCAGCGCCATCCAATGCCCTGCCAGACGGCCCTCGCTACAACATCTGTCCCACCAATGACGTGGCGGTGGTGACCTCGGATGCGGGCACGCGACATCTGCGCCCGATGCGCTGGGGGTTTCTGCCGCAGTGGTACAAGAGCCCGACCGACGGGCCGCTCCTGATCAACGCGCGGGCCGAGACCATCGCCGAGAAACCGGCCTTCCGCGCCGCCTGCCGCGCGCGGCGCGGTCTGATCCCGGCCACGGGGTTCTATGAATGGACCAAGACCGCGGAGGGCGCGCGCCTGCCATGGTACATTCACCCCAGGGACAACGCGCCCCTTGCCTTCGCGGCCATCTGGCAGGACTGGGAAGGCGCCGCGGCCCGGTTCACCACCTGTGCAATCGTGACCACCGCCGCCAATGCACCGATGTCGGCGCTGCACCACCGGATGCCGGTGATCCTCGGGTACGGGGACTGGCCGCTCTGGCTGGGGGAGGCAGGCAAGGGGGCGGCAAGGCTGATGCGGCCCGCACCCGAAGACCTTCTGGCCTTTCACCGGGTCGATGTGGCGGTGAATTCCAACCGGGCTGCCGGGCCGGACCTGATCGCGCCGCTTCCAGCCTGACGGGGATCCCCTGCCCGCGCGGGTCGGGCCGGGCGGCGCACGCAGCGGCGCAAGCCGGGGCGTGCAGCATGGAATGCGCCGCAGGCGCAACGCTTGGTTAACCTGCGCGACAGGCGCGACTTTTGGACCACCCGGAGGGTCAAAACCGGCCTTGCACGCCCGGCTTCAACCCCGATATACAAACTGAGACCCGCGGGTATAGCTTAATGGTAAAGCCCCTGCCTTCCAAGCAGGCTATGTCGGTTCGATTCCGTCTACCCGCTCCAATCCTTCGGAACCCATGGTGCGGGCGTGGGGCCGCCGCCGGGGGGACGCCAGAGTGTGAGAGCCGCTGCCCATGGCCCGACAATCCGCGCCCGCCGCGCCACAGACCGCTGAAGAAGAGCGCGCGAAGTCGAAGAATATCGGCGCGCTCAAGACGCTGTTTCCCTATATCGCCCCGTACAGGACCCTGCTGGTTTCCGCAGGCGTGGTCCTCGTTCTCACGGCGTTCTTGTCGCTGCTGCTGCCGATGGCGGTGCGCCGGGTGGTGGACGGGTTCGACGCGCGCGATACCGCCCTTCTGGACCAGTATTTCGGCGCGGCGATTGCGGTGGCAGCCCTACTCGCCCTCGGGACGGGCTTGCGCTACTACCTCGTGACGCGGCTGGGCGAGCGGGTCGTGGCCGACATCCGCAAGTCGGTGTTCGACCGGACCCTGGGCATGAGCCCGGCCTTCTTCGAGAAGATCATGACCGGCGAGGTGCTCAGCCGCCTGACCACGGACACGACGCTGATCCTGTCGGTGATCTCGTCCTCGGTGTCGATCGCGCTGCGCAACTTCCTGATCCTGATCGGCGGCATGATCCTGATGTTGCTGACTTCGGGCAAGTTGACGGGGCTGGTGCTACTCCTTGTGCCGCTGGTGCTGGTGCCGATCGTGGTTCTGGGGCGCAAGCTGCGCAAGCTCAGCCGGATCAACCAGGACTGGATCGCGGCCAGTTCGGGCAATGCCTCCGAGGCGCTGACATCAGTGCAGACCGTGCAGGCCTTCACCCATGTCCGCGAAAGCCGCGCCGAGTTCGACCGCATGACCGAGCTGTCCTTCGACAGCGCCAAGCAGCGGATCGGGGTGCGCGCGGCGATGACCGTGATCGTGATCTTCCTGATCTTCACGGGCATCGTCGGGGTGTTGTGGATGGGCGCGCGCGACGTGCGCGACGCGCTGATGACGCCGGGGGAGCTGGTGCAATTCGTGATCTATGCGATCATGGTGGCGGGCTCCGTCGGTGCGCTGTCCGAGATCTGGGGCGAGTTGCAGCGCGCGGCCGGCGCCACCGAGCGGCTGGTGGAGCTCCTGACCATGAAGGACACGGTGGAGGACCCCGAAAACCCCCGCCCGATGCCGGCCAACTGCGAGGGGCGCATCACCTTCGAGGATGTCAGCTTCACCTATCCCGCGAGGCCGGGGACCCCAGTTCTGGACGAGATCGCTTTCGATATCAGGCCGGGCGAGACCGTGGCGCTCGTGGGCCCGTCCGGTGCGGGCAAGTCGACCATCCTGCAACTGCTGCTGCGGTTCTTCGATCCCGACGAGGGCCGGATCAAGCTGGACGGGATCGACCTGCGCGACGCCAGGCGCGACGATTTCCGCCGCAAGATCGCCTTCGTGCCCCAGGACGCGGTGATCTTCGCCACCTCGGCGCGGGAGAATATCCGCTTCGGGCGGCCCGACGCCACCGATGCCGAGGTGGAGGCCGCGGCCAAGGCGGCGGCAGCGGACGAGTTTCTGTCCCGTCTGCCCGATGGCTACGAGACCTTCGTGGGCGAGCGGGGCGTGATGCTCTCCGGTGGGCAGAAACAGCGCATCGCGATTGCCCGCGCGATCCTGCGGGATGCGCCCGTGCTTCTGCTGGACGAGGCGACCTCGGCGCTCGACGCGGAATCCGAGCAGGCGGTGCAGCACGCGGTCGAGCAGCTATCCGAGGGGCGCACGACCCTGATCGTGGCACACCGGCTCGCGACGGTGAAAAAGGCCGACCGCATCCTGGTGTTCGAGCGGGGCCGGATCGTGGCCGAGGGCACCCATGATGCCCTGGTGGCCCAGGGCGGGCTTTATGCCCGTCTCGCCCGGCTGCAATTCACCGCCGGACTGGCGGCGGAGTAAGTCGCGGCCCCCCTGCCGACGCTGAATTTTCCGGATAGATCCCGTCAGATCGGCGCGCGCCATGCCGGGTGACGCCACGGCGCGCGCCTTCGGGACGTAACGTCCCTGCGCTTGCGCCATTGCAGGTTTTGCCGTTCTTTGGTGAGCAATGCCCGCCGTCTGGAGGGACGGCACACCAACTGGCATCGAGACATCATAGGGGGGAGAGCGCCATGGGGATCACCATCGCGACGCTGGCGGACAAGGCAGAGGTCGAGGCCGCGCATCCGTGGGAGGCCGCACAGCCGGCGCAGACGCTCTACGAGCTGCTGACACGGACCAGGAACGCCCATGGGGATCGGCGGGCGATGACCTTCACGCTGACCTCTGATCCGAAGGACGCGGGCGAGACGCTGACCTGGCGCGAGCTGCACGGCAAGGCGACCCAGGCGGCGAACTTGTTCCGCTCCCTCGGGATCGGCGAGAATGACGTGGTCGCCTACGTGCTGCCCAACGCCTCGGAGACGGTCTGGACCTATCTCGGCGGGTCGGTGGCCGGGATCGTGAACCCGATCAACCCGCTGCTGGAGCCGGACCAGATCGCATCGATCCTGAACGAGACCGGGGCCAAGGTCGTGGTCACGCTCAAGTCCTTCCTGAAGACCGACGTGGCCCAGAAAACCGCCGAAGCCGTGGCCATGGCGCCGGGGGTGACCCATGTGCTCGAGGTAGATCTCAAACGCTATCTCAGCCCGCCCAAGAGCTGGATCGCGGGTCTGCTGCGGCCGAAGAACCCGGTCAGGCATCACGCCAAGGTGCTGGATTTCAACGCCGAGCTGGCGCGGCAGAAATCCGACGGCCTGACCTTCCCCGACAGTTTCGAGGACCGCGTGGCCGCCTATTTCCACACCGGTGGCACCACGGGCATGCCCAAGGTCGCGCAGCACAAGTATTCCGGCATGATCTACAACGGCTGGCTCGGGGCGGAGTTGCTGTTTACCCACGAGGACACGCTGATCTGTCCGCTGCCGTTGTTTCATGTGTTTGCCTGCTACCCGGTGCTGATGTCGGTCATCACCTCCGGCGGGCATGTCGTCTTTCCGACGCCGCAGGGCTACCGCGGCGAGGGCGTATTCGACAACTTCTGGAAGCTGATCGAGCGGTGGGAGGTGACCTTCATGATCACCGTGCCCACGGCGCTGGCGGCACTGATGCAGCGCCCGGTGGATGGGGATGTCTCGACCCTGCGGATCGGGATTTCCGGCTCCGCGCCCTTGCCGATGGAGCTTTACAGCCGTTTCAAGGAGGCGACGGGCGTCAGCATCGCCGAGGGCTACGGTCTGACCGAGGCCACGTGCCTGGTGTCCTGCAACCCGATCGACGGGGTGCAGAAGGTGGGCTCCGTCGGGATCCCGCTGCCCCATACGGAGGTACGCATCCTGCATTGCGAGGATGACGGCACGATCAGCCATGAATGCGCGACCGACGAGATCGGCGAGATCTGCATCGCCAATCCCGGGGTGTACGAGGGTTCGACCTATACCGAGGTCGGCAAGAACCTGGGGCTCTATGCGGACCAGATTTACCTTCGGACCGGGGATTTGGGCCGGATCGACGAAGAAGGCTACCTGTGGATCACCGGCCGGGCCAAGGATCTCATCATCCGCTCGGGCCACAATATCGACCCCGCCGAGATCGAGGAGGCGCTGATGGCCCATCCCGCGGTCGCCATGGTCGGTGCGATCGGACAGCCGGATGCCTATGCCGGCGAGTTGCCCGCGGCCTATGTCGAACTGGTGGCCGGCGCGCAGACCACTGTCGAGGAGTTGATGGCATTCGCCAAGGAGCATGTGCACGAACGCGCGGCCCATCCCAAGCACCTGGAATTTCTCGACGAGTTGCCCAAGACCGCCGTGGGCAAGGTGTTCAAGCCCGATCTGCGTAAGCTCGCGATCAAGCGGGTCTATGACCGGGCGCTGGCAGAGGCGGAGCAAGCCGCCGAGGTGGCCGACGTGGTCGAGGACAAGAAGCGCGGGCTGGTGGCACGCCTGCGCAAGACCGGGGACGTGGACGGCGACGCGGTGGCGCGCATCTTGGGCAGCTACACCCGGCCCTGGGAGTGGATCGACTGAATTTTATGGAGCTTGCAAGGCTCCGTTAACATTTCGGTAAGGATTGCGCCGCACCCTCTTGGGAGAGATCTCCCGGAGGAAGATATGATCTACGCGATTCTCGGCACGGCATTCGGCGGACTTGGCGCGATTGTTTGTCTCTTCCTCGGGGCGCCGGTGCTCGTGGCGCTTTCGGTCTATATCGGAACGGGGCTGCTTTGCTGTCTGCTCGGGATCGCCCTTGCCGGGCTCTGCCTGTGGCGGAACCCGGATCAGGACGACGGACGCTTTCCGGAAGGGATGCAGTAGCGCGGCTTTGTCAGGGGGCGCTGCGCCGCTCAGACCGCGCCGACCGGTGCCACATCCACCGATTGGGCACTCGTGCCCTTGGCGGCGGTGCGCAAGACCCCCTTGATCGGCGAGACATCCGAATAATCGCGGCCATAGGCCACCACGATATGATCCGTCTGCACGGTGATATCGTTTGTCGGGTCGTACTCGACCCAGCCCAGTTCCGAGCCGCACCAGGCGCTGACCCAGGCATGCATCGCGTCCGCGCCTTCCAGCCGGGGCTGACCCGGCGGGGGCAGGGTCCGCAGGAAGCCGCTGACATAGCGTGCGGGGATCGCCAGGCTGCGCAGGGCCGCGATGAAGATATGACTGTAATCCTGGCAGACGCCGTGGCGGTTGACGAAGGCGTCGATCATCGGCGTGTCCACCGTGGTCGCTGTCGCATCGAAAGTCATCTCGGCATGGAGCGCGTGGCCCAGCGCCTGCATCTGCGCCAGCACCCCCCCCGTGACCGGCGCGGTGATGTCGGCCGCAAAGGCCGCGATCTCGGACCGGGCCGGCACCCGCGGCGAGGGGCCGAGGAAGTGATGCGGGGCCTGCCCGTCGAGATGGCGAACCTCGGCGATTTCCTGTGCGAGCCGGTTCCGGTCGGGGGAGATGTCGAGCTGCGGCTCGCGCGTCAGGCAGCGCACACGCGCCTGCATGGTGATCCGCATCTTGTCATGGGGCGCGTCGTGGTAGAACACCGTCGCCCGGTTGCCGAAGAAATCCACGAAAGCGTTCCGCGTGTCCGCCACGGGGTCGCAGGTCAGCAGGCTGGTCTGCACGATCTGTCGTCCGGGCAGGGCCGCGGGCATCACCCGGTTCAGGTGCCGCGCGCCGCCCGCCCGGCCCGCATAGGTGTGATCGAGCTTCAGCCGGATGTCATAGAGCATCGCCCGCCCTCATGTCAGGTACGTGGCCGCGAGCAGGTCCGAAAGGGTCCAGATCTGCCGCTGCAGGGTGCGCAGCCGGTCCGGGGTGAGCGTGTCGGGCACCTGCACGGCGAGGTCCGTATGCACCTGCAAGGCCGCGCGGGCCACCGGCGACAGGCCCGGGCTGCGCCGGGTCTGGGGCAGGGCGTCGATATGGCTCTTGAGCCGCCCCAGGTGATAGCCGACCGCGCGGGGATTGTCGGGGTCGAGGGCAAGGATCTGGCGCAGACTGTCGGGGCTCACCGACCTGAGGAACCGCGCCCGGTGGGCCATGGTGCTGTCGCCCAGCTCCAGCGCAAGATCCAGCGCTCCGTCCGGCGCATCGGGGTCCAGCACCCGGGCGAGGATGGCGCACATGGTGCTGGCCCGCTCCACTGACATGCCAGCACTCATGAACCGCCAGCCCGCCGAGCGGTACATGTTCTCGTGCACCAGCCCGGAAAACCCGGTCAGCTTGCGTAGCAGGATGCCCACCGCCGCCGCCGCCTCTTCGACCGCGATGGGGTTTGCGCGCAGCTTCCGGCTCGCCTTCAGCAGGTCCTTCAGTGCCAGCATCCCGTCCACCGAGACCTGGTCGCGGATGCGCGCAGCACAGTCGACCGCGGCTTCCAGCGCGGACTGGAACCCTTCGGACAAGGCCACCGGGTCGCGGCCCGTGCTGTTCAGAAACGCGCGCAGGATGAAATCGGGCAGGTCCGCGTCGGGTTCGACCCCGGCGCTGATCAATCCGTAATAGGCGCGGTAGGCCCGCATCGCCCCTTCGGCTCGCTCGATATAGCGCCCAAGCCAGAAGAGGTTGTCCGCCGCCCGGCTGGGCAGGCTGTAGGCGGAATTCAGCCCCCCCGGATCGCCGCTCGGGGCGGGCATGAGGCTGGGTCTGGGCACCGGACTGTCGCTGACCACCCAGACATCCGACACCGACCCGCCCGCCTGCATGGCGATGGCCGATGCGTTGTTGCGTGAGGCGACCCGGGCATAGCCGCCCGGCATCACCCGCCAACCCGTCGCGGTGCGCGCGAGGAAGATGCGCAGGGACATCGGGCGCGGGGCCAGTTTGCCATCCTTCCAGACAGGGGTCGTGGAGAGCGTCACGATCTCCTGGCCCACAAGGTCGCCGCCCCGATCCTCCAGCAGCTTCGCCACCCGGGCGCTGCCCTCGGCGCTGTAATCCTCCGGCGCGCTGGTCCCGCCGGGGTCGTCATAGGGCAGGCGGGTGGCGTAGGCCGAGCTGATCATCATCTTGTCGCGGTGGGCCAGCACATGGGCGCGTTCGGCCGCCTGGCCGCACCACCAGGTCGCGATGTTGGGCAGCGCCAGGGGTGCCCCGGTCAGCGCGCGGGATATCTTCGGCAGAAAGGCCAGCATCGCGCGGGTTTCCAGCACCCCGGCCCCAAGCGCGTTCACGCAGGACACGCCGCCCCGGCGCACCACGTCGACAAAGCCCGCCGTGCCCAGTGTCGAGGCCTCGTTCAGCTCCAGCGGATCGCAGAACTCCGCATCCAGCCGACGCCACAGCACCGAGATCGGGCGCAACCCGTTGACCGAGCGCACCTTCAGCTGCCCCTGGTCCACGGTCAGGTCTTCGCCTTCCACCAGCAGCATCCCGAGATAGCGCGCAAGGTAAGCGTGCTCGAAATAGACATCGTTCATCTGCCCCGGCGTGAGCAGGGCCAGAGGTTCGTCGCGGTCCTGCCGCTGGCCCACGAGCGTGTCGCGGAACGCCTGGAAGAACCCGGCGAGCCTGTGGACATTGGCGCGGGCATAGAAGTTCGGGAAGGTCCGGCTGGTCGCGATGCGGTTTTCCAGGGCGAAACCCGCGCCGGAGGGGGCGTCCGTCCGGTCGCCCAGCACCCACCACTGGCCCGAGGGCGCGCGCCCGACCTCGAAGGCGATGAAGTTCAAAAAATGGCCCGAGGCCGGTTTGACCCCCACCATGGGGCGCAGCCAGGCGGGGTTCTGGGCGATTAGCTCCGCAGGCAGGTGTCCCTCGGCCAGCAGCCGGTTCTCGCCATAAAGATCGGCGACCACCTGTTCCAGCAGGTCCGCACGCGCGATCAGCCCCGCGGCGATCTCGGTCCATTCCTCCTGCGACAGCAGGACGGGGATCGGGCTGAGGGGCCAGTCGCGCTCGCTCGCAGCCTCCGCGCCGTATTTGCGATAATAGACCCCGGCATCGCGCAGATACTGCGTGCCCCGGTCGAACCGCATGGCCACCCCTTCGGCATCGATCCGGCCCAGGTGTTCCAGGAACGGGCGCCAGACAGGGCGGATGGCGCCCGTCGCATCGAAGAGCTCATCGGCCACGCCCGGTTGCGGGACATAGCTGCCCAAGAGGCCCCCGAAGGGGCCGGGATCACCCGCGGGCGCAGTCAGGGGATCGGGCATGGGCCATGTCAGACATTCGGGGGCCGTCTCAGGTCCAGTGTCATCGGGAATTCCGGGTGCGGGGTTTCCGCAAGCGGCGTGTGGTCGCCTGCAGTATGACCGTGCGCTTCGAACCGGGCAAGGCGGCGGGCCTCGGCCTCGTTGCCGTTGACCGGAAAGGTGTCGTAATTGCGCCCGCCCGGATGGGCCACGTGGTAGCGGCAGCCGCCCAGGGCCCGCCCGGTCCAGCTGTCGAAGATGTCGAAGGTCAGCGGGGCCTGCACGGGCAGGGTCGGATGCAGGCTCTCGGCCGGTTGCCACGCCTTGTAGCGGACCGCCGCCACCCGGGTTTCGGGGCAGGCGGTCGGGCGCAGGGGCACGCGGCGGCCATTGGCGGTCACGGTGTAGCGCGCGGGGTCCGCCCCGGTCAGCTTGACCTGCAAGCGCTCCACCGAACTGTCGGTGTAGCGCACCGTGCCGCCGATCGCCCCCGTCTCGCCCAGCACATGCCACGGCTCCAGCGCCTGGCGCAGCTCCAGCGTCATGCCCTCGTACGTGACCTCGCCGCAAAACGGGAAGCGGAACTCCGACTGGGCGGTGAACCAGGCCGGGTCCACGGGCAGGCCGTGCGCGGCCAGATCGCGGCAGACCTCGGTGAAATCCTCCCACAGGAAATGGGGCAGCATGAACCGGTCATGGAGCTGCGTGCCCCAGCGGGTCAGCGGCCCCGACAGCGGCGCCTCCCAGAACCGGGCGATAAGGGCGCGGATCAACACCTGCTGGGCCAGCGACATACGCGGGTTGGGCGGCATCTCGAAGCCGCGGAACTCCACGAGGCCCAGTCGCCCCGTGGGGCCGTCGGGGGAATAGAGCTTGTCGATGCAGATCTCGGACCGGTGCGTGTTGCCCGTCACGTCGATCAGCGCGTTGCGCAAGAGCCGGTCCACCAGCCAGGGCGTCGGGGCCGCGCCCTTGTCCGGATCGGGGATGTTGGCGAGCGCGATTTCCAACTCGTAAAGGCTGTCATGCCGGGCCTCGTCGATGCGCGGCGCCTGGCTCGTGGGGCCCACGAAAACGCCGGAGAACAGGTAAGAGAGGCTCGGATGCCGGTTCCAGTGCAGGATCAGCGAGCGCAGCAGGTCCGGGCGCCGCAGGAAGGGGCTGTCCTCGGGGGTGGCCCCGCCGACGACCACATGGTTGCCGCCGCCGGTGCCGGTATGGCGCCCGTCGATCATGAACTTGTCCGCGCCAAGCCGGGCTTGCCGCGCCTCTTCATAGACCGCTTCGGTGATCGCGACGCAGTCGTCCCAGCTGTGCGCGGGATGGACGTTCACCTCGATCACGCCCGGGTCCGGGGCCACGCGGATCACGTTGAGGCGGCTGTCGCCCGGCGGCGCGTAACCTTCGATATGGACGGGCGTGCCCTGGGCGGTGGCGGCGGCTTCGGTCGCGGCGAGCAACTCGAGGTAATCCGCCGCCGACTCCACCGGCGGCAGGAAGACGCAGAGCTTGCCCTCGCGCGGCTCGACGCTGATCGCGGTGCGCACCGGGCCGCCGATCTCGGTCAGGTACTGCGCGGTCTGGGTCTCGCCGCCTTCGGAGGCTGTGCTGCTGGCAGGGGCGCGTTCGCGCCGGTCGCGCAGACGCTCGGCTTCGCGCGCCACGAGGTCGGGCTCGGGCAGGGGGGCCTGCTCCGCAAACGGGTCGGCCGGATAGGTGTAGGGGTAGCTGGCCGCCGGCACATGCGGCAGGGAGCCCAGGGGCAGCCGGTAGCCCACGGGGCTGTCGCCCGGGGTCAGGAACAGCTTGCCACGCCGGAGCGACCAGCGCTCCGAGCGCCAGCCCGCGCCCGCCTTCGCCTGCCAGCGCTGCACCGGCAGGACGTAGCCCGACGGCTCGGTCAGGCCGCGCTCGAACACCCGCGCGATGCGGTGGCGCTCTTCGGGGTCTTTCAGCTTGGAATTCTCGGGGCTCACGTTCTCGGGCAGCTGCGCCTCGCGCACCAGCCACTCGGCCGGGTCCTCATAGGCGGGGGTCACGTTGTCCTCGGGCACGCCAAGGGCTGCCGCGATGCCCGACAGCAGGGATTCGGCCGCCTCCGGGCCGGGGGTGGCGTCGGTCTTCTCCCGCGCGATCAGGTCCGCATTGGTCCAGAGCGGCTTGCCGTCCCCGCGCCAGTAGAGCGAGAAGGTCCAGCGCGGCAGGGTCTCCCCCGGATACCACTTGCCCTGCCCGTAATGCAGAAACCCGCCCGGCGCAAAGCGGTCGCGCAACCGCCGGATCAGCGTATCGGCCAGCGCCCGCTTGGTCGGGCCCACGGCAGCGGTGTTCCATTCCGCGCTCTCGAAATCGTCGATCGACACGAAGGTCGGCTCGCCCCCCATGGTCAGCCGCACGTCGCCGGCATCGAGCTTGGCGTCGACCTTGCGGCCCAGATCGTTCAGAGCCTCCCACGCGGTATCGGAAAACGGCTTGGTGATGCGCGGATGCTCGGCGGTGCGCGTGACCTGCATGTCGAAGTTGAACTCGACATTGGCGGCACTGGCCACGCCGGCAATCGGGGCGGCGTTGCGGTAATGGGGGGTGGCGGCCAGCGGGATGTGGCTCTCGCCCGCCAGAAGCCCGCTGGTGGGGTCGAGCCCGATCCACCCCGCGCCGGGCAGGTACACCTCGGCCCAGGCATGCAGGTCGGTAAAATCGTGATCCGTCCCCGACGGGCCGTCCAGCGCCTCGAGATCCGGTTTCAACTGGATCAGGTAGCCCGAACAGAACCGCGCCGCGAAGCCCAGGTGCCGCAGGATCTGGATCAGCAGCCAGGAGCTGTCCCGGCACGACCCCTTGCCCACGGTCAGGGTCTCTTCAGCGGTCTGCACCCCCGGCTCCATCCGGATGACATAGCCGATATCCCGCGCGATCCGCGCGTTCAGCCCGACGAGGAAATCCACCGTCCGCGACGTGTCCCGCGGCAGCGCGTCGAGATAGGCCCGCAGGCGCGGCCCCGCCGCCTCGGGCGCCTTGTAGATGCTCAGATCCGCGGCGAGATCCTCGGGATAGGCAAAGGGCCATTCCTCGGCGGTGTCCTCCACGAAGAAGTCGAACGGGTTGTAGACCGACATGTCCGCGACCAGGTCGACCTCGATCTTCAGCTCCCGCACCGGCTCCGGGAAGACGAAGCGCGCCATCCAGTTGCCATAGGGGTCCTGCTGGTGGTTCACGAAATGCCCCTCGGGCGACACCTTCAGCGCGTGGGAGATCACCCGGGTCCGGCTGTGCGGCGCCGGGCGCAGGCGGATGATCTGCGGCCCGAGTGTCACGGGGCGATCGTACTTGTAATGGGTCAGGTGATAGATGCTGGCCGTGATGGACATGGACTGCCGCCTTCCGGGAAATGGCCTCTGTTGGTTCGTCCTAGACCACCCGGTCGGTTTTGCAAGGGCCGGATGGTCGGGGCGAAGCCGCCGGTCCGAGGTGCTGGGGGCGGGCAGGGGCGATGGGGGCGCGCCCTTGCGGGTTGGACCGATGCGGCGCTGCTCCGGGCGCGCGGCCCGTGTGGCGACCTCGATATCCTCTGGTCAGAGCGCGGGCAGTTTGGCCGGGACCGGTTTGATCCCGGGGCGCGGCCCCTACACGCCCAGCCAGCGGTTGGTTTGCTCGGCCCCAAGCGCGTCGATCGAACCGGACCAGACCGTCCTGCCCCGGGCGAGGATGACCGCCGTATCGGCCACCTGCCGCAACTCCCGCAGGGACTTGTCCACCAGGATCAGGCTCAGCCCGCCTTCCGCGCGCAGCCGCGCGATGGCCGCCCAGATCTCCTGCCGGACCACCGGGGCCAGCCCCTCGGTGGCCTCGTCCAGCACCAGAAGCCGCGGGTTCGTCATCAGCGCCCGCCCGATCGCCAGCATCTGCTGCTCGCCCCCCGAGAGCGACCGCGCCACCTGGTCCCGGCGCTCGGCCAGCCGCGGGAAAAGCGCGCCCACCCGCGCCATGTCCCACGGCCCCGGACGTGCCGCGGCCAACAGGTTCTCCGCCACGGTCAGCGGCGCGAAACACCGACGCCCCTCGGGCACCAGCCCGACCCCGAGCCGCGCGATCCGGTGCGCGGGCCGCCCGGTGATCTCCACCCCCGCCAGGCGCACGCGGCCGCCGGTCGGCGGCAGCAGTCCGCACAGGGTCTTGAGCGTCGTGCTCTTGCCCATGCCGTTGCGCCCCATCAGGGCCAGCGCCCCGCCCTCTTTCAGGGTCAGGTCCACCCCGAACAGCGCCTGGGATGCGCCATAGGCGGCGGTCACGCCCTCGATCTGCACCAGCGGGCTCACGGCCCCTCCTCGCCCAGATAGGCGACGCGCACATCGCGGTTGCGGCGGATCTCCTCCGGCGCGCCGGTGGCGATCACCTCCCCCGCGACCAGCACGGTGATCCGGTCTGCCAGGGCAAAGACCGCGTCCATGTCATGCTCTACCAGCAGGATCGGCGCCTCGGCCCGCAGCCCATCGAGCAGCCCGGTCATCGCCGCCGTCCCCTCCAGGCCCAGCCCGGCCATGGGCTCGTCCATCACGAACAGCCTCGGCGCGAGTGTCAGCGCCACGGCGACCTCCAGTTGCCGCCGCTGTCCGTGGGACAGTTCCGCCGTGACCGCGCCCGCATGTTCGGCCAGCCCGACGCGCTGCAAGGCCGCCTCGGCCACCGCGCGCAGGGCAGCGTCCTTGAGGATCGGCCGCCAGAGCGACAGCCGCGCGCCCGTCGCCCCCTGCGCGCCCAGAACCGCGTTCTCCAGCACCGTGTGACCCATCGCCAGCTGCGAGATCTGAAACGTCCGCGCTAGGCCGAGCCGCGCCCGCGCCGGGGTGGGCAGGCCGGTGATGTCCCGCCCTTCCAGGCTCACCGTGCCCGCATCGGGCCGCAGCGCCCCGGTGATCTGCGCGATCAGGGTGGATTTGCCCGCCCCGTTCGGCCCGATCAGCGCGTGGATCTCGCCGGGGCGCAGATCGAGGCTGACCGCCCGGCTCGCCTCCAGCGCGCCGAACCGCTTGGTCACCCGGTCAAGGGCGAGGATCGGCGCGCTCACGCCCGCCCCCGCAGCAGCGTGCCCACCAGCCCGCCCTTGGCGAAGAGCACAACGCCCAGCAGAAGCGCCCCGAGATAGATCAGCCAGTACTCGCTCAGCCCGCCCAGCCAATGCTCCAGCAGGATGAAGAGCGCGGCGCCCGCCACCGGCCCGAAGAGCCGCGCGACCCCGCCGAGGATCACGAAGACCATGATCTCGCCCGAGGTGTGCCAGCTGAACATGGCGGGGCTGACGAACCGGTTGAGATCGGCGAAGAGCGCGCCCGCCAACCCCGTGATCGCGCCGGAGATGGTGAAAGCGATGAGCCGCAACCGAAAGGGCGAGAAGCCCAGCGTCTCCGCCCGCGCCGGGGCCTGCCGCGCGGTGGACAGCGCCAGACCGAAGGGCGACGCGGTGATCCGCGCGCAGACAAACAGCGCCAGCAGCAGCAGCCCGTAGCACAGCAGGAAGAACTGGATCGGGTCGAGCGTGTTCAGCCCCGGAAAGCCGTTGCGCACATAGATCGACAGCCCGTCCTCGCCGCCATAGGCGGGCCAGGAAATGGCGAAGTAGTAGAACATCTGGCCGAAGGCGAGGGTGATCATGATGAAATAGACCCCCGTGGTGCGCAGGGACAGCGCGCCCACGGCCAGCGCGGCCAGCGCGCTCAGGGCCATTGCGGTCAGCCATATCACCGGCATCGACTTCGTGCCCTCGATCACGAAGGGCGCCTCCATCAGCGGATCGAAGGTCTGCGCGTGGTGGGCGAGAATGCCCATCGCATACCCCCCGATCCCGAAAAACAGGGCATGCCCGAGGCTCACCATCCCCCCCAACCCCAGCGCCAGGTTCAGCCCGACACCGGCCAGCGCCAGGATCGCCACCCGGGTCGCCAGCGTGATCGTGAACGGCTCGTCCGCCACCCAGGCCCAGAGCGGCACGGCCAGCAGGCCGAGCGCGATTGCGAAGTTGATCCAAGTCTCCCGGCCCATGTCAGCTCTGCCCGAACAGGCCGCTGGGCCGGAAGATCAGCACCCCGGCCATCAGGATGTAGATCGCCATGGAGGCCAGCGCCGAGCCCACCGCCGTGGCCATGGACGGCTCCAGCACCGTGCCGAACGCCACGGGCAGGAGCGTGCGCCCCAGCGTGTCGGTCAGCCCCAGCAGGAGCGCGCCGACAAAGGCCCCCTTGATCGACCCGATCCCGCCGATCACGATCACCACGAAGGCCAGGATCAGCACCGGCTCGCCCATGCCGACCTGCACCGACTGGAGCGCGCCCACCAGCGCCCCCGCCAGCCCCGCAAGGGCCGCGCCAAGGGCAAAGACCAGCGTGTAGAGCCGGTCGATATCCACGCCCAGGGCCGCGATCATCTCCCGATCCGCCTCGCCCGCCCGGATCTGCACGCCGATCCGGGTCTTGGCGATCAGCCAGAACAGGGCCGCGGCAATCGCCAGCCCGATCCCGATGATCGCCAGCCGGTAGGCCGGGTATTCGATCCCGAAGGGCAGGGTGACCGGGCCGGAAAGCGCCGCGGGCACCTCCAGGAACAGCGGAAAGGACCCGAAGATCCAGCGCGTGCCCTCCGAGAAGATCAGGATCAGCGCGAAGGTCGCAAGCACCTGGTCGAGATGGTCGCGGGCATAGAGCCGCCGGATGATCGTCACCTCGATCAGCGCGCCCGCGGCGGCGGCCGCCGCCAGCGCGGCGGCGAGGCCCAGCACGAAGGAGCCCGTCGCCCCGGCCACGGCGGCGGCGGCAAACGCGCCGACCATGTAGAGCGAGCCATGGGCGAGGTTGATCAACCCCATGACGCCGAAGACCAGCGTCAGCCCGGCCGCCATCAGAAACAGCATCACGCCGAATTGCAGCCCGTTCAGGACCTGCTCGATCAGGAGGATCGCACTCATCTGCCTGCCTGTGTCTTCACCGCCCTGGACCCGTCGCGCCGGGGCGAACCCCGCGCGACCAAGGCTCTTGCAAGAGCCTTGTCAAGCGCCTTGCAAGGCGCTTGGTCGCCCCGGCTCACCCGGTCTGCCTACATCCGGCACTCGTCCGCATAGGCGTCGCCGCGGTCCTCCAGCGCCACGCCCAGGGTCTTGTTGGTGAACACGTCCCCCTCCTGGATCACCTCGCGCACGTAGATGTCCTGGATCGGATGGTTGTTCGGCCCGAACCGGAAATCCCCGCGGGTGGAGGCGAAATCGGCCTCCTTCAGCGCCGCGCGAAAGGCCTCGGTGTCCGACACGTCCGCCTTGGCCATCGCACTCAGCAGCAGGTTGGCAGTGTCGAACCCCTGGCTGGCATAGAGCGAGGGCAGCCGCCCGTACTCCGCCTGGAAGCTCTCGACAAAGGCCACGTTCGCCGGGTTGTCGAGATCCTTGTTCCACTGGCTGGTGTTCTTCACCCCCAGCGCGGCCTCGCCCACCGCCTGCAGGATCCCCTGGTCGAAGCTGAAGGCCGGGCCCACCACCGGCAGGTCCACACCGGAAGCTGCGTATTGCTTGAGGAAGGAAATCCCCATGCCCCCGGGCAGGAAGAAGAACACCGAGTCCGCCCCCGACGCCCGGATCTGTGCGATCTCGGCGGCATAATCGGTCTGGCCCAGCTTGGTGTAGAACTCTCCCGCCAGCGCGCCTTCATAGAACCGCTTGTACCCGGTCAGCGCATCCTGCCCCGCTGGGTAGTTTGGCGCGAGGATATAGGTGTTCTTGAACCCGGCCTCGTTGGCATAAGCGCCCGCGGCCTCATGCAGGTTGTCGTTCTGCCAGGCCACGTTG
This sequence comes from Dinoroseobacter shibae DFL 12 = DSM 16493, assembly GCF_000018145.1. Taxonomy (NCBI): domain Bacteria; kingdom Pseudomonadati; phylum Pseudomonadota; class Alphaproteobacteria; order Rhodobacterales; family Roseobacteraceae; genus Dinoroseobacter; species Dinoroseobacter shibae. Next base: position 878,398 of record NC_009952.1, read on the forward strand.
AAATAGTTCGGGTGGCACCCGCGCCCGGCCAGCGCCGAAGGCCCCGCATTGGGCGACAGGTAGAACTTGCCCTGCGCGGTCGCCGCCGGGATCACCGCCATGGCGAGGTTGGAAAAGATGATGCCTGTCAACACATCGACCTTCTCGGACTGGATCATCTTGTCGGCCAGCTGCACCGCGATGTCCGGCTTGCGCTGGTCGTCCTCGATCACCACCTCCAGGTCCGGGTTGCCCGCCTGCTTGACCGCCAGCATGAAGCCGTCTCGCACATCGATGCCCAGCCCCGCGCCCCCGCCCGACAGCGTCGTGATCATCCCGACCTTGACCGGGTCGGCCCAGCCCGCGCCCGCGGTCGTCGCGGCCAGCAGGGCCGCCATCAGGGTGGTTTTCAGCTTCATTTGGTCTCTCCCCTATCGGTGTCCGGCGTTTCTCAGAACGCCTTGAAGGTCAGTGTTGTCAGCGTCCGCTCGATCCCGTCGATATCGAGCAGGTTCTCGTTGATGAACCGCCCCACATCCGCGCCTTCGGGGATATAGAGCTTCATCAGCAGGTCGTATTCGCCGCTGGTGGAATAGAGCTCCGAGTGGATCTCGCGCAGGGTGATGTCGTCGGCCACCCGGTAGGCGGTTCCCGGACGGCAGCGGATCTGGACAAAAACGCAGGTCATGGCAGACGCCTCCCTTTTGGCGAACCGAACCCGTTTTTGGCCCGAAAGACCAGACTTCATGCATGGGATTTCGGGAATTTTCGTCGCCTTTCGCGCAAAATCGCGGCTTTGATGCCGGGATTGTGCACGAGCCCGCGCGATCGAGACTATCCTCGACAGTCCCAAGGGGTCACACTACCTGCTTGTCAACGCACACGGAGACAGGGAGGTCTCGATGGTCAGCTTCACGCTCAATGGCGCGCCAACCACGGTCGATGTCGAACAGGACATGCCGCTGCTGTGGCTGCTGCGCGACGAACTCAACCTCACGGGGACGAAATTCGGCTGCGGGGTCGCGTCCTGCGGGGCCTGCACCGTGCATGTGGACGGGGTCGCCATGCGGTCCTGCCAGATGGCGGTGGGCGATCTCGAAGGCGCCTCCGTGACCACGATCGAAGGCGTCGACAGCAAGGCCGCCGCCGCGGTGCAGGCCGCCTGGATCGAAGCCCAGGTGCCCCAATGCGGCTACTGCCAGTCGGGCCAGATCATGTCCGCCGCCGCCCTGCTGGTCGAGACACCCAAACCCACGGACGCGGATATCGACCTCGCCATGGACGGCAATCTGTGCCGCTGCGCCACCTATGCCCGGATCCGCAAGGCAATCCACCAGGCCGCCGAAATCATGGAGGCCTGAGATGCTGCATTACCTCGACACCGCCCTCGCCGCGCCCAGGCCGTCGCGCCGCGCCTTCCTGAAACTCTCTGCCGGCGCGGTCGGCGGGCTGCTGCTTGGCGGTGCGCTGCCGCGTGCGGCCCAGGCCATGGGCGATGACGCCCTTGCGCAGCCTTTCGTGCATATCACGCCCGACAATGTGGTCACCGTGCTGGTCAAGCATCAGGACATGGGGCAGGGGGCCGCGACTGGCCTCGCCACCCTCGTGGCCGAGGAGCTGGACGCCAGCCCGGACCAGATCGCGGTGGAATTCGCGCCCTCCAACCCGCAGGTCTATGCCAACTCCCTGTTCGGGGTGCAGGGCACCGGCGGGTCCACCGCCATGCGCAATTCCTTCACCCAGTACCGCGAGGCCGGGGCCTCGGCCCGCGCCATGCTTGTGGCCGCGGCGGCGCAAGCCTGGGGCGTCGCCCCAGAGGCCGTGACCGTTGCGGACGGCACGCTGTCGAGTGGCGCGAACTCCGCCAGCTTCGGCGACATGGCCAGTGCCGCCGCCGCGCAGCCGGTGCCGGAGGCGGTGACGCTAAAGCGCGCCGACCAGTGGCGCCTGATCGGCAAGGACATGGCCCGGGTGGAAATCCCCGCCAAGACGCGCGGCTCGGTGGGCCTCTTTGGGATGGATGCCAAGCCCGAGGGCGCGCTGATCGCCGTGACCGCCCGGCCGCCGCGCTTCGGCGCCACCGTGGCTTCGGTCGATGCCGAGGCGGCGCGGGCCATGCCGGGCGTGCAGGCGGTGCTGACCATCCCGCAAGGGGTGGTGGTGGTGGCCGACAACACCTGGCGCGCCATGCAGGCCCGCGACGCGCTGGAGATCGAATGGGATATGTCGGGGGCCGAAACCCGAGGCACCGAAGAGATCACCGCCGAGTTCGAGGCGCTGCTGGACCAGCCCGGTCTCCCGGCCGTCGCCCGCGGCGATGCGGCGGGCAAGCTCGCGGGCGCCGCGCAGGTGGTCGAGGCGCGCTATCACTTCCCCTATCTCGCCCACGCGCCGATGGAGCCGCTCAACATGACCGTGCTCTTCGATGGTGAACGGGCGACGCTTTGGGGTGGCAGCCAGATCCAGACCATCGACCACAACGTCGCCGCCGGGGTGCTCGGCATCCCCTTCGAAAACGTGGCGATCAACACCATGTGGGGGGGCGGCTCCTTCGGGCGGCGCGCCACCGCGGACGGCCACCTGGTGGCCGAGGCCGCGACGATTGCGGCCGCCTGGCTGGGCGAGACCGGCAGGCCCGCGCCGATCAAGCTGGTCTATACTCGCGAGGACGACATCAAGGGCGGCTATTACCGGCCTCTGACGCTTCACAAGGTCCGCGCCGGGGTGGATGCCGAGGGCAATATCGCGGGGTGGGCTCATCGCGTGGTCGGCCAGGGCATCATGATCGGCACCCCCTTCGAGGAGTTCCTCGTCAAGGACGGGGTGGATCATTCCTCGGTCGAGGGGGCGGCGGATACCACCTACAGCCTGCCGGACATGGCGATGGACGTGCATCACCCGTCCGCCGGGGTGCCGGTGCTGTGGTGGCGGGCCGTGGGCCATACCCACACCGCCTATGTGATGGAGACGATGATGGACGCACTGGCCGAGGCCGCGGGCCGCGATCCGGTGGAATTCCGGCTCGCCCATCTCGGGGACGACCCGCGCCTGGCGGGTGTGCTGCGGCTGGCCGCCGAGAAGGGGGGCTGGGACAGCCCCGCGCCCGAAGGCATCCACCGCGGCGTCGCGGTCCACAAGAGCTTCGAGAGCTACGTGGCCGAGGTGGCTGAGGTGCGGATCCGCGAGGACGGCACCGTGAAAGTCGAGAAGGTGACCTGTGCGGTGGATTGCGGCGTAGCGATCAACCCCGACAACATCGTGGCGCAGATCGAGGGCGGGCTGGCCTACGGCCTCTCGGGGATCCTGCGCGAGGAGATCACCATGACCGACGGGGCGGTGGACCAGTCCAACTACCCCGATTACGCGGCGCTGCGGATCGCCGACATGCCCCGGGTCGAGGTCCATATCGTGCCTTCCACCGAAGGGCCCAGCGGTGTGGGCGAGCCGGGCACGCCGCCCATCGGCCCCGCCGTGGCCAACGCGGTCGCCCGCGCCACGGGCCAGCGGATCACGGTCCTGCCGTTTTCCAAACACGGGCTTGCCTGAGCCCCGCCCGGCACGATCTCGCGCGCGGGGTCGCGCCGGGCCCAAGCGCCTTGAAAGGCGCTTAAGCCGCTTGCAAGCGGCTTGCCCCGCGGCGAAGTGGATTGATCTTCGGCCCGGCGCACGGCAGCGTGGCGGGCATGACAGCTTCCCCCTCCGCCCCCGCGGTCTGGCTTCACGGCGCCGGGCTTTCCTCGCAGACCTGGGACGGCAAGGCGCAGGGGCTCTGCCTCGACCTGCCGGGCCATAACGGCCGCCCGCGCGTCGCCACGCCCACCATCGCGGGCTACGCCGCGGCCCTTGCGCCCGCGCTCCCGGCCCGTTTCGCCCTGGTCGGTCATTCCCTGGGCGGCATGATCGCCCTGCACCTGGCCGCCACCATGCCCGACCGCGTCACCCGCCTCGTCTTCGCCGAGAGCGCCTACACCATGCAGGCCCGCTGGATCGACCGGAAGGGCGCCAAATTCGCCAGCTGGCTCACCGCCAAGCTCGGCCCGCGCGGCACCGCCAAGCTCGCCGCCATGGGTGAGAAGGGCGCGGCCAAACAGGCCTACCTGACGGAGATGAGCGTGATGGACCCGGGCGGGCTCAACGACGCGATGCAGGCCGCCCATGGCTTCGACGGGCGCGACCTGGTCGACCGGGTGCGCTGCCCGACACTGATCGTGACCGGGCGGGGCAACCCGCGCACCCACCCGCAATCCCTCGACCTCGCCCGCCGGCTCCCCCATGCCACCCACCGGATGCTGGAGGGCGGGCACATGCTGCACAAGGACGCGCCGGGCCCGTTCTATGACCTGATCCATGCCTTTCTCGCGCCGGAGCCCGCCCCATGACACGCCTGCCGCAAGCCGCCCCGCCCACAGCGCACCCCACACCGCCCAGGGCCCCGGTGCCCGAAGGGGCCTGCGACGCCCATGTCCACATGGTCGCCGACGACATGCCGCTCTGGGATGGGCGGGTGGAGGATCCGGCCCCCGGCACGCTCGCCCAATGGACCGCGCGGCTCGAAACCCACCTGGACGCGCTGGGCATGGCCCGCGTCGTCATCGTCCATTCCATCCTCCATGGCGGCGACAACCGGGTGACCACCGCCGCCGTCGCCGCCCTCGGGGACCGCGCCCGGGGCATCGGGCTGGTGCGCGACGGGGCCTCCGATGCGGAACTTGCCGCCCTGGCGCAGGCGGGGGTGGTGGGCGTTCGGCTGAACTACGTCCATGGCGGCATCCTCAGCTGGGCAGGCGTGCGTGAAATGGCACCGCGCCTGGCCGCCCACGGGATGCATGTGCAGATGCTGATGAACGCCCACCGCCACATGGCCGAGTTGGCCGCGGATGTCCGCACCCTGCCGGTGCCCGTGGTCTTCGACCATATCGGCTGGCCCGACCTGGCCGCCGGTCCCGACGAGCCCGGCTTTGCCGCCCTGCGCGCGCTGGTGGCCGACGGGGCGGCCCATGTGAAGCTCTCGGCGCCCTACCGGCTCTGCGACGCGCCCTACGACCGGGCCGCCGAGGCGATCGCGGCGCTGGTCGCGGCCAATCCCGACCGCTGCCTCTGGGGCAGCGACTGGCCCCACCTGATGCTTGCCGAGGCCCAGCCGCCCGACGCGGGCGCCCTGCTCAACGCGTTCTTCGACGCGGTCCCGTCCGAGGACGCCCGCCGCCGCATCCTGGTGGACACACCGGCGGCGCTCTACGGGTTCTGAGGCCGCTTACCTGTCGGGGAAACTGCAGGTCCCGCCCCAGGCCGGATAGGCATAGCTCTCGTCCCCATCGGCCACCATGGCGCAATGGCGCAAGAGCCAGCTCTTGGCCTCCAGCCCGTCGCTGCGCGCCCCCAGCGCACCGGCGCTGAAGCCCAGGCTGAGATACCCCGCCACCAGGGCCGAGGCCGCCGAGGTGCCCCCGAAGCTGCAGAAGTAGGAGCCGAATTCGCGCAACCCCTGCTCCGGCTCGCGGGAGGCATAGGGGCTGTCGGAATAACCGTGGATGCCCGGCACATCGGTCGAGATCACGTCGTAATGGGAATACTTGTGGTTCTCGTTCGGCTCCGGCACGCCGATGGGGTCGTAATCGTGCCGCCGCGTGTCCAACCGGACCTGGGTGCGGTCGAACACCTCCGCATCGCCCGAGGGCCCCATTACGGTGATGTTCTGCGACGCCGAGAACCCCGCCAGATACCCCTTGGCGTTCATCGCCCCCACCGAGATGATCCCGTTATGGTCCGAGGCGAGGTTCGCGGGATAGATCCCGTTCTCCTCCCCCGCATTGCCCGCGGCACAGACCACCGGCCGCTTGAGCGAGACATTGACGATCAGCTCCGCCAACTCCGCCCAAAGCCGCGCCTCCTCGGGAGTGGTGGCCGCCGGGGCCGTGGCCTCGGCCAGGGACACGCCGCCGATCTCGCGGCCCGCGATCTCCGGCACCGTGCGCGCGGGGTCGGGGATGTTGCGCGGCAACAGCACCACATCCGCGTCGATCAGGTCCGCATAGAGGAATGCCACGATCAGGACCTCCGGGTCCGGATCGAAATTGGTCGAAATCGGCACGATCTCGCAATGGGGATCGACCCCGACATAGGGCAGCGGGATCTCCGCGTCGCCCTCGTCCTCCACGGGCCGCACCGCCTTCACCCGGGCCGGGCGCGCGCCCACCAGCCCGGCGATGGCCGTGCCGTGGTTGGAAAATTCCTCGCCCACGCAGGGCTGCAACCGCTCCGGCCAGGCCCGGCTGCCATGGGAGGTGCGGTCGATCAGCCGCGTCAGGATCTCGGTGATCCCGGGCAGGCCCTCGGCCACATGGGTGTCGGTGCACAGGCCCAGATCGCCCAGCTTGGCGTCCGGCGCGCGGTAGGCAAAACAACCCAGCGGCGCGGTGAAGAGATCGAGCGCCAGGTCCTTGTTGATCGCCGGGACGAGGTTGGGATGCTTTACCGCCACCGAGGTGTCGATGATCGCCACCCGGGTGCGGCGCTTGTCCTTGCGCCTGTAGGCCCAGCCGTTCGGCTTGTGATCGGGGGTGCGCACGCCCATCGACACCAGGTGCCACAGCGCGTCGTAATCGGGGTAATCTTCGCGTCCTGTTGTCATCTCGCCGCCCCTCACATCCATTCCGATGCCGCCGCGAGCATCTGCTTTTTCAACACCTTTTCCAGCACCGGCGTCACCATCCGCGCCAACTGGTAGCCGCATTCGGTGTCGGAGGCATAATGCACCCCGGCCCATTCGCGGTTCTCCGCGATCCGGCGGGCCGAGCGGAACAGCTCCGAGCTCGCCGGATGCTCCGGCAACATGCGCGAGAACACGAAGGCCAGCGCGAAGGACTGGAACGAATGGTTCGACGGCTGGCTCTCATGGCCCGGATAGGGGATGAACGGGCGCAGCCGCGGCTCCACCTGGTTCGGCCGGGGCGTGTTGAACCGCCGCTTGTAGCGCAGCCCGATCTCGTCGGTCAGCGCCAGCACCACCTTGAACAGCCCCACCGTGGCATCGAGCCCGCCGACGCCCTCGCCCTCCAGGGGGCGCAGATAGCCCGACAGCTCGAAGGACGCCTCGCGCAGGATCTCCTCGCGCCGCTGGGCGCCCTCGGGCCGGTGCAGCAGAACCTGCTTTTCCAGCAGGTCGATCGCCTCGGCGCGCAGCTGCTCGGGGCTCGGGGGCAGGGGAACCGGCAGGTCGATCCACTCGTCGAGACACTTGTGGAGCGCCTCGCGCTCCTGCCAGGGCTCCTGCATGCCCGCATTGGCCGCCCCGTCGTCATGGCTGCGATTGCGGTTCCGGTTCCTGTTGCGATTGCGGTTCCGGTTGCGATTTCGGTTCCGGTTGCGGTTCAGGGCCACCAGCACCCCACCCGAGGCCACGCCGCCCCCGCCCGCCGCGCCCACCGGCCCATCGCCCTGGGCGTCGTCCATCCCCGACAGCTTCAGCCCCACGGCGGTCACTTCGAACTTGTGGCTTTGAAGAATATCGTCGTCCTCCGGCCGGTCTTCCATGGGTCATCCCCTCACGATGTCAGTCTTTTTATGATGCTCAGAACGTTGGTCTCGTCCTGTTTCTGGGCAAAGCGGAAGCGCTCCTTCTGCACCTCCGGGTCGCCGAAATCCGGGTCCACGGCGGTCAGCCGCGTGAACATCTCCTGGGCCTCCGCCTCGCGCCCGAGCTTTGCGTAGTTCAGCAACAGATACCGCATCGCGGCGGCAAAGCGCGGCTGTTTGCGCAGGGCCCGCTGCCCGGCCATGATCGCGCGCCGATGATCGCCCGCCATGGTTGCGGCCATCGCCAGCGTGGTGTCGTAGCTGTAGCTGATCGGGCTGAAGGCACCCAGGGCCGCGCCCCGCTCGGCGGCGCGGTAGGCCGCCTCGAACTCCCCGGAATAAAGCTTGTGCAGCGCGTAGTGATCCCACACGAAAGGTTGCGACGCGTTCAGGTTCAGCGCCTGCTCCAGCAGCCCGCCGGCCATGTCATGCTCGTGAAACACATAGCCCATCACATGGGCGATACAGGCCAGCGAGATCGAGTTGAACGGGTTCTGCCCCAGGGCGGCCTCGGCGTTGGCGCGCGCATCCTCCAGCTCGCCGCGGTTCAAAACCCCCATGTTCTCGCCCAGCTTGAAGGTCGTCAGATAGGCGCGCAGGGCCGGGTAGATCGGGCTGTCCTCTTCGCTCTCGGCCCCGCGCAGCAGCATGGATTCCGAGTTGCTCAGCGCGTTCTCGTCCAGCTTGAACATCAGGTTCAGCGCCGAATACCCGACCTTCGGCGGCCAGTCCTCGCGGTTGTCCAGCATCCGCAACCGGTCCTCGAACATCGACTTGGCCATCCGGTCGACATTCTGCGCGATGAACCCCTCCAGCAGCATGGAATTCTGCACGATCTCGTCCGCGGAGGTCTGGATCGACTGGGACCATTCCAGCGCCATCCGGCTGGACCGATAAAGGAAAAACGTCAGGGTCAGGCTGTCGCGCACCTGCAAGGTCCGCACGCGGGTATAATACTCGGTCTCGAATGCATTGGTGAACCGGTCCGAATGGACGCCCGGATCGCGGAAATCGAACACCGCCACCGGCTCGAACTCCCGCAGGTTCCGCGCCACCCCTTCCAGCACGTAATCGGCCAGGTGCTGGGTCGCCCCGTCGCAGCCCTGCTGGATGTTGGGCAGAAACCCGATGGAGCAGGTCTGCGGCGCCTGCGTCTCGCTCAGATCCTCGGTGCTGCGCGCAGGCACCAGCAGCCCGCGGGTCTGCGCCGGGGTCGGCCGGGCCGCCGGGGCGGGGCGCGGATGCGCCTCCAGCAGGTCTGTCGCCTTGTCGTACCAGATCTGCCGCTCCATCTGGAGCCAGTCCTCGAACTCCTCGTCGACCACGTCGATCCCTTCGAGCAGTTCGGTGTCCTCGGTGATCTCCAGCTCGTGCAGCTGCGCGGGATCTCCCATCACCGTGGCATGGTCGATCCAGACCCGGTCGAGCCGCAGGCCGATCGACATCCGGTTGATGTCGAGGATCTCATCGGCCAGCGCGCCCAGGTCCTTGCGCAACTCGAACACCGTCTGCCGCAGGGAGGATGCAGATTTCTGTTCGTCACTCGTACTCCACAGCTTGTCGCGCAACCAGACCCGGGTACGCTGCCCCCGCGGAGCCAGCGCCAGAAGCGCCAGCAGACCCTGGGCCTTCTTGCCCCGCGGTGTCAGATTTCGGTCCCCGGCAGAAAAGAGACCCAGCGGGCCAAGTACATAAAGCTTGACCAGCTGGGTCGTGCCCTGCTCGGGACCAGTACTCATTACGGACCCCTGCTCGGGCTTGAACAGAGCGGAGGGCTGGGTTTGGGGATGCACCGACCGCTCTGCTTCCACCGGGAAGGGTGCACCTGGACAGGATTTGGACGCATCGAAGTCGAGCTCCAGAGTTTGGTTCTTCAAACGTGTCGGGCGGGAACAGTGCCCTTGATTGAAATGATAAGCTACTGAAAAATTGCTTGTGTTCAAAGGTTTGAAGCCTTCTTTCGAGTGCGCTACCGCATCCTGTCCAGATGCCCTCTGACCTTGCGTCATCTACCGTTAGGAAACTGTTAGTGATTCCTAACACCCTGTCGCGTGGCGTGATCCTGGGATGGGGCCGGCGCCGTTAACCTTTGTTTCCAAGGCCTTGCGGCAGGGGGCGGCAGGCCCCCGAGGGCCCAGCAGGCCCACCGCCCCGGGACCGGACCCGCACCTTCCCGGCTCGGAGCGCCGTGCCCGAGGCCGCCTGAACCAGAACCACGGCGCCCGTCGGCGCATCCAGCCCGCGATCCGTCGAAATGCCGGCCCAGAGGCGCGGTTGACGTTGGGGCGGGGGCAATTCGCCCTTGCGTTCCTGTGCCGGGCGGTCATTCTTTTCTGCGGTGCCTGCCAAGCCGGTCCGCAACAGACGGTCCCAGGCAGCGCGGTGGGGGCGGCCTCGCGTCCCTCCGCCGAAACTCAACTGGGAGATACATCACCATGCAAAAAACCACCCTCCTGCTGGCCACATCGGCGCTCGTTCTGACGCCGATCCTCGCCAGCGCCGAAACCCTGCGCTGGGCGCGGGCGGGCGACAGCCTGACCCTCGATCCCCATGCCCAGAACGAAGGGCCCACCCATACGCTCGCCCACCAGATCTACGAGCCGCTGATCATCCGCGATCATTTCGGCCAGTTCCAGGGTGCACTGGCCACCGAATGGGCCCCCAAGCCCGATGATCCCAGTGTCTGGGTCTTCAAGCTGCGCGAGGGCGTGACCTTCCATGACGGCTCGGCCTTCACCGCCGAGGACGTGGTGTTCTCCTTCGAGCGGGCGAAATCCGAAACCTCCGCCATGAAAGAGCTGCTGACCTCGATCTCCGAGGTGCGCGCGGTCGACGACATGACGGTGGAGTTCGTGACCGAAGGACCGAACCCGATCCTGCCCAACAACTTCACCAACCTGTTCATCATGGACAAGGGCTGGACCGAGGCCAATGGCGTCACCCGGGTGCAGGACATCGCCAATGGCGAGACCACCTTCGCCGCGACCAACGCCATGGGCACCGGCCCCTACGTGCTCACCAGCCGCGAGCCGGATGTGCGCACCGTGCTGACGATCAACCCAGACTACTGGGGCGCGGATGACTTCCCGCTGCAGGTCACCGAGATCATCTATACCCCGATCCAGAACGCCGCGACACGGGTGGCGGCCCTTCTGTCGGGCGAGGTGGACTTCATCCAGGACGTGCCCGTGCAGGATCTCGAACGCGTGGCCGGGACCGACGGGCTGGAGGTGCAGACCGCCGCCCAGAACCGGGTGATCTTCCTCGGCATGAACTCCGGGGCCGACGATCTCGACAGCGACAATGTCGAAGGCGCCAACCCGCTGGCCGATGCGCGCGTGCGCAAGGCAATGAACATGGCGATCAACCGCGACGCCATCAAACAGGTGGTGATGCGTGGCCAGTCCGCGCCTGCCGGCATGATCGCGCCGCCCTTCGTCAACGGCTGGACCGCCGAGATGGACGGGGCCGCCATGACCGATATCGACGCCGCCAAGGCGCTGATGGAGGAAGCAGGCTATGGCGACGGCTTCTCGATCCAGCTCGACTGCCCCAATGACCGCTACATCAACGACGAGGCGATCTGCCAGGCGGTCGTGGGGATGCTCGGCCAGATCGGCGTGACCGTGAACCTCGACGCCAAGCCCAAGGCACAGCACTTCCCGCTGATCCAGAACGGCGAGACCAACTTCTACATGCTGGGCTGGGGTGTTCCGACCTATGACAGCGAGTATGTCTTCAACTTCCTGGTGCACACCCGCGAGGGTGACCGGGGCTCCTGGAACAACACCGGCTTCTCGAACGCCGAGGTGGACGCCAAGATCGTCAGCCTGGCCTCCGAGACCGATCTGGCGGTCCGCAACCAGACCATCGCCGAGATCTGGCAGGTGGTGCAGGACGAACAACTCTACCTGCCGATCCACCACCAAGTGCTGAACTGGGGCAACACCTCCGCCGTCGGCTACCCCAACGTCTCGCCGGAGGACGACCCGAAGTTCAAGTTCTTCGAGATGAACTGATCCATTCGATCTGTTCGGGGAAAAGGGCGGTGCTCCGGCGCCGCCCTTTGCAGTTTCCGATCGACGCGCAGTGCGTCAAGTTTACCAAACCGCAAATTGCACAAGGACGAATCGTGCCTGTACGTGCTAGAAATCATTAAAGAAGTGTTAACGAGGAAGGCATAGTAGATATGCACAAACAGTTTGCGGCTATTTTTTGTCTCTTCGCATCTGCACAAATCGTACAGGCGGCACCAGTCGAGTTCCAAACCTATACTTTCGAGGCGATCGGGACTTACGAATATCGCTATACCGGCAATTACGACTATCTCAGCGAACTCTATTATACGGATATTCCCGTCGGATCTCTGGATGTTTTCACATCCGAGGTCGGCAAGATCATCTACACGATCAAAGGTGCCGATCTCGATGGAAACGGAAGGATCGATGCGCGCCGATACCTTGAGCCGGAGCTGGATTACTACAGCGTCACTTTCCAGCATGCGGACGGGTCCAGAAGCCCAGTCGCGTTCGGCCGCGACAGTGTCAGCTATTATAGCGTGGGTGGATTTTTCGACATGGCGACCCGCGAAATGAACTTCAACCACCAATTTCTTAACGTCAGCGGCGATCTTACAGTGCAGACCGGGTATGCCAGGGGCGACAAGGCAAGCGAGACCCTCGAATACCTCGACGGCAACTACACAACCCGGGTGATCGCATCGACTTCCATCCGCCAGGTTTCCGGCCCCAGCATTCCTGCGCCCTCGGCAGTGCCACTTCCCGCATCCGGTTTGATGCTGATTTCCGGCTTTGGTCTCTTCGCCTTGCTGCGCCGTCGGAAAAACCAGCCCGTCGCCTGACCGCCTTCACACCCCCGTGAGCCAGCCGCTTTGCCGGTGACCCTGCCGCATTTCGGCGGCATGCTGCGCCGGTTGCTGCACTCACGACGAAGGACACACCATGATACGACTGCTGAGCCCGGCGGCCCTCGGGCTGCTGGTCGCCCTGCCTGCGGCGGCCAACGAATTCCGCTGGGCCTCCACCACCGACCCGCAGACCATGGACCCCCACGCGGTCAACTCCGCCCCGGTCCTGGGGTTTCTCAACAACGTCTACGAAGGCCTCGTCCGCCGCGGCAAGGACATGATGACCTGCTCCCCTGAAATGTCCTCAAATTTTGGTTAGCCTGTTCTCTAAGTGAGGAGACAGACGATGAAGAGAAGCCGTTTCAGTGAAGAACAGATCATTGGCATTCTTAAGGAGCACCAGGCTGGGTTGGGCGCGAAGGAGTTGTGTCGCAAGTACGGGATCAGTGACGCGACCTTCTACAAGTGGCGATCCAAGTATGGTGGCATGGAAGTGTCAGATGCGCGACGTTTGAAGACGCTGGAATCTGAGAACGCCAAACTGAAGAAGATGCTGGCTGAGCAGATGATGGATGTTGCGACGCTTAAGGAAATGCTTGGAAAAAACTTCTGAGGCCCGGTTCAAGGAGGAATGCCGTGGACTGGGCCATGAAGACAAAAGGCTACAATCAGCGCCGGGCGTGCGCGCTGGCGGGGATCGATCCGCGTGTGTATCGGCGTCGGTCGAAGCGCCTTGCCGACACGGAACTGCGGGTGAGGATGAAAGAACTGGCGTCCGAGCGGCGTCGGTTCGGTTATCGCCGCCTGCACATGCTGCTGAAGCGTGAGGGCTGGGAGGTAAACTGGAAGAAACTGTACCGGCTCTACCGCGACGAAGGGTTAACCGTTCGTAAACGGGGCGGACGCAAGCGCGCAGTGGGCACCAGGACGCCCATGGCGATCCCGCAGGGGCCAAACCAGAGGTGGTCCCTCGACTTCATGTCGGATGCGCTGGAAGACGGGCGTCGGTTCAGGGTGCTAAACGTGATTGATGACTTTAGCCGGGAATGTCTGGCCGCTGTGGTCGATACATCCATCAGCGGCGCACGTGTCGCCCGCGAGTTGGATCGGATCGCCGAGCTGCGTGGGTACCCCTGCCTTGTGGTCAGCGACAATGGAACCGAACTGACAAGCAACGCGATGCTGAAATGGCAGGAAGACCGTAAAGTCGACTGGCACTACATCGCGCCCGGAAAGCCCATGCAGAATGGCCTCGTCGAAAGCTTCAACGGGAGGATGCGAGAGGAATGCCTGAACGAACACCTGTTCCCGTCACTGCGCCATGCCTGCCGCATGATTGCGGCATGGCGCGACGACTACAACCACCACCGCCCGCACTCGAGTCTCGACGGGCTCACCCCGCGGGAGTATCACCAACGGTCAAGAGAGGACCAAACCCTGAACAGAGCTAACCTATAAACGCGGACTCAAAGGGGAGCAGGTCAATGACCATCGAACCCGCGCTCGCCACCTCCTGGCAGCCGATCGGCGACGGCGCGGGCTGGCGCTTCACCCTGCGCGAGGGCGTGACCTTCCACGACGGCTCCGCCTTCACCGCCGAGGACGTCCTCTTCTCCTATGAACGCGCCTCCTCCGAGGCCTCCGACACAAGCAGCTGGTTCGCCCCCGTCTCCGAGCTGCGCGTGATCGACGACTACACGGTCGAGATCCTGACCACCGCCCCCAACCCGATCTTCCCCGACAGCATCGCCAACTGGATGATCATGGACAGCGGCTGGGCCGCGGCCAACGACGCCACCCGCCCCGACAAGGAGGCCGGCAACCACGCCACGCTCAACACCAACGGCACCGGCGCCTTCCGCGTCACCGCGCGGGAGCCGGGCCTGCGCACCGTGCTGGAGCCCTTCGACGGCTGGTGGGACACGCCCGAGCACAACATCACCCGAGCCGAGTTCACCCCGATCCAGAACCCGGCCACCGCCGTGGCGGCCCTGCTGTCGGGCGATATCGACATGATCAACCCGGTGCCCATCCAGGACGCCGCCCGGCTTGCGGGCCAGGACGGGGTGCAGGTGATCCAGGGCATCGAGGCGCGGGTCATCATGCTGGGCTTCCCGCACGCCGCCGAGGCGCTGAAATACTCGGCCTCCGACGAGCCGGGCAACCCTTTCGCCGACCCCCGCGTCCGCCGGGCTGTGGCCCAGGCCGTTAACGTCCCCGCCATCCTGCAAACCATCATGCGCGGCAATGCCGAACCGGCGAGCCAGCTGGTCTCCCCGGCCATGCGCGGCTTCTCCGCGGGCCTCGCCGACCGACCCGCCTACGACCCGGACGCCGCCCGCGCCCTGCTGGCCGAGGCGGGCTACCCGGACGGCTTCTCCTTCGGGCTGAAATGCCCCAATGACCGGTACCTGAATGACGAGGCCGTGTGCCAGGCGGTCACCGCCATGCTCGCCCAGGTCGGCCTCGACGCCCAACTCGAAGCCATGCCCGTGCGCGGCTACTGGGACCGGCTGCGGGCGGAGGATTTCGACATGTACCTGCTGGGCTGGTCGCCGGGGACGTTCGACGCCGAACACCCGATCCGCTTCCTTGCCGCCACCCCCAACCCGGAGGCACGGTTGGGCTCTTGGAACTTCGGCGGCTACTCGAACGCCCGCGTCGACGAACTGCTCCCGATGATCCAGTCCGAGATCGACGATGCCAAGCGCCAGGCCATGCTCGACGAGGTCACCGGCATCCTGCAAGCCGAGACCGCCTACGTCCCCCTCTACGTCCAGCCGCTGGTCTGGGGCGCGCGCGACACGGTCAGCCTGACCCAGCGCCCGGACAATTTCTTCATCCTGCGCTGGGTGACGATGAACTGAGCCCCCCGGCGGCGCACCCTTCGGCTGCGCCGCCGATCACAGGGGTCAACACGCCGCAACGCTGGTGCATGCCCCGGTCCCCGAGACCCGGCCGCACGGATGGCGAATTATCCAACAATTCGCCCTGTGCGATCCAAGCGGCGCGAACGGCAGATATGAAAACAGAGCGTCAGGTGCCGTATTTCGTATCATTTTTTGCATATACCGACGTTAAGAACCGGATTCGGGCGCAATGAGTGCGCCGATACATTATGCCGGATCACGTGAAATGACTGTGATCGCAATTAGAGCTGCGCCAACCGCCCCAGCGTCTGGAAGCCGAGCTGTAAAGTCACGGTATTTCGGCTTTTGCTGACGCAAGCCTGCGATCACCCCACTTACCAGTTTTTACTGCCCAAGCTCATCCGGCGAGCAGATTCTTCGAATACTCCGCATGTCTTCGTCGCCAAAGCCTTCTAGTCCGACCACAATCACCATATAATTCGGAATGCCAACTGTCAGATACCGGAGAGCGGCACGTATCTGACCAAATTCATCATCGATAATGTTGCCGCGACCATCAAATTCGATGTTTTCCAATGATGCGGGCAGTTCGCCGATTTCATTCAGGTAACGCGCGGCAACCAAATCAGTGTAGGATCCCAACTGAAACTCAAAGAAATCAAATGCCTGGTCTGTGGGCACTCCCATAGAGTGAAAGAATGCCGAGGTCTTTCTCGTCGCCTTTGTCATTCTTTGAACAACACCCGATCCATTCACCGGTGTGAACGGATTGAAACATGGCGTTACATCGCGCGGCTTGCTCGCGCGTCTTCTGTCGGTTGCGCACATCTGCTGTGCGAACCCGTTCTCCAAGGCAAGCCGATCACCAAGAAGTCGGTAAGTGGATTCCCTCTGTCGTATGCATTCGTCCATATCGAAGCCAGACTGAACTGGATCGAACAAGATGCTTTCATCTGTCTGCTGAAGCGTTTCAACCGCACTAAGTTGTTCGTATACAGCCTCTAGCGGAAGGTTTCGCGACTGTCCTTCCCCACGTTCAATGAAGAAAGCCGGGTCACTCTCAGCGATGGACATTGTGGCAGATGCCGTCACAAGAGCTAATGCTCTGATAATGGTTAGTCCAAAAAAGCGTGGTAAAGACATAGCGAGGCTCCTGTCCCAATAGGCTTTGATAAAGTCAATTCAAAAATTAGAATCGGCGCTGTACAAGATTACCGGGCGGGGCGATATATGCAACTTCATTCTTCGGCGGTATGAAGTGTTTGGGACCTGCAATCGTGTTGAGTTTCTAGAGCTTGAGGCACCAATCCTGACAACAGGCCCTGTCTGCTTGGCAAACCTTGAGCCTTCACTCAGCGAAAGGTGCCTGTTCATTCCGCTGGTCGGTCGAACCAATTGCAGCACCGGCCACGAAGGGCTCACAGCCGCCCCTCATGGTGCGCAGCAGCACGCCAGGGGCCAGCCCCAAGAACACAGACTGACGCCCCGCCCCCCCGCGCGTCACACCGCCAGCACGCCCGCATATTTCGAGCCCGTGATCGGTCGACCGTCGTTGGCCAGCACGAACCCCGAGATCACCCGGGTCAGGCCCCAGACGAGCAGGAAGATCCAGATCAGAAATCCGATCCCGATCACCATGGAGGCCAGCGCCACCAGCCCGATCCCCAACCCGATCCAGAAGGTGCGGATCTGAAACGTGAAATGGCTGTCGGCCAACGGGTCCGAGCCCCGGGTGATATAGGCATAGATCAGTCCGGCAAGGCTCGTGATCCCGACGAAATACCCGACCGCATAAAGCCCGTAGACGATCTTCACGGCCAGCATCGGGTCGCTGGGGCCGGGGGCGGGGGGGCGCGTGCCGGTTTGGCGGGGGCGCGGGGGTGGCGTTGTGGTCGGGTCGGTCATGGGGCCTCCTGGGGTGCTTGCCGTGACAACGCGGCCCCCGGTGCCGGGGTCCGGGCCGGGGGCCGCGCGCTTACTCGAAATTCACCGTCAGCGTCGGTGTCCCGGGCAGCCCGAGGTATTCCACCGTCGCGCGTCCCTTGGCCTTTGCCGGCGGCATCAGCGGGCCGATGGAGCCGACCGAGATCATGTCGCCTGGCTTGAAGGTGATGCCCGTGCTGCGCAGCCAGACCACGGATCGCAGCGGGTTGCCGAGCACCGCCGCCCCGGGCGCCTCGGACAGCACCGTGCCCTCCGCATCGGTGACCCGCACCTGCATTTCGGCCAAAAGGTCTATCATCGCGCCGCTGTCTTCGAACGGGATCGCCGGGCCTAGCACACCCGCCCGCGCGCCCACACCCCCCGCGGTGATCGACGCGCCGTTGAGCGGCTCGTCGGGGCCGTACATCAGGTCTGGCAGCTCGATGAAGGCGTGGATCGAGGCGATGGCATCCATCACGTCCGCGCCGGTCTCGGCGTCGTTGATCGCGGCACTGCCCACCACGAACACCAGGTCCGCCTCGAAGAGCGGCCGCGCGCCATGGGGCTGGGCCACCGTCGCGCCATCCTCCAGGAACATGTCGCGGTACAGCACCCCGGCTACCGGCTCGCTCACCCCGAAGGCCGCCATCGCCGCGTCGCTGGTCAGCCCCGCCTTGTAGCCCACCACCGGGCCCAGATGCGGCTCGAGGGCCGCGACCACCTTGGCCTGCGTGCAGCGCGCCTCCTCCAGCGTCGCCTCCGGGCTCAGCGCTTTGGTGGGCGTCTTGGCCAGGTAATCCTCCACGAAGGCCGCAACCTCCGCGTCCGTGGCGCACCCCGCCTGCGCCACCCCCGGCAGCATCAGCCCCGCCACCGCCGCCCATATCCATCCGCGCATCATGAAAATCCTCCCCTGACTGCCTTCGCGCACAGCTTGCCCCCGCACACGGCAGCAGGCAACGAATTTCGCCAGCGCACCTCACGCCACGGCCCCCTTGACCGCACCGGACAGGCGCGGGACAACAGACCCCACACCGGGGAGGGCACATGCTCGCATTCATCATTCGCCGCGTGGTGCAGTCGATCATCGTTCTGCTCGTGGTCGGGCTGGTCGCGTTTTCCATGTTCCGCTTCGTGGGCGACCCGATCGACGGACTGCTCGGCCAGGAACGCACCATCGAGGATATCGAACGGCTGCGCGCCCAGCTCGGCCTCGACGACCCGTTCCTCGTGCAATACTGGGACTTCCTCAGCCGCGCCTTCCAGGGCGACCTGGGCATCTCCTACCGCCAATCGCGCCCCGTGGCCGAGATCCTGCTCGAACGGGCCCCGGCGACGCTGGAACTGGCGCTGGTCTCGGGCGTGCTCGCGATCTTCTTCGGCATCGTGCTGGGGATCTTCACCGCCATCCGCCGCGACGGGTTCGCCGCGAGTGCCATCATGTCGATCTCGCTCATCGGGGTGTCGCTACCCACCTTCCTGATCGGCATCCTGCTGATCTACGTCTTCGCGGTGGAGCTGAACTGGCTGCCGAGTTTCGGCCGCGGCGAGGTCGTGGACCTCGGCGGGTGGACCACCGGGTTCCTCACCGCCTCCGGCCTCAAGGCACTGATATTGCCCGCGATTACCCTGGGCCTCTACCAGATGACCCTGATCATGCGGCTCGTGCGCTCCGAGATGCTCGAAGTGCTGAGGCAGGACTACATCCGCTTCGCCCGCGCCCGCGGGCTGACCGAAAAGGCCGTGAACTTCCGCCACGCCCTGAAGAACACCCTGGTCCCGGTGATCACCGTCACCGGCCTGCAGCTCGGCTCGATCATCGCCTTCGCCATCATCACCGAGACCGTGTTCCAATGGCCCGGCGTGGGGCTTCTCTTCATCAACGCGATCCAGTTCGTCGACATCCCCGTCATGGCCGCCTACCTGATGCTGATCTCGGTGATGTTCGTGGGCATCAACCTGGTGGTGGACCTGCTCTATTTCGCCATCGACCCCCGCCTGCGCGTCGATCGCAGCGCGGCAGGAGGGCACTGACATGACCGACACGACCCCCGACCTTCCCCCCGACACGCCCGTCGCGGTCAAGGAACCGTCACGCTTCTCGGTCGCCTGGCAGTCGGACTTCGCCTGGAAATTCCGCCGCTCCCCCGTGGCGCTGGTCTCCTTCTCGGTGGTGGTGCTGCTGGTGCTGGCGGCGCTCTTCGCGCCGCTCATCGCGCCTTACGACCCGTTCAACCCGGCGTCCCTTAACCTGATGAACGGGTTTTCCGCGCCGATGACCCCCAACGCGTTCACCGGCGACACCTTTTGGCTCGGCACGGACGACCAGGGCCGGGACGTGTTCTCGACCATCCTCTACGGGATGCGGATCTCGCTCTTCGTGGGCTTCGCGGCGGTGCTCTTCGCCATGACCCTCGGCGTGACCCTGGGCCTGATCGCGGGCTATGTGGGCGGCTGGGTGGAGACGATCATCATGCGCGTGGCCGATGTGCAGCTGACCTTCCCGGCGATCCTGGTGGCCATGCTGATCTTCGGCATCGCCAAGGGGATCACCCCGGTCGAATACCGCGACCAGATGGCGATCTGGGTGCTGATCCTCGCCATTGGTCTCTCGGACTGGGTGCAGTTCGCCCGCGTGGTGCGCGGCGCGACCCTGGTCGAGAAGAACAAGGAATACGTGCAGGCCGCCCGCCTGATCGGGCGCGGCTCCGGCGCGATCATGCTGCGCCATATCCTGCCCAACGTGCTGTCGCCGGTGCTGGTGATCGCCACGATCTCCTTGGCGCTCGCGATCATCGCCGAGGCGACGCTCAGCTTCCTCGGCGTCGGCGCCCCGCCCACGCAGCCCAGCTTGGGCACCCTGATCCGCATCGGACAGGGGTTCCTCTTCTCGGGCGAGTGGTGGATCCTGTTCTTCCCGGCGGTCACCCTGCTGGTGCTCGCGCTCAGCGTGAACCTGCTGGGCGACTGGCTCCGCGACGCCCTGAACCCGAGGCTGCGATGACCCCTCAGTCCAGCGGCGAGAAGCGCGCCAGCCGGTCGAGCTGCGGCGCCATGGTGCACCACACGTCCCCGGCGGTGAGCACCCAGTGCACCTCGCCTGCCTCGGCGGCGACGATGACGCGGCCGGGGTCCGTGGTGACCATGTCGAGGCCGATGACATTCAGGAACAGCGCGAGAGCTTGGGCAGACAGACACATGGGAAACACTCCTTTGGTGCGTTTGCGAAACCGCACCCGTCCTCCAACCCGGCGGCTGTCCGGCACTATGCCACGCCCGCGCCCCTGTTGCGTCCCGCGCGATGCTGCGGCGCGGCATTTGCCGCAGGGCGCAACGCCCGTACCCGCCACCCTGCCCAATCCTTCACCGCTTTGCCCGTGGGCCGGGCAATTCGAACGCTTTCAGACCCGAGGGGCCCGATGACCCAACCCGTCCTGTCGATCCGCAACCTGACCGTGGACATCCCCACGCGCTACGCGGTGCTGCGGCCCGTGGACAAGGTGTCCTACGACATCGCGCCCGGCGAGATCCTGGGCGTGGTGGGCGAGAGCGGCGCGGGCAAGTCCATGGCCGGGAACGCGGTGATCGGGCTGCTGACCCCGCCGGCCCATATCTCCTCCGGCGAGGTCTGGCTCAACGGCAAGCGGATCGACAGGCTCACCCCCGAGCAGATGCGCCGGGTGCGCGGCAAGGATATCGGCATGGTCTTCCAGGACCCGCTGACCTCGCTCAATCCGCTCCTGCGGATCGGCGACCAGCTGACCGAGACCATGCTCGCGCATCTTCCGATCTCCCGGGCGGAGGCCGAGGAGAGGGCGGTCGCCGCCCTCGAGGAGGTCGGCATCCCAGCCGCGCGACAGC
The DNA here is from genome assembly GCF_000018145.1 of Dinoroseobacter shibae DFL 12 = DSM 16493. Classification (NCBI taxonomy): domain Bacteria; kingdom Pseudomonadati; phylum Pseudomonadota; class Alphaproteobacteria; order Rhodobacterales; family Roseobacteraceae; genus Dinoroseobacter; species Dinoroseobacter shibae. Next base: position 899,473 of record NC_009952.1, read on the forward strand.
GGGTGAACAGCTACCCGCACGAGTTTTCCGGCGGGATGCGCCAGCGGGTGGTGATCGCGCTCGCGCTCTGTGCCGAGCCGTCCCTCGTGATCGCGGACGAGCCGACCACCGCCCTCGACGTCTCGGTGCAGGCCCAGATCATCGCGCTGCTGAAACGGCTCTGCCGCGAACGCGGGACCGCCGTGATGCTCATCACCCACGACATGGGCGTGATCGCCGAGGCCGCCGACCGCGTCGCGGTGATGTATGCGGGCCGCCTGGCCGAGCTTGGCCCGGTGCGCGAGGTGCTCACCGCCCCGCGCCATCCCTACACCTTCGGGCTGATGGGCTCCACGCCGCTGGCATCGAAGGGGCTCAAGCGGCTGCATCAGATCCCCGGCTCCATGCCACGCCTCGGGCGGCTGCCCCCGGGCTGCGCCTTCAGCCCGCGCTGCCCCCGGGCGCAGGACAAGTGCCGCCATGACCCGGGTCCGGTGATCGACGCCGACGGGGCCGCGGCCTGCTGGTTCCCGATGGACGGGACCGAGGGCATCGGCGGTGACGCAACACCACCGCACGGTGGTGCCCGACACTTGCCCGACACAAGTCCGACAGGGGCCCGACCCGGGGCCGACGCCGGTTTTACGGGGGGCGGGGCATGAGCATCCTGGTTTCCGTCAAGGGCCTGAGCCGCCGCTTCGACGTCTCCAAACCCTGGCTCAACCGGGTGCTCGAACGGCTGCCCAAGGCGATCCTGACCGCCGTGTCGGATGTCAGTTTCGATGTCGAGGAACGCACCGTCTACGCCCTGGTGGGCGAGAGCGGATCGGGCAAGTCCACCATCGGCAAGATGGTGGTCGGGTTGCTGCAACCCTCTGAAGGATCAGTGAAAATCGGCGGCACCGATCTCGCGCGAGAGACCGACCCGGCCAAGCTCGACCTGGTGCGCGCGGACATCCAGATGATCTTCCAGGACCCGTTCGCCAGCCTCAATCCCCGCTGGCGCGTCCGCGACATCATCAACGAACCGGTCTCGGCCCGGGGCGGCGATGTGAAGGGGCTTGCGGAACGCCTGCTCGAACAGGTCGGTCTGGCCGCCGAAGACGCCGGCAAGTTCCCCCACGAATTCTCCGGCGGCCAACGCCAACGCATCTGCATCGCGCGGGCGCTGGCGTCGGAGCCGAAGCTGATTGTCTGTGATGAGCCGACCTCGGCGCTGGACGTCTCGGTGCAGGCGCAGGTGCTGAACCTGATGTCCGATCTCAAGGATGAATTCGGGCTGACTTATCTCTTTATTTCCCATGACTTGACCGTGGTGCAGCATGTGGCCGACCGGATCGGGGTGCTCTATCTCGGCCGGCTGGTGGAAGAGGCGGATCCCGACACCCTGTTCGAAAATCCGCGCCATCCCTACACGCAGATGCTGTTGGCGGCGGCGCCGAAAATGGACGGGTTCGGGCGCGAGGTGGAGCCGCCCAAGGGCGAGATCCCGGACCCGATCAACCCGCCCACGGGCTGCGCCTTCCACCCCCGCTGCCCGATTGCCGTGGCCCGCTGCAGCGCCGAGCGGCCGGAGTTGCGTCCCCTGGGCGGCGCGCGGGTCGCCTGTCACCTGGCCGAGGCGTAGCGCCTATTCGGCGGCGATCTGCGGCATCTCCCCGCCGATCTGGGCGGTGACGTCCCGCGCGGCGGTCTGCACCGCCGCCCCGAGGGCGGGCAGGGCCCCGGGGGCGAAGCGCGCCGAAGGGCCGGAAACCGAGATCCCGGCGATCGGCTCCCGGAAGCTGTCATAGATCACCGCCGCCACGCAGCACATGCCCTCGTAGCGTTCCTCGTTATCGAAGGACCAGCCCCGCTTGCGGGTGATCCGCAGGTCGCTCAGCAACGCCTCCGGGTCGGTCAGGGTCTTGGGCGAGAATTGCTGCAACCCAGTGCGCCGAAACAGGTTTTCCACCGCACCCTGCGGCATCGCCGCCAGCAGCGCCTTGCCGATTCCAGACGCATGCATCGGCCCGCTGGAGCCCGGCCGGTGGAAGGCCCGGATCGGGTTGTGGGTCTCCACCTGGCCGATGAAGACCACGTGGTCATTGTCGAGAATGCCGAGATTGGCGGTCTCGCCGGTCTGCTCCATCAAGGTGCGCATGGAGGCGCGGCCCACTTCCAGAAGGTTGGTCCGCTGCATGAAACTGGTGCCGACCCGGAACGCCTCCAACCCCACGCGCCAGGTCTGGCTCGCCTCGTCCATGTCGACATAGCCGTGCTTTTCCAGGGTCGCGAGCACCCGGTGCGCGGTGGAGGCGGGCATCCCGAGGCGCATGGACACGTCCGACAGCGTCCCGCCCCCGTCCCGGGCCAGGGCACTCAGGACCGACAAACCGCGGTCCAGGGCCTGGATCGTGCTGGATTGCCCGTCGGAAAAGGCATTCTTGGGGCGCCCGCGGCTTCGGCGCGGAGAAGGGGTCTGGTCTTTCATGCGGCCTCCGATGACTGTACTTTAGAGTATTGGTTTTTGGGAAATATTTTCAATCCAAAACTTCATAAAGGATTTGGAAATCAAAAAATCATTTTTAAACAATGGCATGGAGACATTTTGCCAGTCTTGAAAAACTTTTCCGAAAAAATTGAAAAATGATTCCGAAACGGGTACGAAGAGGCCTCAGGAGGACTGCACCATGTTCGATCAGAACCCGATTTTCATCCCCGGCCCGACCAACGTTCCCGACCGCCTGCGGCGCGTGATGGACATGCAGACGCGGGACCATCGCTCCCCGGCGTTCGGCGCGATGCTGCCCGAACTGTTCGACGGCGTGCGCAAGGTCTTCAACACCAAGGACGCCGCGATCATCACCTTCCCGGCCAGCGGCACGGGCGGCTGGGAAGCCGCCGTCAGCAACACCCTGTCGCCCGGCGACACGGTTCTGATCGCCCGCTACGGCATGTTCAGCCACCGCTGGATCGACCTGTGCCAGCGCCATGGCCTGAATGTCGAGATCATCGAATGCGCCTGGGGCAGCGGCGCGCCCGCCGACCTGTTCGCCGAGCGGCTGAAGGCCGACAAGGGTCACGAGATCAAGGCCGTCCTCGTCACCCATAACGAAACCGCGACCGGCGTGCGGTCCGACATCGGGGCGGTGCGGCGCGGCATGGACAGTGCCGATCACCCGGCGATGCTGATGGTGGACTGCGTGTCCTCGCTGGCCTCGATGCCCTTCGATTTCGACGGCTGGGGCGTGGATGTCGCGATCACCGGCTCTCAGAAGGGATTCATGCTGTTCACCGGGATGTGCATCGTCGCCGTCAGCCAGAAGGCGCTGGAGCATCGCAAGACCGCGAAACTGCCGCGCACCTTCTTCAGCTTCGACGACATGCTGGCGGCCAATGGCGCGGGCGGCTATCCCTACACCCCGCCGATCCAGTTGATGTTCGGGCTGCAGGAAAGCCTCAAGATGCTGTTCGAAGAGGGGCTGGAAAATGTCTATGCGCGCCACTTCCGGCTGGCCGAGGGCGTGCGCCGCGCGGTCGATGCCTGGGGCCTGCGCCTGTGTGCCGAGAGCGCGGATCTTTACTCCGACACGGTCAGCGCCATCTATGTGCCCAAGGGGTTCGACAGCAACGCGCTGACCCAGCATGCCTATGATGCCTATGACATCTCCTTCGGCGTGGGCCTGGGGGAGATGAACGGGAGGGCCTTCCGCATCGGGCATCTGGGCGCGTTGACGGATGTGACCATGCTGTCGGGTCTTGCGACCATCGAGATGGCCATGGCCGATCTCGACTACCCCATCGAGCTGGGCTCCGGCGTGGCCGCGGCGCAGCAATTCTACCGGACAACGGCGGGCGCAAGCCTCGCCAAAGCAGCGTGAGGATCCGATGAAAGACACGATCGACCCGGCGGTGATCCCGACCTATGACGACGTGGTCGCCGCCCATGAGCGGATCAAACCCCATATCCATCGCACGCCCGTCCTGACCTCGTCCTATTTCAACGACCTGGTCGGCGCGGAGCTGTTCTTCAAATGCGAGAACTTCCAGAAGGCGGGCGCTTTCAAGGTGCGCGGGGCCTGCAATGCGGTGTTCGGCCTGAGCGATGCGTTGGCCGAGCGCGGTGTGGCGACGCATTCCTCGGGCAACCATGCGCTCTCGCTCAGCTATGCCGCCGGGCGCCGGGGCATTCCGTGCAACGTGGTCATGCCGCGCACCGCACCGGAGGCCAAGAAGGCGGCCGTCCGGGGCTATGGCGGGATCATCACCGAATGCGAGCCCTCGACAACCTCCCGCGAGGCGGTCTTTGCCGAGGTGCAGGAGCGCACCGGCGCGGAATTCGTCCATCCCTATAACGACCCGCGGGTCGTGGCGGGGCAGGGCACCTGTTCGCGCGAGTTCATGGAGCAGACCGACGGGCTGGACATGATGATCGCCCCCATCGGCGGTGGCGGCATGATCTCGGGTTGCTGCCTGACCCTGTCGAACATCGCACCCGAGGTGCAGATCATCGCCGCCGAGCCGGAGCAGGCCGACGACGCCTATCGCAGCTTCAAGGCCGGGCACATCATCGCCGACGACGCGCCGGTCACCATTGCCGACGGGTTGAAGGTGCCTCTCAAGGATCTCACATGGCATTTCGTGTCCAACCATGTGAGCGATATCCTGACCGCCAGCGAGCAGGAGATCATCGACGCGATGAAGCTCACCTGGCAGCGCATGAAGATCGTGATGGAGCCGAGCTGTGCTGTGCCGCTGGCCACCATTCTGAAGAACAAGGATAAATTCGCCGGCAAGCGCGTCGGTGTGATTGTGACGGGCGGCAATGTCGATCTCGACAAATTGCCGTGGATCACGGGCTAAGGGGAGCCGAGACAATGAACGCAGAAACCAAATTCGCAGAGCTCGAAGTGGGCTACAACATTCCGGCGGCCATCGGGATGGACGAGGCGGACATCCAGACGCCGTGCCTTGTGGTGGATCTCGACGCGCTGGAGCGCAACGTGGTCAAGATGGGCAACTTCGCCAAGGAAATGGGGGTGCGGCACCGGGTGCATGGCAAGATGCACAAGTCCGTGGACGTGGCCAAGCTGCAGATGGAGCTGGGCGGCGCGTGCGGTGTGTGCTGCCAGAAGGTGTCGGAGGCCGAGGCCTTCGCCCGTGGGGGGATCAAGGACGTGCTTGTGTCGAACCAGGTGCGTGACCCGGCCAAGATCGACCGTCTGGCGCGGATTCCCCGGCTCGGTGCGCGCGCGATCTGCTGCGTGGACGATATCGAGAACGTGGCCGACCTGTCGGCGGCGGCCACCAAGCACGGCACCCAGATCGAGTGCCTGGTCGAGATCGACTGCGGTGCGGGACGCTGCGGCGTGACCACCACCCCCGCCGTGGTCGAGATCGCCAAGGCCATCGACGCGGCCCCGGGCCTGAAATTCTCGGGCCTGCAGGCCTATCAGGGCGCGATGCAGCACCTCGACAGCTATGACGAGCGCAAGGCCAAGATCGACATCGCGGTCGCCATGGTGAAGGACGCGGTCGATGCGCTGAAGGCCGAGGGGCTGGAGTGCGACATCGTCGGCGGCGGCGGCACGGGGTCGTACTATTTCGAGGGCAACTCGGGCGTCTATAACGAGCTTCAGTGCGGCTCCTACGCGTTCATGGATGCCGATTACGGCCGGATCCTGGACAAGAACGGCAACCGGATCGACCAGGGCGAGTGGGAGAACGCGCTGTTCATCCTGACCTCGGTGATGTCCCATGCCAAGGCCGACAAGGCGATCTGCGATGCGGGCCTGAAGGCGCAATCGGTGGATAGCGGCCTGCCGTTCATCTATGGGCGCGACGACGTAAAATACGTCAAATGCTCGGACGAGCATGGCGTGATCGCGGACCCGGATGGCAAGCTGAAGGTCAACGACAAGCTCAAGCTGGTCCCCGGTCATTGCGACCCGACCTGCAACGTCCATGACTGGTATGTGGGCGTGCGTAACGGCAAGGTCGAAGCGCTCTGGCCCGTGACCGCGCGCGGCCTCGCCTACTGATCCAAAGACCGGCAGGGGGGCGCGACAGCCCCCCTCATTGTTTCGAAAATACTCCCGCCGGAGGCGTCCGACGTCTCCAGCGGCACGACCATTCGAGGGGGGCACCATGCTGCAAAAACCGGACACCGACGGGCTTGTCATCGTCACCGAGGAAATCTGCCAAAAGGTCATCGACCGGGATCTGGCCTTCGCCGCCGTACGCGATGTGTTCGGCGCCATGGCGCGGGGCGATGCCTACAACTTCCCGGTGATCCGCGAGGCGATCGGGCACGAGGATGCGCTTTACGGGTTCAAGTCCGGGTTCGACAAGGCGGGCATGGTGCTGGGCGTGAAGGCCGGGGGCTATTGGCCCAACAACATGGCCAAGGGGATCATCAATCACCAGTCCACGGTGTTCCTGTTCGACCCCGATACCGGCAAGCTCAAGGCGCTGGTGGGGGGCAACTACCTCACGGCGATCCGCACCGCGGCCTCCTCGGCAGTGTCCATCGACCAGCTGGCGCGCAAGGATGCCAAGGTTCTGGGCATGGTCGGGGCGGGGCACCAGTCCACCTTCCAGCTGCGCGCGGCCGTCGAGCAGCGCGATTTCGAGAAGGTCGTCTGCTGGAACCCCCATCCCGACATGATCCCCAACCTCGGCAAGGTGGCGGCCGAGATCGGCATCCCCTTCGAGGCGGTCTCGCGCGAAGAGCTGGGCGCGCAGTCGGATGTCATCATCACCATCACCTCCGCTTTCGAGCCGCTCATCGAGGCGGGCTATATCAAGCCGGGCACGCATCTGGCCTGCATGGGCACCGACACCAAGGGCAAGCAGGAGGTCGCGGCAGAGCTGGTGGCCAAGGCCACGCTCTTTACCGACGAGGTGGCGCAATCCACCACCATCGGCGAGACCCAGCATGCCATCGCCTCCGGCGCGATCACACAGGACGATGTCACGCCCATCGGCAAGGTGATCAACGGCGACCACCCGGGCCGGACCTCCGATGACGAGATCACCTTGTTCGACGGGACCGGCGTCGGGTTGCAGGACCTGGCGGTCGCTGCCGTGGCCGCCGAGCAGGCGGTCGCGACGGGGGCGGCCACGCGCGTCTCGCTCTGATCGCGCCCCGCATGTGACCATGCCCGAGGCCCGCCGGTAAGGCGGGCCATTTGCTATGGGAGGGCGGGCAGGCGCCCCGCCGCCCGGGCCGGGTCAGGGCATCTGGTAGCCGGGGGTGGAGGCGGAGATGGCGCGCTCGTCCTCGTTCATGTCCTCGACAATCCCCTCGAAAAGCGGCGTGGACAGGTACCGCTCCCCGGTGTCGGGCAACATGCACAGGATGACCGAGCCTTCCGGCGCGGTCTTGGCGACCTCGTGCGAGATCGCGAAGGTGGAGCCGCCGGAGATCCCCGTCAGGATGCCTTCCTCGGCAGCGAGGCGGCGGGCCCAGGCGATGCCATCGGCCCCGGCCACGGGCAGCAGGGCGTCGTAGAAGCCTTGATCGATGCTCTCTTGCAGGACCTTGGGGATGAAATCGGGCGTCCAGCCCTGGATCGGATGCGGCTCGAAGGCGCTGTGACTGACGGCGGGCGCGCCGTTCGGGTCCCGGTCCTGGGCGATGCCGCTGCCGAGCAGTTGGGCATTGGCGGGTTCGGTCAGGATGATCTTCGTCTCGGGCCGCGCCTTGCGCAGCACCCGGCCCAGGCCGGTGACCGTGCCGCCGGTGCCGTAGCCGGTCACGATATAGTCGAGCTTGCAGCCTTCGAAATCGCCGAGGATCTCTTGCGCGGTGGTGTTTTCGTGCATCTCCGCATTGGCCGCGGTTTCGAACTGGCTGGCGAGAAACCAGCCGTTGGCTTCGGCCAGTTCCACTGCCTTGCGATACATCCCGAACCCCTTCTCGGCGCGCGGCGTGAGGACCACTTTCGCCCCGAGAAGGCGCATCAGCTTGCGCCGCTCGATCGAGAAGCTCTCGGCCATGGTGATCACGAGGGGATAGCCCTTCTGCGCGCAGACCATGGCCAGCCCGATGCCGGTATTGCCGGAGGTCGCCTCGACCACCGTCTGGCCGGGCTTCAGTGTCCCGGCGCGCTCGGCAGCCTCGATGATGTTGAGGGCAAGGCGATCCTTGACGGACGCGGCGGGATTGAAGAACTCGGCCTTGACGTAAAGCTCCACCCCCTCCGGTGCGAGGTTGTTGATCCGGATGACCGGCGTGTTGCCGACCGTATCGAGCACGGAGTCGTAGGTCTTGCCGTTGCCGGTGGTTCTGCGGATGGGCGGTGTGGCGGTCATGGGTGTCCTCTTTGCAGCTATGCGAAACCGGGCGCTTCGGCGCGCTTCTTGTCCTTGCCACGAAGCGTAGACGCAAAAGGGGGGGCGGGGAAGCGGGCTGCCCGGGTGCGGGCACCCTTGGGGTGGTCACATTTCGTTGCGGCGGGGGCCGGTGGTTTGTGCGGGTATAGCAGCTGAGGAGAGGACGCGGGAATTCGGATTGCCGGGTCATTTCGAAACCTCTCGACGAATCCCTTTTGGCTTTGGATAGTGTGACTTTTGGCCGGGAAGGGGCGTTGTTGCGTAAAGTGCGTCAGGGATTCACTTCACGAATCCCGTAGGTTAGATCGGCGGCATGCCGAAGCCCGCTCCTCCCCGCTATCGAACAACGAACTGGTCTGAGTACAACAAGGCGCTTCGGAGGAGGGGTTCGCTGCTGGTCTGGTTCGACCGCGACATGACGTGGCTGTCTGAACGGACCGGCAAGCGGGGACGACCGGACGTATTCTCCGATGCAGCGATCCAGTTCTGCCTGAGTGTGAAGGTGTTGTTTGGCCTGCCGCTTCGCCAAACCTCCGGTATGGTCGCGAGCCTTTTGGAAATGGCTGACCTCGACTGGCCGGTGCCGGACTTCAGCACGTTGTGCCGGCGCCAAAGAACCTTGAACGTCCAGATCCCCTATCGCCGCGTGGATGGACCGCTGAACCTGCTTGTGGATAGCACAGGGATCAAGTTCTTGGGCGACGGAGAGTGGCAGGTTCGCAAGCATGGCACCAGCCGCCGACGTCAATGGCGCAAGGTTCATCTGGCCATGGACACCACTACATCCGACATCCGAGCGGTGGAGTTCACGTCCAGTCGGGACGGCGACAGCCCCGTCTTGCCTGACCTTCTGGAACAGATCCCCGAGGACGAACAGATCGGCACCGTGACAGCCGATGGTGCCTACGATACCCGCAGATGTCACGCCGCCATCATTGCCAGAGATGCCGAAGCAATCATCCCGGTTCGCCGGAACGGACGATTGTGGAAGGAGGACGGTCCTGCCGCCAGGGTCCGCAACGAGATACTACGGGCCTCACAACGCTTCGGCAGATCTCTCTGGAAGCGATGGAGCGGCTACCACGCCCGAAGCCGTGTCGAGGCCAAGATGCGATGCCTCAAATCATTCGGTGAACGCATTATGGCAAGAGACCCCGACCGACAAACCGCAGAAATCCACATCCGCATCGCCCTCATGAACCGTTTCTCAGCCCTCGGAAAGGCTGACGTCGTTTGTGAAGCGTGAACCCGCCGGGGATAGGGGGAACTCTCCCTCAGGCCTAATTGTGCAACAACGCCCCGGGAAGGTATCATGCATATTCAAAGCGCGATTTCGATCCTATTGGCGGTAGCCCTTTTTGCGCCCTCAGCGGCAAAAGCGGGGTTTCACGAAAACCTTCTTGAACAGCTTGGCCGTGAAATCATCGACGAGATGTTTGAAGACCCCCCTGCGGCGTCTCCGCCTGCGTCGCCGCCGCGCACTGTCGAATCCCCGCAGCGGCAGGAAAATCGGCGTGTGCAGTCCGCGCTCAACGCGTTCGGATTCCCGGCCGGGGTGGTCGATGGGGACCTGGGCCCGCGGTCGCGCGCGGCGATCGGGGCGTACCAGGCCTTCATGGGGTTTCCGGGCACCGGGTTTCTGGACGAGTACCAGAAGGGTGTGCTTTTGAACGCCCATCGCAGGTTGCAGGCCGGCGACGGTGCGGCCTTCCCGAATGTGCTGGCCGCGGAAGGGACCAAGGGGTTGCTCAAGGCGTTCACCCCGACGGTCGGGCCGAGCACCTATCCCGACCCGCAAGTGGCGCAAGGAGGCAGGATCGGCGCGCCCGGGGCCCCGTTCGGCGGACCAGAGGATCTGGGCGTGGTGCCGGACCTGCCGGTTGCGGTGCCGTCCTTGCCGCAGGCCGGGCCGACGGCCACGCGCATGTCCGAGCGGTGCGAGTTCGTGGCCCTGACGACCCGGATCAACCAGGGGCTGATCCAGGCGGATGCGATGCTGGATGCGGACCAGGCGCTGAGCGAGCAGTTCTGCGAGGCGCGCAGTTTTGCCCTTGCGGCGGGCCAGAGCTATGCGGTGCAGATCGGGTTCGAGGAGGCGCAACTCGTGGAGATCTGCACGCGGATCTCGGCGGCGCTTGGGCCGGTGCGTGCCATGATGGCGGGGCAGTCGGCGCAGGCGGTGCAGGCCCGGGTGGTGGAGCTCGGCGCGTCGCTTGGCATGGCGAATCTGCCGAAACTGGCGGCCTATGGCAAGCTCTGCACGGCGCAGGGGTATCGCCTCGATGATGCGGAGATCGCGCTGTCGGGGGCGCTGTTGTCCTTCGCGGCGGGGCAGAGGCCCCATGCGGAGCTTCTGGCGCACCACGCGCGGGAAGGCTTCGGGCTGGCGGCGCAGGGGGCGGCGGCGTTTTCGTGGTACGACATCGCCCTCGATGCCCTGGAGCGGGGCGCGACACCGGCCTTCCTGCCGTCGAAATCCGCCCAGCGGGTCGCGGTCATGCGGGCGGCGATCAAGTCCGGCCAGTTGCAAGCCGATACCGTCGGCGCGGTGCCCATGGTGCCCGCGTCGGGGGGCGGCATTCCGGACCTGCCCTTGCCGCAGTAGCTCCGCGCGGGCGCGGTGCCGGGTCGGGTCCATCCTGCCGGGCGCATCTTTTCGGGCGCGGTTGGGCGCAGGGCAATAAGGCCGGTATTCGTCGCTCCGCGTGTCCCAATGCCGGGATTATGCGTGATTGCGGAAAAAAAGAGCAAAAAAACTGGACGAATCCGGGCCGCGACCGAATACTCTCCTGTAACAGTCCTTTTCGGTTGGAGTTCGGTAATGCATTTCAAGCACGCGATTGCGGTGGCCTGCGCGGTCACACTCACCTCGACCCCCATGGCAAAAGCCGACCTGCACGGCGTGATCGGCGCGATCATCGGTGGTGCGATCATCAACGACATGGCCAGACAGCGCCCCAGCCAGCCAACCCGGCCCAGCGTCAGCTCCGCGCAGCGACAGGAGAATCGCAACGTGCAAACCGCGCTCAATGCGTTCGGCTTCCCGGTCGGGACGGTCGATGGCTCCCTCGGGCCGAAATCTCGCGCCGCCATCGGAAATTACCAGGCGTATATGGGCTTCCAGAGCACCGGGTATCTCGATGATTACCAGAAGGGCGTGCTGCTGGACGGCTACAGCCGGATGCAGGCGGGCGGTGGTTCGGCCTTCCCGAACGTGGTGGCTGCCGAAGGGACCAAGGGCCTGCTGAAGGCGTTCCAGGATCCGAGCTATGCCCAGCGGTTCGGGGCGCCGACCTTCCCCAACCCGCAAGTGCCGCAAGGACAGCAGGTCGCGTCCCCGCAGGCACCGTTCGGGGCGCCGCAGAACTTCGGGGTGCAACCCAACGTGCCCAGCCCCGTGCCGCAGACCACCCGCGTGGTCGCCCCGACCCAGACCCCGACCCCGGCGCCGACGCAGGTCGCCCCCCTGGCGATCCCGCCGCTCGCCCCCATGGGTCAGGTCGCCAAGAGCATGGCGGAGCGCTGCGAACTCGTGACGCTGATGACCCAGACAAACCAGGGCATGGTGCAGGCCGCGGCGATGACCGATGCAGACCAGGCGCTGAGCGAGCAGTTCTGCGAGGCGCGCAGCTTCGCGATTTCCGCCGGACAGAGCTATGCAGCGCAACTGCGAGTAAGCGACGAGCAACTGACCGCGACCTGTTCGCAGATCTCGGACGCGATGGTGCCAGCCCGTGACCTTGTGAACAGCGCCACGGCCGATGTGGTGCAGGGGCGCGTGGCGGAGATCAACGCGCAGATCGGGCTGGCCGACACGTCCACCGCCGCGGCCTACGGCCAGCTCTGCACCGGGATCGGGTACCGCCAGGACAATGCGGAGATGGCCCTTTCCGGCGCGCTGCTGTCCTTTGCGGTGGGTGCGCTGCCCTATGCCGAACTGGTCGCGCATCACAAGCGCGAGGGCTTCGGGTTGCAGCCGAACGCGGCAGGCTCGGTGGCGTGGTACGATACGGCGCTCGGCGCCCTGGAACAGGGGGCGACCCCGGCCTTCCTGCCGTCCAAGTCGCCGGAGCGCGTCGCGGTGATGCGGGCCGCGATCAAGTCAGGTCAGCTTCAGGCGCAGCCGGGTGGTGGCCTGCCGCCCCTCGTGCCCGCGGTCGGTGGCGGCATCCCGGCCTTGCCGCTGCCGCAGTGACATGCCCCGGCGGCCCGGGTCGCCGGGCTGCGCAGTCCGGTCCCGTGGTGGCCATGTACAGTACGCAAAGCGCCCCCGCCCGACGCCAGCACGCGCGACAACGGTTGCAGCGCAGCGGTGTGGGTGGTTTGATCGAACACGGTGTCGGCGCGGAAGGTTGTCCGGTTCGGCCCGCCCCGTTGAGGCCGATGCGGCTAAGCTCGTGGAGGCCATTATTTTCGAGCGCGTTTTTGTCCGCGTGCAGAGTTCAGGCCCGATTTCCAAGATGATCCTTTCCCGCTCCCCCGACTTGCCCGCGCATCTGCCCCCCGCCCTGTTCCCCTGCAGTACCGGTGCACGACCCAAGCCGGGTTGCGCGCCGTCCACGACCCGCGCCGAAAGCTGTACCCATGGCTGACTATTTCCTCGTCAAGACCCCGCTCACGCTGGAGAACTGCCTGTCCCATGACGGCGCGCTGGTTCTCGAACAACATGCCGAATTGCGCGCCATGCTCGAAGCGCGGGCGCCGGCGGCGGCGGGTCTGTTTGCCGAGCCCCTGATCAGCCGGGGCAACGACCAGGCGGCGGCGTCGGTGTCGTGGTACGGCGATGTGGATGGCCAGCCGGTGCCCCTGTCGCGGCTCGATTCCGCCTCGCGTGCAGAGGTGCAGGCACGGCTGCAGGCGCAGGTGACGCCGCTCCTGCCGCTGCTGGATGACCCGGAGGTCGGCGCGATGCTGTCGCGGGCGCTCTACACGCTGGAGCCAGGTTCGATCGTGGCGGTCGACGGCACCCCGCTGTTGCTGAACTGGGGGATGTTGCCGGACGGGTTCGAGCGGGACCGCAGCGCGCGGGCCAATCATTTCGCGCAGACCCTGGGGGCGTTCGTGCCGTTCCCGGCGCCGCCGCCCCTCGGCCCGTCCGAAGCGCAGAAGTATCGCGAGGCGATCGCGGCTCCGCGGGCCGCGGCTGGCGACACAGGTCCCGCGCCCGCGACAGGTGCCGCTGCAGCCGCCGCCGCGACCGGCGGTATGGCGGCAGCATCGGCTGCCAAGGCCCCACCACCGCCCCCGTCCCCGCCGCCTGCCGAGGCGGAACCGCGCCGGGTGGGGCCGGGGGGCTGGGTGCCCCTGCTGGTGCTGACGGTGCTGGCCGCGGTCGTGCTGCTCTGGCTGTTGCTGCCGGGCACGCGGCTCTTCCCGAACGACCCGTCGGAACAGGCGATCTCGGACGTGGCGGCGGCGGAACTGGCCGAGGAGGTGAACGTCGCCCTGGAGGCGCGGCTGGCCAGCCTCCAGGCGGCGCTGGACGGGGCGCAATGCCGGGCGGATGGCACGTTGCTGATGCCCGACGGGATGACCATCGAGGGCCTGCTGCCGCCCGACCCCCGTGATCCGAACGACCGCGCCGGGGCCATCGTGCCCGCCGATCTCACCCCGATCCTGCCGCCCGATCCCGCGCGGGTGGCGGTGCCGACAGCCACCGGCACGCTGGAGACGGCGAACCTGCTGGCGCTGGTCGATGCGCGCACGGCGCTGGTGATCGCGCAGACGGCGACGGGCACCGGGACCGGGACGGGGTTCTTCGTGGGGCCGGACCTCCTGGTGACGAATTTCCACGTGGTTGAGGGGGCTGCCGCCGACAGCATCTTCGTGACCAATGAGGCGCTGGGCGCCGTGCGCCAGGCGCAGTTGCTCAAGCAGTCGGGACCGTTGCAGGCCACGGGGGCGGATTTCGCCCTGCTGCGCGTGCCCGGGGCGAACCAGCCCGCGTTCGACATTCTGCAGGGCACCGAAAGCCTGCGGCTGCAGGCGGTGATCGCGGCGGGCTATCCGGGGGACATCCTGCGCACCGACGCGCAGTTTTCCCAGTTGCGCGCGGGGGATCTGAGCGCTGTGCCGCAACTGGCGGTCACCGACGGGACGGTCAGTGTCGAGCAGGACATGGCGCCGCGCAACACCCGCGTCGTGGTCCATTCCGCGCCGATTTCCACCGGCAACTCGGGCGGGCCGCTTCTGGACAGTTGCGGACGTCTGGTGGGGGTGAACACCTTCGTGGTGCAGGGCCCCTTGCGGAACCTGAACTTCGCGCTGGCCAGTCCCGAGCTGCTGGGCTTCCTGCAAGGGACGGGGGCTTTGCCCAATGTGGTTTCCAGCCCGTGCAGGCCGCAGGTCGCGCGCCCGTCGCCGCCGCCCGCCGTGGCGGCCTTGCCCGCGCCCGGGGCACCGGCGGAGGGCATCCCGGCCCTGCCGCTGCCCGGCGCGACGCCCGAGTAGGCGGGCACCATGTTCGAAGCCTTCCTGACCAACACGTCCATCGAGGGGTTGCGCCCGCTCGGGACGGCGCCGCAGCGCTCCTACGAGCTGATCACCGGCACGGTGCGGGCCGAGATCGGCGCGGCGCCGGCGGCCCTTTTTGCCGAGCCGGTGGCGACGCAGTTCGGCGACCGGTTCGACTGGTACGCGGCGGTGGAAGGCAAGGCGCAGCCCTTGGCCGACCTGCCCGAGCAGGACCGCGCACGGGCCGAGGCGACGCTCGCGGAGCAGATCGCGGAGGTCCGCGCACTTGCGGCGCGCTACAGCAGTGCCGAGAGCGCCGAGGAGCAGCGGCTGGGCGAGGCGCTGGAGAATGCGCTGTCCTATCCCGAGGACGGGGTGTTCGTGGTGTGGGGGCCGGATGGCGCGTTGCAGCCGGTTCTGGTGAACTGGGCCTGGGTGTCGGACAAGCAGGTGGTGGTGGAGGGCTCCTTGCGCGCGCCCGACGCGCGACCCGCGCCGAAGCCCGCCCCACCGCCCGTGGGCACGGGCCCGGCAGGCGCCGCGGGGGGCGCCGCGGCCACGGCGACATCCGAGCGGATCTGGGCCGCGCCCCTCTGGCTGCTGTGGCTCCTGGGTCTGTTGCTGGCCCTGCTGCTGGCGGCGATCGTCTGGCTAATGGTGCCGGCCTGCGGGATCAGGACGCCCTTCACCCTGTCCTATTGCGAAGCGGCGGCCCAGAGCGATGCGGCCACCCGGCGCGGGCAGGTCCTGAAGGACCGGATCGCGATTCTGGAGCGGCAGATCGGCATCGCCGACCGGGCCTGCCAGCCCGACCCGAGGGACGGGCTGCCGATCCCGGACCTGCCGGCCCTGGCCCAACGCCCGCCCGAGGCGCTGCCCGATATCGACGCGCGCCGGTCCGAGGCCGGTGCAGAATTGGGCGATCTGACCTTCACCCTGGCCTGGGACGGGCCGGACGACCTCGATCTGTCGGTGACCTGCCCGGCGGGGGTGACCGTGTCCTACCTGCGGCGCGATGCCTGCAACGGGCAACTGGACGTCGACAGCAATGTGGGCGCGCCGGTGGACAAGCCGGTGGAGAACATCTTCTTCACCGGGCCCCAGGGCGGGGTCTACGAGATCCGCGTGCGGATGTATTCCTCGCGCTCCGGGGGGGGCGATACGCCCTTTCAGGTCCAGATCCGCGCGGCCGACAGGGTTGAAAACCTGACCGGGATCGTTTCAGGTCAGAACAGGGACTGGCAGCAGTCCTACAATTACGGGGGGCAGTGATGCTGCAAGACCGCGCCAAGCGGCTGAGACGGCTGGTATCCTTGGGCGACGAGATCACGCTGGTGCCCTATTCTGGCATCCAGATCCTCGATTTCGGGTTCGATATCAACGCGCTGGATATCCGGTCCTTTCGTTTCATCGAACGCCCCGAGGGCGCGGCCGAGGGCCGTCATCGCACGCTCTATCCCCTGACCGGGGAGGCTGAGCGCGATGCGCCGATCCTCGCGGCCACCACGCCGGAGGATGACGAGTATTCCGTCCGGCCCCTCGCCGCACTGGAGCCGTTTCTGGAGAAATGGGTGCCGATCCCGGTGCTGCGGTTGAAAAACCAGCGCGGGGCAGGGGGCGAGGAGCTTTACGATCCCGGCCCGTCCTCCTGGGCGCGGCTGCGGACGGTGGAATTGCCCCAGCCCGATCCGGAGACCGGCCATACCCACCGGGTGCAGATCGCGCTCGACACCGCGCTCAGCGACCAGGACCAGAGCGCCCACTATGTCGCCCCCGAACGCGCCGACAGCGAGAAGCCGCGCGAGTTCCGGCTGGTCTCTGACCCCGGTGCGATGAGCTGGTTCCTGCAGCGGCTGGAGGCGGACGAGGACGGCAATGCGGTCGATCTGCAGCTCTGGGTGTCGGACTGGCTCAAGGAGATGTTCCTCGACTTCAAACGGGCCGAACGCCCCGGGCGATCGATCTCGGAAGAAAACCTGCCGCATATGTTCGAGCATTGGGCGCGCTACCTGTCGTACCTTCAGGTGATTCAGCGCGCCGTGGCCCCGCCCAAGATGCGCTTTGCCAACACCGTCGCGCCGCGCGATGCGGTCGCCCCGGTCGAGGTCGACCTGGTGCTCGACATCGGCAACTCGCGGACCTGCGGCATTCTGATCGAGCGCTTCCCGGGCGAGACGCGGGTCGACCTGACCCGGTCCTTCCCGCTGGAGATCCGCGACCTGTCTCGTCCGGAGTTCCATTATTCGGGCCTCTTCGAGAGCCGGGTGGAGTTCGCCGACCTGCGCTTCGGCGACGAGCGCTACGCGTCGCGGTCGGGTCGGCGCAACGCGTTCATGTGGCCCAGCTTCGTGCGCATGGGGCCCGAAGCCGTGCGGCTCGTGCAGGCCGAGGAGGGGACAGAGACCCTGTCGGGCCTGTCCTCGCCCAAGCGGTACCTTTGGGATGATGACGCGGTGTTGCAGGACTGGCGGTTCCAGAACCACCACGACCCCAACAACCTGCCGCGCCCGGTGCGCGCGGCCATGCGGCACCTGAACGAGGCGGGCGACGTGCTGGCCCAGGTCAAGACCGAGATCGGGCTCAACCTGCGCAAGCCGAAAAAGACCACGCCGCTGACCCCGGCGATCCGGCCGCGGTTCTCACGCTCCTCGCTTTTCGGGTTCATGCTGGCCGAGGTCATTGCCCATGCCATGGTGCAGATCAACGATCCGGCCTCGCGCTCGCGCCGGTCGCAGTCTGACCTGCCGCGGCGGCTCAACCGCGTGATCCTGTCCCTGCCCACGGCGACCTCGGTGCAGGAACAGGCGATGATCCGGTCGCGGGTCTCGGGCGCGCTGACCCTGGTCAAGGAGATGCTCGGCACCAAGGACGGCACCAGCACCATCGCGGTCGAGGGCAAGCCCGAACTGCTGGTGGATTGGGACGAGGCGAGCTGCACCCAGCTGGTCTATCTTTATTCCGAGCTGACCCAGAAATTCGATGGCCGGATCGACACGTTTCTCGACCTCAAGGGACAGCCACGTCCGGACCCGGCAGGCGGCGAGAGCCCGTCCCTGCGGCTGGCCTGCATCGACGTGGGCGGGGGGACCACGGACCTGATGGTCACCACCTATCGCGGCGAGGACAACCGGGTGCTGCATCCCGAGCAGACCTTCCGCGAAGGGTTCCGCGTGGCGGGCGACGACCTGGTGCACCGGGTGATCAGCGCCATCGTCTTGCCGCGGCTGCAGGATTCCATCGCGCAGGCGGGCGGGCAGTTCGTGGCCGAGCGGATGCGGGAGCTTTTCGGCGGCGATATCGGCGGGCAGGAACAGCAGACCGTGCAACGGCGAAGGCAGTTTTCCATCCGGGTGCTGGTGCCGCTGGCCGAGGCGATCCTGTCGGCCTGCGAGGATGCCGAGGAGGCCGACCGCATCGACATCCCCGTGGCGGATGTGCTGGGCCTCGTGCCCACGCCGGTTGGCGAAGAAGGCGATGAGGAAGGCCACGAAGACGCGTCGCCGCAGGTGACCGACGAGATCCTCGACTATCTCGAAAAGCCCGCGACGCAGCTGGGCGCCGAGGGCTGGCGGCTTGCGGACATGGTCCTGAGCGCCAGCCGCGAAGACCTCGACGCCATCGCGCGGGAGGTGTTCCAGAAGGTGCTCGGCAACATGTGCGAGGTGATCGACCATCTCGGCTGCGATGTGGTGTTGCTGACGGGCCGTCCCTCGCGGCTGCCGGCGGTGCGCGCCATCGTCGAGGAAATGCTCGTGGTCCCGCCCCATCGCCTGATCTCGATGCACCGCTACAAGACCGGCAACTGGTACCCGTTCCGCGATCCGGTCAGCCAGCGGGTGGGCGATCCGAAATCCACCGTGGCCGTGGGCGGGATGCTGATTGCACTGTCCGAGAACCGCATCCCGAACTTCAAGGTCACCACCGGCGCGTTCCAGATGAAATCCACCGCCCGTTTCGTGGGCGAGATGGACACGAACGGCCAGATCCCCGAGGGGCGCATGCTGTTCGAGGATCTCGATCTGGATGCCAGGAAATCCGCGCAGGATCCCACGGCGATCGTCCGCATGCACTCGCCGGTCTATATCGGCGCGCGCCAGTTGCCGCTGGAGCGCTGGACGACCACGCCGCTCTACCGGCTCGACTTCGCGAATGACAGCATCGCGGGCAAGATCAAGCTGCCGGTTAAGGTCGAACTGGTCCGCGAGGACGATGATTTCGACGAGGCCGAGACCAGCCTGGAAAAACTGCGCGCCGAACGGGTGCGCGAGGTGTTCCGGGTGGATGCGGCCGAGGATGCCGAGGGCACGATGATCAAGAACGACGACGTGGTGCTGTCGCTGCACACGCTCGGGTTCGAGGATGAATACTGGCTCGATACCGGCGTGTTCCGGATCTGAGCCGCGGGAAGGAGAGAGCATGTCCGACGCAAACAGTCTCGCAGAACGCTGCACGCAGGTTGCGGAGCTGTCCGTGGAGGCGCTCGACTGGATCGGGGATGCGGAGAATGCCGACCAGGTGCGCGGGCGGGAGAAGACCCTCGCGCAGCTACTGCGCCAATCCAAGCGGCGGGCGAAGAAGCTGTCGCGCTCGGCCCGCACCCGGATGTCGGTCAGTGTGTTCGGACCGTCCCAGGCGGGCAAGTCCTTCCTGGTGTCGGTGCTGGCGCGGCCGGCGGACGGGCGGCTGACGGCGGATTTCAACGGGCCGGGCGGCAAGCTCGATTATATCAGCGAGATCAACCCCGAGGGCGAGGGCGAGTCGACGGGGCTGGTGACCCGCTTCACCATGTCCAAGGATCCCACGCCCGAGGGGTTCCCGATCAAGCTGACCCTGCTGTCGGAGGCGGATCTGGCGCGCACCATCGCCAATTCGTTCTTCAACGATGGCAGCGACGAGGAACCCGTGCCGGACGCCGCCCAGATGGCCGCCCATTTCGATGCCCATCGCGGCCGGGTCGGGAGCGTGGATGTCCCCGGCATGACCGAGGACGAGGTGTTCGAGATCGGGGATTACTTCGCCGCCAGCTTCGGGCGCGCCGCGGCCAGCTACAAACCATTCTTCGAGGAAGCCGCGGCCATGGCGCCGAAGATGGCCCTGCCCGACCGGGCGGCCTTCCTGTCGATCCTCTGGGGCGGACACGAGGCGTTCACCCGGCTCTATCTGCAACTGGCCGAGGCGCTGGCGCGGATCGACGGTGCGGCGGAGGTGTTCGCCGGGCTCGACGCGCTGACCCCGCGGGAGACCTCGATCATCGACGTGAAGACCCTGCACGGGCTGTTCGACGGGGCGGCGGCGGACACGCTGCAGGTCCGGACCCCGGGAGGCAAGGTCGTGGCCCTGCCGCGGGCGGAGGTTTGCGCGCTGGCCGCGGAGCTGGTCTTCCCGATGGAAACGCAACCCAGCCCGCTTTTTGCCGAGACGGACCTACTGGACTTTCCCGGCGCGCGCAACCGCTTCGAGCAGCCGCTGGCCAAGACGCTCGCCAAGCCCGAGGAGACCGTCAGCCAGCTTTTGCTGCGCGGCAAGGTGGCGTATCTCTTCGACCGCTACGTGGAGAACCAGGAAATCACCTCCATGCTGCTTTGTGTGCCCGACAGCAACATGGAAACGCTCGACCTGCCAGGGCTCGTGGAGAACTGGATCGGGATGACCCATGGCGTGCGTCCCGCCGACCGGGCCGAGACCGACTGCATCCTGTTCTTCGTGATGACCAAGTTCGACAAGCACCTGGGCGAAAGTGCCGCCGGCGGTGGCGAGGCCACCCGGTTCGAGCGGCGCATGGACGCGAGCCTGCTGCAGCCCTTCGGTGGCAAGATCGATGACAGCTGGGTCAATCAGTGGACCCCGAACCAGCCGTTCCAGAACTGCTATTGGCTGCGGAATCCCAACTATTTCGTCGAGGGTCTGATCGAATATGACGAAAACCAGCGCGAGCTGGGCATCCGGGCCGAGAAACAGGCCCGCGTGGCGGAGCTGAAGGCGGGCTGCCTCGCCGCCGACCCCGTGCAGCGGCATTTCGCGGAGCCGGAGGCGGCCTGGGACGCGGCGCTGACCCTGAACGATGGCGGGGTCGGGTACCTGACCGGGAAGCTGACCAAGGTCTGCAAGCCCGACAGCAAGCTGCGCCAGATCAAGACCCAGGCCGAGAAGATCATCCGCGAACTGGAGCTGGAGCTGTCCGGTTTCCATGTCTCGGACGATTTCGAGAAACGCGAGGCCGAGAAGCGGCTGGCGGCGGCGGAAATCATCGACTGTCTTGAGCTGACCCTGTCCAACCACCGGTTCGGGGCGTTTCTGGGCGCGCTCTGCGTCGATCAGGACATGGTGCAGGAGCGGATCGCGCGTGTGCCCAGCTCGATCCGGATCTCCAGTGCGGTGTCGGCCGCCGCCGCCGAGCGGCCCGCCGCCGTGGCCGCCGGTGCGCCCGCCCGCCCCGGCCGGCCCGCGCGGCCCGGGCGCCCGGCCCGGCCCGCGGCGGTTGCGCCGACCGAGCCTGCCGCGGAGGAAGAGCCTGCAAGCGCGCCGAACATCCGCACCATGACGCCGGAGCAATTCCAGGCCGACACGGCCATCGAGCTGTGGGTCGAGGGGCTCAAACGCTTCCGCGAGGATGCGCGCCTGCTGGAGGCGCTGGCCCTGACGCCTGAAGCCGCCGCCCACCTGGTGACCGAGTTGATCCACGGGCTGCGCCGGACCGGGGTGCGTGACGCCATGATCGCCGATCTCGGCAAGATCGCCTATGGCAACACCGTCGACCGGCAGGCTGCCCCAGCCTCGATCGTCTGTGCGGAGGCGATCAACCGCTTCGTCCATACGCTCGGGGCCGAACGCCTGCCGCCGGAGGCGCGCCCCCAGGTCGAGACCGACACCGGCCCGCGCCCCGTCTTCGCGCCGCGACCCGCCCCGGATCGGTTGGACGGTCTGCCGGAGATCCCGCGCGCCTCGGCCGAGGAGACCTGGACAGACTGGGTGTTCATGCTCGAGGCGCTGTTTGTCGGCAATGCCGGGGACACCGATGCGGGGGAGATCAACCAGGAACAGAACCGCCGCATGGGCCGTATCCTCAAGGGTCTCGCCGGGGAGGCAGCCGCATGATCGCCCTGCGTCCGGACCCCGCCCATCCCCGTGGCGGATATGCCGAGCTTTCCCTCGATGCTGCCGTCCTCGATGGCGACGCGGCGGCGGTCGAGGTGTTCGACCTTTATGGCGAGCGGTTCCTCGGCCCCGAGGGCTGGCAACCCGAACGCCATGCCTTCGGGCCTTATCCGATAGATCGGGCCGAGGGCAGCGCCAGGATCGTGGTGGGCCCGGAGATCGTCGACAAGCTCGAAGAATTCGCGGCCCTGCGCCTGACCGTGGGCGGCGTGGTGACCGAGCTGAGCTGGCCCGAGCAGATCGTGCATTCCCCCAAGGCCGCGACCTCGGACACGGCGATCAAGGTGGGCGATGCGCCGGCACCTGCCGCCCCCGCGGCCCCGATCCGCATGGCCGAGCCCGAGCCGGAGCCCGCACCGGAACCGGAGCCGACCACCCCCCTGACGGAGCCGGAAGCGGACACGCCCCCGGAGCCCGAAGCGGCCGACACCGACGAGACCGAAGAAAAATCGTTGAAACTGCCGCTTGTCCTGGGCGGTCTGGCGCTGGTCGGGGCGGCGGCGGTGGCTGCCTTCTTCCTGCTGCAACCGGAGGAGGTGGTGGAGACCCCGCCACCGCCCCCCGCGCCTGCGCCCGCCCCGGCGGCCACCGCGCCCGATCCCTGTGCGCCCGCTGAACTGGAAGCCCTGGCCTCTCAGGGTTTCGGCGCGCTCGGCCCGGCCTTGCGCAATTGCGGCGGCGCGGTCAGTGCCGACACTGCGCTGGGGCTGTTGGAAGAGGCCGTAGCGCAGAACGACCCGGCAGCACTGGCATTCTTCGGCACGCTTTACGATGCGGCCCAAACCGACGCGGTGATCGAGGAACAGATCGGCCTGACGCTGGGTGATGATCCCGCGCGGGCCGCGGAATACTATGCCCGCGCGCGGGATGCCGGGTCGGCGGAGGCCGAAGCGCTCTTGTCCTCTGTCTGCCTGACCCTCATGCTGAAGACCGACACCCTCAGCGCCAGCGCGCGCGAAGATTTCTGCGGAAACTGAAAAGGCCAGCCTTGATGCGTTATTTCCTGTCAGCCTGCCTTGTGAGCCTCGCCCTGCTGGGGGCCGCCGCGCCGGTGGCGGCGCAAACGGCGCGTCCGCTGCTGCTGGAAGGGACGCAGACCGTGTTCCAGCGGGTCCTGACCAAGCCCGGCGCGCAGATCCGGTCCGCCCCGCAAGGCCAGGTGATCGCGTCGATGCCCGCGTTCCAGCCTCTCTATGTCTATCAGCGCGCCAATGGCTGGCTGGCGGTGGCCAATTCCAACGCGGGCGGGCCGACGGGCTGGATTTCCGAGGCCGAGGCGGTGGATTGGAAACAGAATATCGTCGGCGCCTTCACCAACGCCGCCGGGCGCGAGCGGCAGTTCTTCTTCGAAACCGAGGAACAGTTGCGTTGGCTGATGAACCACGAAGCCCTGCGCGCGGTGCAGGCGCGGCTCCTGGCGCAGGCCGAGGCGGGGATCGTGGACGGGGCCGAGGGCGTGGTCGCCATTGAGCCCGAGGAATTCGTCAATATCCGCGACGAGCTCTACCTGATGCCGATCCTCGATTTCGTCGAGGACCTGCACCCGGTGAACTACGAGGACGTGCTTCTGATGCAGGTGGCCTCGGTGCCCAAGGATGCCGCGCCGCCCACCGCACCGGAGAAGGGAGAGGGCGCGGGCCCGTTCGATGTGGGCATCGTTTTCGTGCTCGACACCACGCAGTCGATGGAGCCCTATATCGCGGCCACCCAACGGGTGTTGCAATCCACCGTGCAGGACATCGCCGGGACCGAAATCGGCGAGTTGGTCAATTTCGGCGTGATCGGGTTTCGCGACAACACCGATGCCGTGCCGGAGCTGGAATACCGCACCAAGGTGCTGATGCCGCTGGCACGGCGCGCCGATCAGGCCCCGGTCATCGCGGCTATCGGCTCGGCCACGCAGGTGGCGCGGGCGAACTCCCCGGGGTTCAACGAGGACAGCCTTGCAGGGGTCGAGGACGCGATCGACGAGATCGACTGGGACCAGCTGGGCGCGGGTGATCCGATCGACGCGCGCTACGTGATCCTGGTGACGGATGCGGGGCCAAAGGATCCGCGTGATCCCAATGCCCGGTCCGAAATCGGGGTGCGGGAGTTGCAGACCGATGCCGAAGGCCGCCGCATCGTGGTGATGACGCTGCATTTGAAGACCCCGGTCGGGGGCGCGGCCAATCATGAGTATGCCGAGGCGCGCTACCGCGAGCTGTCGCGTTTTGCCGGGCGGGAATACTACTTTCCCATCGAGGGCGGCTCGGAGCAGGCCTTCGCCGCCACGGCGCAGCGGCTGGTGACCGCCCTGACCGACCATGTGCGCGTGGCGCGCGGCGAGACCGCCGTGCTGCCCGAGGCCGAGGCGGGCGATGACCTGGTGGCCCTGGGCCGCGCCATGCGGCTGGCCTATCTCGGCGCGCAACGTGGCACCCAGGCGCCTGCCGTGATCCAGGGCTGGATCGCCGACCGGGCGGTGGAGGCGCCCCAGGCCCAGGTGATCGAGCCGCGGCTTCTGGTCACCAAGAACGAGATGGCGACCATGGCCGAGCTGCTCGACAATCTCGTGCGGCTGGGCGAGCAGGCCACCGGCACCGACGATGCCTACAGCTTCTTCGGGCAGGTCCGGGGGGTGATTGCGCAGATGGCCCAGAACCCCGACCGGCTGGTCAACCCCGATACCGACACGCTCGGCGGGGCGCTCGAATACCTCGAACGACTGCCCTACCAGAGCCAGCTTCTGCAGATGACCGAGGACCGCTGGGGCCAGTCGGCCATGCTGCGCCGGGGGATCATCGACGGGATGCGGCAGAAGCTGGTGCAATATCGCAAGTGGCTCTTCGATCCCACGGTCTGGACCGCGCTTTACGAGGGCGCGCCCGATGGCGAGCTGGTCTTTGCCATGCCCTTCGACGTGTTGCCCTGAGCCGATGGCGGGCGCGCGGCTCAGCCTGTCGGACCTGAGCGTCCATCTGAGCGACGGCGACCGCCGCTTCGTGCTGGAAACCGGGGTGCTGGAGATCGCGGCGGGCGAGCCTGTCGGTCTTTCGGGCGGGTCGGGCACGGGCAAGACCCTGCTCTTGGAGGTGCTGGGCCTGCTGCGCCAGCCCGATCCCGGCGGGCGCTTCACGCTCCATGCCCAGGGGCGTGAGGTCGACCTGCGCGCCGAGGCCGGGCAGGCCGCGCGCCTGCGGGGGCGGTATTTCGGCTTCGTGCCGCAAGCGGGCGGGCTGTTGCCTTTCCTGACCGTGGCCGAGAACATCGCCCTGAGCCAGAAGATCACCGACACCGCCGACGCGGCCTGGATTGGGGAACTGATCGCCCGACTGGGCCTGGCGGGGTTGGAGCGGCTGACGCCCTCGGCCCTGTCCATCGGGCAGCGGCAGCGCGTCTCGATCGCCCGGGCGCTGGCCCACAGGCCCCTCTTCGTCATCGCCGACGAGCCTACGGCGGCGCTGGACCCGGAGGCCGCCGAGACCGCCATGGGCCTGCTGATCGAAGCGGCCGAGCAGGGCGGGGCCGCGGTCATCGTGTCGTCCCACGACCTCGGCCTGCTGGACCGCGTGGCCCGCAGGCGCGTGCACCTGTCGCTCGCCCCGGCGGCCCCGGGCACCGTCCGCTCGGTCCTCGCGGCCCGGACGGAGGCCGCGGCATGAAACTGCTGGCGAGCCTCGCACTGAAGGACCTGCTGCGCGAGCGGATGCAATTGCTGTGCAACGTGGCGGTTCTGGCCGGGGTTCTGGTGCCTCTGCTGGTGCTGCTGGGGGTTAAGAACGGGGTTTATGACGCGTTGATCGGGCGGCTTCTGTCGGATCCGGCCGCGTTGCAGATCGACACGTCAGGCAACCAGAGCTTCCGCGCCGAGGACGCCGAAGAGGTCCGCGGCTGGCCCGAGGCCGGGTTCGTGACCCTGAAAACCCGGTCCCTGTTCGATTTCGTCAACGTGCGGGAGGTCGGCGGGCGCGGCAAGCGCGACGCGATCCTCGTGCCCTCCGGCACCGGTGATCCGACCCTTGACGGGCGGACCCTCGGGCCGGGGGAGGCGATCCTGAGCGCGGGGCTGGCCGAGCAGCTGTCCCTCGCCGCGGGCGCCGAGATCCAGGTCATCACCCAGGCCAGCGACCGGCCACGGCAACTGGCACTGCCGCTGACCGTGGTCGCGGTCCTGCCGCCGGAGCGGCTCGCCGGGCGCGCAGTGCTGACCGACATCGCCGTGCTCGACCTGGTGGAGGCGTTCTACGACGCCTATGCCCTGCCTGAATACGGCATCGCCCAAGGTCGCGATATGGCCGAGCGGGTCGCGGATTTCGAAGGGATGCGCGTCTTCGCGCGGGATCTGACCCTGCTTGCCCCGCTGCAAACCCGCATCGAGCAACGCTTCAACATCCGGACCGAGGCCCGCACGGCGGAGGTGGCAGGGGTGCTGAACCTCGGGCGCAATCTCGACCTTGCGCTGGTGCTGACGGCATCGGTGGCCAGCATCGGGCTCGCGGCGGCGCTGGTCTTCGGCTTCTGGTCCGAGGTGGCGCGCAAGCGGCGGGTCCTGGCGACACTGGCGCTGATGGGGCTGCCGGCGGCCTCGCTCTGGGTGTTTCCGGTGATCCAGGCGCTGGCCTGCGGGCTGATCGGGCTTGCGGTGTCTTTCGGCCTGTTCCTCGGGGCGGCGCGGGTGGCCGAGGCCCTGTTTGCAGGGGGCATGCCCGAAGGGCAGCGTCTCGTGACCCTGTCGCTGGTCGAAGTCGGGATCATATGCGCGGGCGTGCTGGTCTTCGTGACCGCCACGGCCCTTTTTGCGGCGCGCGCGGCGGCCAGGGCGGACCCGGCCTCGGTCCTGCGGGAGGGGGCGGCATGAGGGCGCTGCTCGCCGCGGTCTGCCTGCTGGCCGCGCCCGGGCTTGCCCAGGACGCGGTTGCACCGCTGGATTTGCCGCAGCCCGAGGCGGCCCCGGCCCAACCCGGCTGGGGGTCGGAGCTGACCGACCCCGGCACCGTGCGCGGCGACGCGGCCCCCGCGGACCTGATGCTGCCGATGCCCTGCGGCGGGGCGATGGCGTTCCAGCGCGTGGTCGTGCCCGTGGATGTGGGCAATCCGCTCGACGACCGCCGGTTCCGGATGGGGCAGTCGGAGCCTTCGACGGGCTATTCCGACTATCTCAGCCAGGCGTATCTGCGCGGGGCCTTCACCGATGCCGAGGCCGGGACGTCGCATTACTACATCGCGCGTTACGAGCTGACCGTGGCGCAATACCGTGCGCTGACGGGCGATTGCGACGCGCGCTTCGGCCCGCGCGACAGCTTCGCCCAGGGCGGGCTGAGCTGGTTCGAAGCCGTGGCCCTGACCCAGGCCTATACCGAATGGCTGTTGCAGAACGCGCCCGACGCCCTGCCGCGCGAAGGGGAGCGCCAGGGCTTCCTGCGCCTGCCCACGGAACCCGAATGGGAATACGCCGTGCGCGGCGGGGCGAAGATCGACCCGACGCTGTTCGCGGGGCGCCGGTTTTTCGCCGAAGGCACCCTGGACGGCTATGCCCATTTCCAGACCGGCGGGCGGGCTACGGACCAGCTGCGGCCCGTGGGCATCCGCCAAGCCAACCCGGTAGGCCTGTTTGATGTCTACGGCAATGCCGAGGAACTGATGCTGGAGCCGTTTCGGCTGAACGCGGTGGGGCGGCGCCACGGGCAGGCGGGCGGGTTGGTCACCCGCGGCGGTGCGATCGATGCGGAGGCGGCGCAGATCTACACCGCCCAACGCCGCGAATACCCGATGTTCAACCCGCGCACCGGCCGCGCGCTGGCGGGCACGTTTTTCGGGATGCGCCCGGTGATTGCCGCCCATATCGTCGCCGAGGAGAGCTTCGATGCCATCCGCGACGGCTGGGTCCGGGCGGCGGAGGGGGGCGAGACCGAGGCGGCGGGCGATCCGGTCGCCACCCTGGACGGGCTGGCGCGCGACGAGCTCGACCCGCGCCGCAAGCAGGCGCTGGAAGAGGTACAGCTGGAGTTTCGGCTGTTCCAGGACCGCGCCGCGCAGTCGCTCAAACAGGCGGCGAAATCCTCTCTCCTGAGCGGGGCGGCCTTCGTCGAGACGCTGGTGGCCGACAATTTGCAGATCGGCCAGATGGACAGTGCCGCGCGCGCCCTGCGCGACCGGGTGGGGGTGTCCATCGGGGACCAGCGGGCGCAACTGATGCAGTCGTTCCGCAGCACGGTGGAACGGCTGACCGCCCTGCGCAACGAGCAGCAGACCTATCTGTTGTCCTATCGCGCGATGCTGGAAACGCTGGGCACGGATTTCCCCGAGGCGACCCGGCGATCGGCCTATGACACGCTGGTCAGCGAGCTGTCCGAGGCGGGGCAGACAGCGCTTCTCGACCCGCTTGCGGCGTTCTGGGCCGATCTCGACGCGTTTGTCGCGCGCCCGGACATGGGCCAGACGGAGCTTCTGGAACTGGCAATTCGCTAGGCGTGGCTAGCGAGGCGGTCCCTTGCGCGTCGGCATGTTGTCGGGCAGGGCCGGTTCCGGCGCGACCTCGCTGTCGATGTCGTAGCGCGCCTCGCCCGGATCGAAGGAGGCCGAGATATAGGGCCGCTTGCGCCCGCCACCGGGCTTATCGGCGGCCTCCACCAGGGAATAGAGTTGCAGCGGGGCGCCGGTAAAGCTGTTGAAGGTGCCGACCGGTGCCTCGCCCTGGTTGGGCACCGATTCCCAGTGGCGTAGAAGGACAATGGGCTTCACCGGCATGAATCCGGTCAGGAGCACGTCGCCCAGGAACTGCCCGTCGGTGGAGGGGTTCGTGGTCCCACGGAACTGTGCATCGGGGATCAGCGCCCGCAGCGCGGCATTTGCACCGGTCTGCCAGCCCTCATGATCCGTACCGATCAGTATACCGCCACCGGCCTTCGCAAGTGCGGTGATCTGATTGGCAAGCAAGGCCCCACTGGAAGATTCGGAGCCGGGAAACGCCACCTCGGGGGCGCGTGAGATACGCATGTTGCGGATCCCGAACGATCCATCCAGCATCAGGGCCTGACGGCCGCTGGCATAAAACTGCTGTAACGCGGCCCGGTCGGCCTGTCCGATGACCGAGGAACGGTTCATCAGGTCCAGCACCAGAACCACGGTGTCCGGGTGGGCGGTCAGCGCCTCGGCCAGAACGCCCGTCCGTTCAGCCAGCACATAGGTCGAGCGGAAGGTCTGACCCTTCTCGGAGCTGTTGAGCCAGTCCGACATATCCTGGCGCATCTGGCGCGTATGGGTTGGGTGGTGGTGGGTGCCGTTGAAATACAGAACCTTGATGGGTTCGGCCCGCAGGGGCAGGGCCAGGCCAAGCAGCAGCAAAAGAGCGATCAGGGGGAATAGGCGTTTCATTGAAATCCCGACAGAAATGCCTGCGCAGCCTAGCGCGCCCTTTCCGCGCAACAAAGGGGTTTCGCGCATGAAAACCGCGCGCGGACCCCGATTGCGTTTGACGCCTGCGACGAGGCGGTCGATCATGGTTCGTGACGGAAGCAAGCGACCCGGAGAGGCGACATGGCGGCACGGCTGCGCAACACGGTGCTGGCGATCGGGCTGGTGGCGCTGACCGGGGGGAGCGCCTGGCTGGCGCTGCAGGCCTGCGCGCTCAACCTGCCGTTGCTGCCCAATGCCTGCCCCGGCGCGCGCACGGATGCGGCGCGCGCGTCGCTCATGGCGGCGGAGGCGCGCACCATCGATCTGCGCGAACGGGTGCTCGCCGCGGAGCGGGAGCTGGCCCGCCTGCAATGCACCGCCGCCGCGCCCGACCCCTTTCAGCCGCTCGACCCGGTGGCCTGGTCGCGGGGCGATCTGGGCGCGCTCTATGGCTGTTGGAGCCTCGACAGCACCTACGCCACCCGCGATGTGGACACGGACGAGGTGATCACCTACCCGACCTGGCAGATGTGCTTCAACGGGCAAGGCGACGGCAAGCAGGTCATGCGCGGCAGCGACGGCACCGATTGTACCGGCCCGGTCACGGCGCGGTTCGGCACGACCGGACAGCTGCAGGTCATCGAGGCCGACAACCTGTCCTGCGGCGATGGCGGCTATATCCACCGGCGCGACATCGCCTGCACTCTCCAGGCCGCGTCGGGCCTTCAATGCCAGACCCTGCAGCCCGAAACCGGAGGCGAGGCGGGGATCGGGATGCGCAAGCTGACCCGGCCGCTCTGACCCCGCCCCCTGGATGCTCACTTCCCTAGCCCCGCTTGTTGTCGCGCTGACCGTTCTTGCGACCGCCGTCATGGCCGCCTCCGCCGCGATCCAGGCGGTCCGGCAGGGGTTCGACCCGTTCGGTGCGGTGGTGCTGGCGGTGGTCACGGCCGTGGGCGGGGGCACCTTGCGTGACATCCTGATCGGCCGGTTCCCGGTCTTCTGGATCGAGGATCTGACTTACATCGCGACGGCGGTGCCCGTGGCCCTCGTCTCCTACATGGCCGCGCGGAGCATGCGCGCCGGGGGCGGGCGGCGATTGCGGCTGCTGCTGTATCTCGATGCGGTGGGGCTGGCGCTGTTCACGTTGATCGGGCTGCAGATCGCGCTCGGCGCCGGGGTCTCGCCAGTGATCGCGATCATCCTCGGCTGCACCACCGGGATCGCGGGCGGGATGATCCGCGACGTGCTCTGCGGGCTGCAACCCTCGGTTCTGAAGGAAGACCTCTATGCCACGATCTCGCTCGCCGGGGGGGCGGTCTACGTGGTCTGGCGCGAAGCCCTGAGCCCCGAGACCGGGCTGATGACCGCCTTCGCCCTGATGACCTTCGCGCGGTTCTACGTGGTCTGGCGCACGCGGCCCCGGGACGAGCCGCTGGTCTAGCTCGCCCGCGCGGTCAGCCGCTGCGCCACCCGGTCCGCCAGCACATAAAGCAGCACCGACATCACCCCAAGCGCCAGCATCGCCGCGAACATCAGGTCGGTCTTGGCACGCCCATTGGCCAGCAGCATCAGGTAGCCGAGCCCCTGGGAAGAGCCCACCCATTCCCCGATCACCGCCCCGATCGGCGCGTAGACCGCCGCCAGCTTGAAGCCCGACCCGAGGCTCGGCAGGGCATTGGGCACCTGGATGCGCCACAGGATGGTGCGCTGCGTCGCCCCCATGGTCCGGGCAAGGTCCAGATACCCCGGCGGCACCCGCATCAGCCCGTCGAAAAACGCCGAGGTCACGGGGAAATATATGATCAGCACCGCCATCGCCACCTTGGAGCCCAGCCCGTAGCCGAGCCACAGCGTCAGGATCGGGGCGAGCGCAAAGACCGGCAGGGCTTGCGAGAACACCAGCATCGGGCGCAGCAGCACCCGCGCCGCCGGGCTGATCGCAAGCGTCAGCGCCGTGATCACGCCCAGGCCCCCGCCGATCAGCAAGCCCAGCACCACCTCGGTCAGGGTCACAAGCCCGTGGTCGGCGATCAGGCCCCGGTTTTCCCAGAACGCGGTCCAGACGCGGGCGGGCCCCGGCAGGATGAAGGAGGCCACGCCTGTCAGGCTGACGATGCCCTGCCAGATCATCAGCAGGAAAGTGGTCGCGGCCAGCCCGTGGGACAGTTTCATGCCGCCCCCTCCCGCAACCGGCGCAGCAGCGCCCCTTGCAGCGCCAGCGTGTCCGGGTCGTCGATGGCGCGGGGCACCGGGGCCGGCGGCGGTGTGACCTCCGACAGGCCCGAAGGCTCCAGGATGAAGATCGCATGGCCGAGGCGCGCGGCCTCTGCCGGGTCATGGGTGACCAGGAGCACCGTGCACCCCCGCAGCAGTTCCACCGCCAGTTCCTGCATCTCGGAACGCGTGCGGGCATCGAGGGCCGAGAACGGCTCGTCCAGCAGGAT
Source organism: Dinoroseobacter shibae DFL 12 = DSM 16493 (assembly GCF_000018145.1). Lineage (NCBI taxonomy): Bacteria > Pseudomonadati > Pseudomonadota > Alphaproteobacteria > Rhodobacterales > Roseobacteraceae > Dinoroseobacter > Dinoroseobacter shibae. The sequence goes on from NC_009952.1 coordinate 931,203, forward strand.
GACGGGCCGATCCTCCATCAAGGTGCGGGCCAGGGCGGCGCGCTGGCGTTGCCCGCCAGACAGGGCGCCGGGGCGTTTGTGGGCATGCGCGGTCAGCCCGACCCGGTCGATCAGGTCCCGCGCCCGCGCGGCATCGGGCGTTTGCCCGCGCAACCGCGCGCCGAGGCAGACATTCTCCGTCACGCTGGCCCAGGGCATCAGCAGGTCGCTTTGCGCCATATAGGCGATGCGCCCCGACAGGTCCGCGCCATCCGCCGCCGTGATCGCCCCGTCGAAGGTGACGTGGGATTCCAGCCCCGCGATCAGCCGCAGGATCGTGGATTTGCCGACCCCGGACGCGCCGAGCAGGCAGGTCCAGCCCGCGCCTTCCAGGGTCAGGGACAGCTGCGCGAAGAGCGGCGCGCCCTCGCTCCGCGCGCTGCCTTCGACCCGGATGGCGGGGCCGCGGGTCACGCCGGGGCGCTGCTGGGGCTGAGCCCCATGTCCCAGAAACCGACCTCCAGCGTCGTGGCCTGGGCGAACCGGGCCGACAGCATCGCAAACCGCGGCAGGGTCGCGTAATCCGGGCCGAGCCGATGGGTCAGCGCCCCGTCGATCAGCGCGCCCACATCGCGGCAAATCCCCTGGTAGTCGTCGCCCGCATAGGTCCCGATCCAGTCGCCATAGGTGTCGGACGTCGCCTCGGCCGCGAGCCGCGCGCCGATCTCGCCATAGCCCAGCACACAAGGGGCCAGCGCCGCCAGAAGATCGAGGAAATCGCCCGAATACCCGGCCTCCAGCACGTAGCGGGTATAGGCCATGTTGCCCGGATGCTCAGGCGTGGCGGCGAGGGTTTCGGCGTCGATCCCGGCCTCGGCGCAGATCTTCACATGCAGCCCCATCTCGTAATGAAGCAGGCCATGAACCGTGGCTGTCGCCGCCTCCATCTCGGGAAGGGTGTCGGCCTTGACGATCGCCAGCGCCCAGGCGCGGGAGAAGTGTTTCAGGAACACGTAGTCCTGCGCGAGGTAGTGCAGGAAGGCCGCGCGCGGCAGGGTGCCGTCGCGCAGGCCCTCGACGAAGGCGTGGCGGGTGTAGGCGTCCCAGTCCGGGGCCGCCGCACGCCAGGCGGTGACCGCGGTGCCGTAGCCGGTCCCCGAACTGCTCATTGCGCGGTCACGTCCACGGCGATGTCCGCCACGGGATTGAGGCTGTCGATGAGGCCGCTCTCCAGCAGGAACGCCTCGAACCGGGCATAGCGGCCCTCGTCGAGCGCGGCGGGCCGCAGGGCAAATCGCGGCAGCGTATCCTCCCAAGCCATTGAATTCAGGCGATCGTTCAGCTCCGGTGCCGTGCCGGAGAAGATCTCCCACGCCGCGTCGGGGTGGTTGACGATGTATTGCGTGGCCTTTTCGACCGCGCCGAGGAACCGGGTGATCTTGTCGCGGTCCATGGTCTCGGCATGGGCGACGTAGATCAGCTCGTCATGGGGGGGCACGCCCTCTTCCTCGATATAGATGCAGTTGCCCGCGATGCCCTCGATCTCCATCTGGTTGAGCTCGAAATTGCGGTAGGCGCCGATCACCGCGTCGACTTGGCCGGACATCAGCGCGGGCGAGAGGGAGAAGTTGACATTGACGAGGTCCACATCCTCGAAGGCGACGCCGTATTTGCCGAGCACCGCGCGCAGGAGCGCCTCTTCGACGCCGGCGACGGAAAAGCCGATCTTGCCGCCCTTGAGGTCCGCGGGGCTCTGGATCGGGCCGTCCGCCAGCACCAGCAGGCAGTTGAGCGGCGTGGCGATCAGGGTGCCGACGCGCAAAAGCGGAAGTCCTTCATGCACTTGCAGATGGGTCTGCGCCTGGTAGCTGACCGCCAGATCGCCTTGCCCCGCGGCCACCAGCTTGGGCGGGGCCGACGGATCGGCGGGGGCGATCACCTCGACCTCGAGTCCCGCTTCGGCGAAATAGCCGCGCTCCTCGGCGATGATGATGGGGCCGTGATTGGGGTTCACGAACCAGTCCAGAAGCAAGGTCATCTTGTCGGCGGCAAGGGCCGGGGTCGCGGTGCACAAGGCCGCGGCGAGGGCGAGGTATTTCATGGGGTGGTCTCCTGTTGGGGATCGGCGACAAGGACGATTTCGCCGGGAAAATCGGGGCCGAGGGCAGTGCCGAGACGCCAGGCGCGCAATCCGCTGGAGCAGGCCAGAACGACCCGTTTTGCCGGTCGGATTTGTGTCGGGCAAGTGTCGGGCAAACGTATGGCACCCTGCCCGACAGTGTGTCGGGCTTCGGATTCCGGGCGCAGGTCGTAGACCGCGTCGGTCTCGGTGATCTGACTGGCGGCGATGAAGCGCAGGGCGCGGTCCGGCTCCGGGGCTGCGTCGAAGCGGAAGCTGGCCATCCGCCATGTGGCGGTGTCGAGGGTGATCGCCTGGCCGAGCGAGGAGGGCTTCAGCCCGAGGAGCGCCCCCAGCGCCATCTGCGCCTGCAATGCCCCCAGGGCGCCGACCACCGGGCCGAACACGCCCGCGGTGGCGCAACTCGCGGCACTGTCGGGCGGGTCGGGGAAAAGCGCGCGCAAGGACGGCGCACCGCCGCAGCAGCCTGCCACGTAGCCCGAGGCCCCGAGCACCGAGGCAGTGATCAGCGGCACCGGCCCGCACAGGTCCGAGGCGGTGTAGCTGGCCGCATAGCTGTCGGCGCAATCCAGCACCAGGTCGACCCCGGCGAGCCGGGCCGCGCCGTTGGCCGGGGTGAAGGCCTCGCAGAGCGCGGTGATCGTCACCTCGGGGTTCTGCGCGCGCAGGCGCGCGGCGGCGGCCTCGGCCTTGGGCGCGCCGATATCGTCCATGGTGAAGAGCGTCTGGCGGTGCAGGTTCGACAGGCTCACGCGGTCCGCATCCATCACCGTGATCCGCCCCACGCCCGCGCCTGCGAGATAACTCAGGGCTGGGGCCGCGAGCCCGCCCGCGCCGATGACCAGCACATGGGCCGCCGCCAGCCGCGCCTGACCTTCGGCGCCGACCTGCGGCAGTTGGACCTGGCGCGCGTAGCGGGTCATCCCAGCACCTCCAGCCAGCGGCGCACCTGCGCTTCGGGGTCGGGGTTCAGGGTGATATCGGTGACGGCAGAGACCACATCGGCCCCGGCGGCCAGTGCACCGGGCGCGCGGTCGGGAGTCATCCCGCCGATGGCGATCAGCGGAACATCCCCGATCCGGGACTTCCATTCCGTCAGCTTTTCAATGCCTTGCTGCTCCCACTTCATCTTCTTCAAGATGGTGGGATAGATCGGGCCGAGCGCGATGTAGGCAGGCTTGCAGGCCAGCGCGCGGTCCAGTTCGGCCTCGTCATGGGTGGAAATGCCCAGCTTAATCCCGGCGGCGCGCAGGGCGCCCAGATCGGCGGTGTCGAGGTCTTCCTGTCCCAGGTGGACCCAGTCGCAGCCCTCGGCAATCGCCATCTGCCAGTGATCGTTGACCACCAGGGTGCAGCCATGTTCGGCGCAGAGCCCCTTGGCGGCGCGGATCTCGGCCCGGATCACCTCGGGCGGCTGGTCCTTGACGCGCAGTTGCACCAGCTTGATCCCCAGCGGCAGCAGGCGGATCAGCCATTCGGCGCGGTCGAAGATCGGGTAGAACGGATGCAGCGCGCTCATGACAGGAACGCCTGGCCGATGACGGGGGTCGAGGGGGCGGCCATGTCGCGCGGCTCCATCGGGTCGGCGGCGCAAGCCAGCGCGCCTGCCTCGGTCGCGCGGGCCATGGCGACGGCCATGGCGACCGGATCCCCGGCCCTGGCGACGGCGGTGTTCAGCAGGACCGCGTCAAAGCCCATCTCCATCGCCGCGGCGGCGTGAGAGGGCAGGCCGATCCCGGCATCGACGACCATGGGCACCTCCGGAAAGCGTTCGCGCAAGGTCCGCAGCCCGTAGGGGTTGTTCAGCCCCAGCCCGGTCCCGATGGGCGCGCCCCAGGGCATCAGCACCTCGGCCCCGGCATCGAGCAGGCGCTCGGCCACCACCAGATCCTCGGTGCAGTAGGGGAAAACCTTGAACCCGTCCGCGGTGAGCGTGCGCGTGGCGGCAACCAGTTCGAACACGTCCGGCTGCAGGGTGTCGGTATTGCCGATCACCTCCAGCTTGATCCAGTCGGTCTCGAACACTTCGCGGGCCATCTGCGCGGTGGTCACGGCCTCGCGCGCCGAGTGACATCCGGCGGTGTTGGGCAGGACCGCGACGCCGAGATCGCGGATCATCGTCCAGAAGGTCTGGCCCGCCCCGCCCGCGCCCTCGCGGCGTAGCGACACGGTGGCGACCCCGGCGCCCGAGGCGCGGAAGGCTTCGGCCAGGATCGCGGGGGAAGGGTATTGCGCCGTGCCCAGCATGAGCGGATGAGTCAGCGTCGTGCCGTAGAAGGGCCGCGTCCGGGGGGTGGCGGTGTCGGGCATGGCTCAGCCGCCTTGCATCGGGGCGAGGATCTCGATCCGGTCGCCGGGGGAGAGGGTTTGCGTGGCGCGGGTCGCGGCGGGCACGAAGATTTCGTTCACGGCCGTCGCGACGCTGCCGGAATGGCCGAGCTCGGTCAGCAGGTCCGCGAGGGTCGCGGCCTCGGTCGTGCGGGTCTCGCCGTTAATGATGAGCTGCATGGGGGGTCTCCGTCGGGGCGGGGCCGAGCAGGGCGTCGGCGGTTTCGCGGGCGAGCGCCGGGGCCATCAGGTAGCCGTGGCGGTAGAGCCCGTTCACATGGGTGACATCGCCTTGCCGCGTGACGCGGGGCAGGTTGTCGGGGAAGGCCGGGCGCAGGTCGGTGCCGATCTCGAGGATCTCGGCCTCTGCGAAGGCGGGGTTGAGCGCGTAGGCCGCGCTGAGCAGCTCCAGCATGGCCCGGGCGGAGATGCGGCCGCGATCCTCGGCCTCCACCATGGTGGCGCCGAGCATGTAGACCCCGTCCCCGCGCGGCACGATGTAGAGCGGGATGCGCGGGTGCAGCAGGCGTATGGGCCGGGTGAGGCGGATGTCGGGGGCACGCAGCACCAGCATCTCGCCCTTCACGCCGCGCAGCCCGGGCAAGGTGGTGCGGGCGGCGAGGCCGGTGCAATTGACGACGCGGGCCTCGGCGGGGGCCGGGCCGGGGCGGATCGGGATGCCTTGGGCGGCGAGCGCGTCGGCGAGGTCTTGCAGGGCGCGGCGGGGGTCGAGATGGGCCTCGCCTTCGAAAAACAGGCCTGCGGGGAAGCGCGCGCCGAGATCGGGTTCCAGCGTGGCGATCTCGTCGGCGGTGACCGGGCGGTGGCCATGGGTGCGGCGGGCGAAGCGGTCGAGGTCGCGCCGGTCGCGGGGCGCCGCCACCACCAGCGTGCCGCGGCGGGTGACGGTTGTGCGCACGCCCCACCAGTCGAGCGCCTCCTGCCCGTGGATCAGCACCGGCTCCTCGGCGTTCTCGTATTCGCACCAGGGCGCCAGCATCCCCCCCGCCCACCAGGAGCAGTGATGCGCGCCGGGCGGGCCAGCGGGGTCGTGCAGAGTGACCTGCGCGCCGCGGGCGGCCAGTTCGGTCGCGACGCAGAGGCCCGCGATGCCCGCGCCGAGGATGGCGATGGGGGTCATGGCCAGACCTCGTGAAAATGGTGAACCGGGCCGTGGCCCGTCCCGATATCGAGCCGGTCGGCGGCGGCGATGGCCCCTTGCAGGTAGCCATGGGCAGCGGTGATCGCGCCGCGCAGGTCCGCGCCCTTGGCCAGTTCGGCGGCGATGGCGGCCGAGAGGGTGCAGCCG